>JACPRB010000306.1 GCA_016190155.1 Planctomycetota bacterium
CGCGTCGTCGAAATCCTTGTCTCCCATCATGAACTTCCCCGCCTTGATCCCCACGAACTCCATCTTCACGCCGCCGCCGAGGTCCAGGACGATCTTCTCCGCCGCGTCCTTTTCCTGCCCAGC
The DNA here is from genome assembly GCA_016190155.1 of Planctomycetota bacterium. GTDB lineage: Bacteria > Planctomycetota > MHYJ01 > MHYJ01 > JACPRB01 > JACPRB01. The sequence continues at coordinate 124 of JACPRB010000306.1, forward strand.
GGCCGGCACGGAAGATCCTATCCAACCCATTGCGACCAGGCCAATGCTCAGGAAGCGAATCATCTACCATTCTCCCTTCAAAGGTCCCAAGGAGTATACGAACGGCACGAGCGATTGGAACAATACTTCGGGGGCGGTCCCGCAGTCCGGATCTAAGGACCGGGACTGCCGGACCGCGCCGATTTTTCCGCCGAAGCCTTGGCGAAGACGGAAGGGCCGTTCGCCGCGGTCGTCCAGCCGGAGACGGTGCGTACGATCCGACCGGTCCCTTCCAGGTCGTGCAGCGCTTCGGCGAGGTCCTGGTTGCGCACCCGCAGGATGTGCCGCAGGTCTTCTTTGCGAAGCGCCCCGCGAACCTCCAGCGAACGCACGATCCGTTCCGACAAAGGCGCCTCCTCGGCCGGCACCGGCGTCTCCCGGAGTTCCAACCGCACCGGCCCATCGGCATCGACCAGCGCCATTGTCACCGGCGGGGGCGAGGCCGCGGCGCGATGTTCGATCGAAAGCACGATCCCGTCATGGCGGCGGCGCACGTAGAGATTCGAATCGCCCCACCTATCGTGCCATGCGCGTTATGGTGAGTGGGCTTCCCAACTCGTCGCACCCCAGCGACTTCGTGTCGCGAGACTGCACATAACGAAATCGGCTGTCGGCTTGGTAGAACTCTCTCCTCTATTCATTGGAGGGCTACCATGTTGACGGGTTTCCTCAAGACAGACCCAGCGCTGTCACGATACCGGGGGACGCCGGTGGGGTAATGTGCAGCTGCACATTACCCCACGCATGGAAGTCGCCGCGGGCCAAGAGAGCCTCGCGCAGGATCGGGATGAGGGCGGCGACGTCGTCGGAGAGCGCGAAGCGCGCGGCCATGATCGCGCGCGAGGCGTCGTCCATATGAACGCGAGGAGATAGCTCTTCCACTTCGCGCGGCGCGGACCGTAGACGAAGGGGCCGTGCATCGTATCGGCAAGCCAGAGCATTTGCGGGATGCCGAGGTCGCGGCGCCGCGCGGGCTCGGGCGGCCGCCCGCGCCGGCGATGGCCGACGCGCTTCTCGGCCTCCCGGTGGATGGCACGCGCCGTCCACTCGGGGTGCTCGTCGGCCAGGGCGAGGAGGAGGTGCAGAGCCTCCTCGTCGATCGCGCGCCGGGGCGCCGCGATCCTTGCGGGACTTCTTCTCCAGACCTTCCACCCCGGAGGCGCGGTAGCGCGTGTACCAGCGCAGGATGGTTTCGGCGGAGAGCGCCACCGGCGTTCCGTCGGGGCCGACCTTGGGTTGGACCGAGAGCTGGCGCGCGATCTCCGCGAGCGACATGTTGGGGGCCGCGTGCAACAGCGGCGCGAGGACCGAGTACCTCCACAGCGCGAGTTCCGATGCGTTCATCGTGCATCCTCCCTTCGCGAGGAGGTGTACCGCATCCGGACCGATTCGTCGCCGGCCAACCTCTGTTGGTGGACGCCAAGCGGGAAGCCGAAGGGGTGCGCCGAGGCGTGAAGCGCGGGAAAAGCGGGCCGGCGGGCCGCCTCGGAACAGAGTTCAAGCGGGGCACGGCACGCGAAGGAGGGACGACTCAAAGAGCGGGCACGATCAGCGGGCGAAGAGCCCGACGACCGAGTGCTTGGGCTCCATCTCCTTCCAGTCGCGAAAGATCCGGGCGATGCGGATGACGCCGAAGCGAAAGAGTCGCGTGAGGAAAGGCTTGGGCCCGAGCGTGCCCTCCTGACCGGAAAGACGGAGCCGCCCGACGACCTCCTCGAACTCCGCGCGCAGGTGCCGTACGGTCGTGCGGCCCAAGTGCCGGAGCCTCGCCCACCGGCCCAGCGGGATTTCGTCGATGAAGAGCGCCCGAAGGGTCCGCACCATAACCGCCGTGCGGAGGTAGTGATAGGGTAGCCTGCTGGGGACTACGATCCGGAAGTGTCCACCGAGTTCCGTCAACGCCGCGAGGACGCCCTCACGCGAGTCAAACCCCAACCCTGACGCCGTCCTCCGCCCTTGGCGGGCTCCGCGCGGCTCCCCTCTCCCGCGCTTCGGGGCTCCTACGGTGACCACGGCGTTTCAAAGACCGCGGAAACTTTCGCCCAATTCCACTTCAAAAAGCGTGTCAGTCGACATGCCGAACGGAGAACTGCCGAACGGTCGAACGACGAACCGTTGAACGGAAGAACCGGCGACAGCTATCATAGGCGTACTCGTGGGCCCCTCGTTCAACGGGTTTGTACCTGACGCCGACGTCATTCGCGCGGCCCTGCTCGGACGGGACGCGTACCCCGTGTTCATGCTTTCCGGCGTTCCTCTCTACTCCACCGCCAGCGCCATTGAGCGCGCCAGAACCGTCGAGCCCGCGGGCGGCAGCACAAATGACATGCACACGCGCCTCCGCCTTCTGCCTCTGCAGATCGCGGACCGCGTGCATTTCGAGCAGCGCCTCGTGGAGGCGAAGCAGCGCTATCCCGAAGGTCGCATCGACCAGATCGAAGTGATCGCGCTGGCGCTGGCGCACTCGATCCCCCTGTGGTCCGATTGCGTCCAGACGCCTCTCCTGCAGGCCTTCACCACACGACAGATGATCCAGGACTTCGGCCTGGCCAAGTCTTGATGATCATCTCGTGGAATGCGGTCCTCTGGGGGTCGCTCGTCTTCGCAGGCTCGATCCTCATCACGGCGACCCTCGCGATCGTCGTCATCCTCCGCCTTCCGGCGGATTACTTCACGATGCCGCGGCGGGCGCCTCCGACGCCAAGGCATCCCGCGTTGCACGTTCTCCGCCTCGTGGCGAAAAACCTCGCAGGGTTGCTGCTCATTCTCGCCGGAGTGGTCATGTCGGTTCCGGGCATCCCCGGCCAGGGGATCCTAACCTTGCTCATCGGGATCTTGCTCGTCGACTTCCCGGGCAAGTACCGCATCGAGCGTTGGCTCATCCGCAGGCCGCGCATCGCCCGCCCGATCAACTGGCTCCGCCGGCGGTTCCGTAAGCCGCCCATGGAGATTCCTGGGTAAGAGCCCGTGACGAAATAACCGGTGCACTCCGCATACCGTCATGCTGCATGTGGAGCGTTCGCTGAGGCAGGAGACGGTTCCTGAGGAAGAACCCGTGCTTCACGTCGAACAGGGTTGCAGGAACCCTGAAGGAGGCCACCCATGATCGTCAAGACCGCATGGGCGACCGCAACGGCCGGCATCCTGCTCCTCTGCGGTTGCCTCGGAACGCAGCAACCACCCACCGATCTGCAGATCGCCTCGGCAAGCGCCTCGGAAGTGGTGTTGAACTGGAAGTACGACAATCTGCAATATACGCAGTTCGAGATCGAGCGCACCCTGGATCAGAACGGCCAGCCGGATCCGAACGCATGGGCGGACACAAACCCCGCCTTCGTTTCCACGCTTTCCTTCACCGATGTAAATCACGCGACCGGCACGACGTACTGGTACAAGGTCCGGGCGTGGTGGGGAGAGAGGTTCTCCACTTGCACGCAACCGGTGCAAGCGGCGGTGCCTCAGCCCGATCTCGCGTCCCCCTCCGATGAGCCAACGCAGGGTTCGGTGTTCGCCGGGGGAGACGACTTTACATTGGCGGTCGTGGACGGGAAAGTGTGGACCTGGGATGTTTTCACCGATACTCCCGTCCCCGTGCAAGTGCAGGGTCTCGCCGAGGTGGTCGCCGTCTCGGCGCAGGGTCAGCACCGCGTTGTCCTTAAGAGAGACGGCAGCGTTTGGGCATGGGACAGCGCGCAGACCAGCCCCAGGAGAATCCAAACACCCGAGACTATGAGGTCCATCGATGCGGATTCCCGCGGAGGCCATTCCGTGACGACAGACGGCCGGGTCTTTCGTTGGACATACGACGCGGCCGGAGAGCCACAAGAGAGTTACATGGCCGACCTGACGGGCGTGAGGGCCCTGGCCTCCAACGAACGTTGGATCCTCGCGCTTAAGGAAGACGGGACGGTTTGGTCTCAAGGCTACAATAGCAGTGGCGAGTTGGGGATTGGCACCACGAGCACCTACGAAACGGCGTTCCGGCAGGTGGTCGCCCCCAGCGACCCGACGGCCTTCCTGACCGGAGTGGTCGCGATCGGAGTCTCGGGGATGCACAGCCTCGCCCTGAAAGAAGACGGGACAGTGTGGGCTTGGGGCAACAACTTCGCAGGTCTCGTTGCGATGGGGCAAGGCACGACGATCTCTTCCCCTGTCCAGACATCGGTGTCCGACGTACAGGCGATAGCCGTCGGCGACATCCAAACGGTCTTTCTCAAGAACGATGGAACCCTGTGGATCTCCGACGCCTCCGATGTAAGACCGCACCCAGTACCCGGCCTCTCCAACGTGCGCGATGTTGGGTGCTCTGGGGAACATGAACAACAGGCGACGGTGAAAGAGTCCGATGGGCGCTTGACTGTTTGGCGGTGGGGTCACGGGGGCACGGGTCCGGACGGAGAGCGAATGCCCGCTCCCCCTAAGAGTCCCACGCTCATGCCAATTCCCTGAGCGACGAAGGGGCCCCTACCGATCGATCTCGCCCAACACGATATCGATCGACCCCAGGATCGCCACCAGATCCGCGATGAGGACGCCCCGGGCCATCTCCGGCAGCACGCTCAACGTGCAGAAGCTCGGCGCGCGGATCTTCACGCGCACCGGCGTGTCCGCGCCTTCGCTGATGATATAGAAGCCCAGCTCGCCTCGCGGATTCTCGATGGCGGTGTACGCCTCTCCCTTGGGGACCTTGAATCCGCGCTTGACGTCCGCGCTGAACTTCCCCGGCGGCAATCCGTCCAGCGCCTGCCGGATGATCCGGCAACTCTGGACCATCTCCTCGATGCGCACCCAGTACCGATTCCAGCAGTCGCCCACCACGCCGATCCCTTCCTTGCCCACCGCCACGTCGAACTGGAACTTGTCGTAGCCGCTGTACGGCTCCGCCTTGCGGACGTCCCAATCCACGCCGCTGGCGCGCAGGTTCGGACCGGAGACGCCCCAGGCGATGCCGAGGTCGGCCGGAATCACCCCGATCCCCTTCGTTCGCGTGATGAAGATCTGGTTGTACGTGAGCAGCTCGTTGTAGTCCTTGAGCCGTTCGTCGAAGATGTTCAGGAAGTTGTACACCATCTCCGCGAACTTCTTGTCGATGTCCTTCCACACGCCGCCGACGCGGACGTAGTTGTACGTCAGCCGCGCGCCGCTGGCGTACTCGAACATGTTGAGGATCATCTCGCGCTCGCGGAAGGCGTAGAGAAACGGCGTGAACGCCCCCACGTCCAGCCCGTACGTGCCGAACGCCAGCAGGTGCGACGCGATGCGGTTGAGCTCCGCCATGATCACCCGGATGTGCTTGGCGCGCTCGGGGATCTCAGGCTTCAACAGCTTCTCGACGGCCAACGCGAACGCGAGGTTGTCGCTCATCCCGGACAGATAGTCCATCCGGTCCGTGTATGGGATGTACTGCTCGTAGCGCAGGCTTTCCCCGATCTTCTCCGCGCACCGGTGCAGGTAGCCGATCACCGGCGTCGCCTCGCTGACCAACTCGCCGTCGGTCCGCACCATCAGGCGCAGCACGCCGTGCGTGGAGGGATGCTGCGGCCCCATGTTCAGCAGCATGTCCTGGGTTTCAAGATCCTTGACCGGCATCAGCGTGGCTCCTGCTTGCCCTGAGCGAGACGCCGCAGGCGTCGAGTCGAAGGGTCCTGGGTTTCGAGGTCTTTGACGGGCATGGTTACCGGAGCGCCTTTCCGAGTCTCATAGGGATCAGTAGACCGACGAACTCACCACCCGATCCTTCGCCGGCATCTCCTCGCTCTTGGCCAGCGATTGGCGGCGGATCTTCTCCTGCAGCTTGATGATGCCGTCCAGAAGCGCCTCCGGACGCGGCGGACACCCCGGCACATAGACGTCCACGGGCACGACCTTGTCCACGCCCTTCACGACGCTGTAGCCGTACTTGTAATACGGACCACCGCCCACCGTGCACGCCCCCATGGCCAGCACGTACCGCGGCTCCGGCATCTGCTCATAGAGCTGCTTCACCACGAGCGCCATCTTCGCGTTCACCGTGCCGGCGACGATCATGAGATCGCTCTGCCTCGGCGTGGCGCGTGGAATGACGCCCAACCGGTCCCAATCATAGCGCGACGCAGCCGCCGCCATCATCTCGATGGCGCATCAGGCGATGCCGAAGAGCATCGGCCAAAGGCTCGACGCCCGCGACCAGTTGACGATCGCGTCGACGCTCGTGATCAGGAGATTCTTTCCGAATCGACCTTCGATCAAGCTCATAGGGCCGCCTAATATAATGCCACGCTCAAACTTTTACAAATATCTGCCCGTTCTCGACCTTGCATTCGAGCGTGAACAGCCGCGAGGGCCCGGAAACGCTCTCCCCCGTGACCACGTCGAATCGCCAGTGGTGCAGAGGACATGTCACGATCGTCCCCTCCAGCGTCCCCTCCGCCAAAGGCGCCCCCTGGTGCGGACAGGCCCCCTCCGTCGCGTAGATCGTCCCGTTGACCTTGAAGAGGGCGATCTGCCGCCCGGCGATCTCAAACGACCGGCCCCGCCCCTCAGGGACGTCTTCCACCTTGGCGACGGCCGTGAAGTCCACCGCCGGCGGCGGCTCCTCGACGTGAACCGTCGGAATGGTCTTCGTCTCCTCCAACGACGGCTCCGGTGGTTCCGAGGGCCCGGCTCCGCCGTCGGCCTTGGGCGCGGCACACCCCCGGCAGCCGGCCGCGGTCTTGGGCGCCCCGACGATGTCTTCGAAACCGACCACGACCCGCTCCTCGGACCCCTCAGGCACGATGGTCACTTCGCGCAGAAGCAGATTCTGGTCCACCACCACGCCGGCCGCCCCCTGGCGCGTCTGGATCCTCGCGCCCCTGGGAGGCAGCAGATCCCGCGCCTCGCCGTAGGCCACATACTCGTAACGCAGGCAGCACAAGAGCTTCCCGCATCGGCCCGTGATCTTCGACGGATCCGCCGTGTGCTTCTGGATCTTCGCCATGTCCATCGTGATACCGCCCAGATCCTTGAGCAGCCCGCGGCAGCACAGCTCCAGTCCACAATGCCCGCAATCGCCCACCAGACGAGCCTCGTCGCGCGCCCCCACCTGCTTCAGCTCGATGCGACAACGAAACTCGTGCGCGAGCCTCCGCACGAGCTCGCGGAAGTCGACGCGCGTCTCCGACACGAAATAGACGACCACGCGCTCGCCGCCGAAGAGATGATCGAGCTCGACGACCTTCATCGGGAGATTGAGCTTCTTCACCTCCTCCCTCGCGTATTGGATCTGGCGCGCGCGCGTCTCGCGACCGATGCGTTCGGCGTTGCGAAGATCGTCGGGCGAAGCCCTCCGGAGCAGATCGCCCAAACCGTCGGACGACGCCGCCTCCGAAAGGAGCTCCAGCGACGTCAACACGGTTCCGAGCTCCCGGCCGCGATCCGTCCGCACGATGCACCGGTCCCGCTGCTTGACCAGTCCTTCGCGGTCGGTCTTGAATCGGCTCACATAGGCCATCTTCCCGTAGCGCACGGTCGCGCAGTAGAGCGCGCGCTTCGCCTGTACCGTTCGTGGATCTCCCGCCATCGGACTCACCCCTGCATCGCTGATGCCGCACGTTGCGCCGCCAGACGCCGAATCTCCTTCTCCAGCTCGTCGACCATGTCGCACTCTCTCACGCGCCGGAGTTCCTTCCCTTCCCGAAAGATGACGCCCCGCTCTTTCTCTCCGGCCACGCCGATGTCCGCCTCGGCCGCCTCGCCGGGTCCGTTGACCGCGCATCCCAGGATCGAGATCCGGATCGGGACCTTGACATCCTTGATGCGCTCCTTCACCTCGTTGACGATCTTCTCCAGATCGATCTGAATGCGCCCGCACGCCGGGCAAGCGACGATCTCGGGCTCGCGCACCCGCCGGCCCGTCGCCTTCAGGATGTCCCACGCCGCCTGCACCTCGAGCGCCTTATCTCCCGTCAGCGATACTCGAATCGTGTCCCCGATCCCGTCGCATAGGAGCGAGCCGATGCCGACCGCGCTCTTGATCGCGCCGTACCCGGGAAGGCCCGCTTCCGTCACGCCCAGATGCGAAGGAACGTCGGAGATCTCGGCCCACCGGCGATAGCTCTCGATCATCCACGACGTCGTCGTGGATTTCAGCGACACGACGATGTCCCGGAATCCGATCGACTCGAGAAACTCGCAGTGACGTCGCGCGCTCTCGACCATCGCCTCGGGCCGCGGACTGCCGTACTTCTCCAAGAGGTCCTTCTCGACCGAGCCGGAGTTGACCCCGACCCGCATCGAGACGCCTTTCTTCCGGGCGGCCTCGGCCACGAGCCGAACCCGCTCGCGACCCACCGTGTCGAACGTACCCGCCAGTCCCGCGATGTTCCCCGGATTCAGCCTGATCTTGTCGACCCCCTGCTCGATGGCCGTCAGCGCGAACTTGTAGTTGAAATGGATGTCGGCCACGAGGGGGACGGGACCCAGAAACCCCTTGACCGCGCCGACCGCCTCGGCGTCCGCTTGGTCAAAGACCGCCACACGGACGATTTCGCACGCCGCATCCAACATCCGCCGGACTTCGGCCTTCGTCGCCTCCACATCGGAGGTCTTCGTGGTGGTCAACGACTGGACCCAAATGGGATTCTCGCCTCCGACGACGAGCTTCCCGCAAGGGACTTCACGGGTCCTATGACGCTTCATGCAGCAGGCTATGCTACAGAAAGCCGACCGGGATCACAATGGAGTCCCCAGCCCGCTACCGGACCGCCTTGCACACGATCAGGTACCGAGCGGGCAATTCCGGTCCCGCAGGTTCGAAACTCTCGAACTCCCAGCCCGCCTTCTCCATGGCCCGCAGGTAGTCCGGAACCTCCTCGAACTCCAAGGGCGCGCTCACCACGCGCTCCGGATGGGCCCGCGGCAATCGCGCGTCGCTGACGGCCGATTCCATCCTCCGCCAATCGGGTTCCACGTGGCATCCCAAGGCGACCACCATTCCCACGGCGACCAATACATTTTTCATGGCGATTCCGCTGGCTCCCGCTCCCACGTTTGGGGGATCATATAATGCGGACGAACGGCGGCGCAATCTCCCTGCGAGGATTCCGCCCGTGGCTCATCGCCCTAACGAAGACCTGGAGCGCCTTTCCGCGGAGCTCGCGCTCGAGAAGGCGGGCGACGCCGGCCGGCTCCAGGACCGGCTCGAAACGATGCTGAATACCGGGCTGATCGACACGGACACCCTCTTCCGGCTGCTCGAGAAGCGCGAGTCGCAGATCGAGGCGCCGCCCGACGTCAAGGCGCGGCTCTTCGGACGTCTCGCGGTGGAGGGCGGATTCGTCTCGCCTCCCGACCTGGAGGCCGCGCTCCGAGAACAGCAGGTGCTGGTGCAGCGCGGTCTGCCCATGCCGCTCGGCCAGATCCTCCAGCGCGCGGGCAAGCTCCAGATGCACCAAGTCCTCGAACTCCTGCGCCGACAGGACAAGCACGTCGTCTCATGCCCCTGCGGCAAGCGTTATCTGATCGAGCATCCACGGCCGGACTCGCGCTATCAATGCGGCCGTTGCGGCCGCCGGCTCGAGGCGCCCGAACCGACGGCGCTGCCGGCCGGCACCCGCGTGGGTCGATTCGAAATCGAGGCGGAGATCGGCCGCGGCGCGACGGGCATCGTCTACCGCGCCCGCGATCTTCGGTTGAATCGGACCGTGGCGTTGAAACTGCTCGCCGGCCACGACGCCCAGCGGTTCCGGCGCGAGGCCGCGGCGATCGCCCGGCTGCGCCACCCGCACATCGTGGCCGTCCATGAAGCCGATGAGGCGGACGGCCGCCAGTACGTCGCCATGGATCTCCTGGAAGGGCGGACCCTCGATCAAGCGGATCTCGGCCGGCGTCAGGCCGTCGAGGTCCTTCTGCGCGTCGCGCGCGCCGTCGCCTACGCGCACGAGCAGGGCGTGGTGCATCGCGACTTGCGGCCCCGCAACATCATCGTGCAGCGAACGCGCCGGGGCGTCTGGCCGTTCGTGCTGGACTTCGCGGTCCCGCCGCCCGACGCGCCGGCTGATCTCGCCGCCGACTGCGCGTCCCTGGCGGCGATCCTGCGCTCGTATGCGGGCGGCGACAAGCGGCTGCTCGCCCTGGCCGCCGAGCCGCCGGCGTCGGCCGAACGGTTCGCCGAGGAGCTGCGCACGTGGCTGGAGGCATCTCGTCCACGCCGGCGCGAAGAGGGCTGACGGCGCCTCCTACGGCCTCGTCGACGCGGCGGTGCTGCGGAATCGGGCCAGCTCCCGCGGCTCTCTCCCGAATTCCGGGATGATGACGAACATGCGCAGTCGGGTCCCCAAAAGGCGCGCCACCTGTTCCCCGAGATCCGATCCGACGGCACGCGGGATCCCCTTGACGGTCAGAACGCCCCCTCGGAACCGCACCTGAAGGTTCCACACGGCGTCGTTGTCGATGAGCCGGACGTGATCCACCTCCGTCACATCGAGCGCGCGACGACGAGTCCAATGGAAGAAACTCGTCGAATGGACGAGTCTCTTGCGCTCGTGATCGAGCGCGAGCGTCTCTCGGCGCCCCATGACAAGCACGGAGACGACGAGGAACGAAACCAGCACGCCGGCCGCCCAAGCCAACGAGGCGCCGCTCAGATGAAAGACGCCGGCGCTGATGATCCCCAACGCGGACAGGGCCGCGCCGTTGGCCGCCGACCGTCTCTCGTACAACACTTCGTTACTCGCCCGATGCATCACTCACCCAACTTTTATTCGCCGCGGCGCGAAAAGTCTTCAAGATTATGTGGGCTCCGCGCTCCCGAAAAACGGCATCGTTCAAATGAGAGTAACAGTCCCGGCAGGCTCATCGAGCACAGGAGCTTCTTCTCAGGGTCCTCCGCGTCCTCTGCTGTGCTAATCGATCAAATCTTTGTGCTACGACAAGATTTTTCATGAACCTCCAGGCCAGTCGCCGGAGTATCTCTGAGGAAGCCAGGAAACCAGGAAAGGAAGTCGGTCGTCCTACCCTTCGGTCTTCCTCCTGGCTTCCTGGCTTCCTCAGAGTATTCTCCGGACGGAAGACGGAGGATCCCCGAGTTCGGTTGCGGTCGCCGCGCTGGGCGCTCTGCGCCTCTCTGTTTCCTCGCACAACCCCAGATTGAACCGTGCCCGAAAAACGACTCGGAATCGCGAATCCGCCGCCGTTCAGGCCGGGTCTTCTCCGGGTCCTCTCTCGCCGTACAACTCGGGCGCCGCCCACGGCGCCAACGCCATCACCACCGCCGCCCGCGTCGCCTCCTCGCGCGTCACCCTGCCCCGCGTCGCCGCTGCGACGGCTCCCCCGCCCCGGCCGGCGAAAAACCGGCCGAGCTCCTCATCCCCCTTCACGACGGCGTGCACGAGCCGATCCGGCAGCGGGAAGAACGGGCTCCCTCCCAACGACGTGCGCTTCCCGTCGGTCACCGCGGCCAGCGTGACGTTGTAATAAGTTCCGCGCAGACGAAACACGCCGGCCTCGATCCCCACGCCGAAATCGGCTCCGGCCAGCGCGCGTTCGGCACGCGAGAGGGCCCCCTCCACGATCTGACCGAGCGAAACCGGCTGGGGAGGCGCGCCGCCGGGGGCGGCCACACCCAGGACCTTGACCCTCCGTCCGAACGCCGCTCGAACGGCCCGCAGCTTCACCGGATTGGAGGTCGCGACATGGACGATCATCGTCCGGCCTTGCGAGCCTGACTCCGGATATGGCCCGCCAGCTCGATCGCTTGCCGGATGTTCCCGAACGGGGGGATGATGTAGAACCCCGGCGCGAACTCCGCGGCCGCGTCCGCCAGCTCGAACGCGATCTTCATCCCCTCGTCCCGCTGCGCCTCCTCGGGAACGGACTTCATCCGCTCGACGAGGGCCGCCGGCATCGCGATCCCCGGCACCTCATGGGCCAGGAACTCCGCGTTGCGCGCGCTGACCATCGGCAGCACGCCGAAGAAGACCGGGAAATCCCCGACCGTCTCGCGCAAACGCCGATAGACCTGCGGGATCTTGCCCCCGTCGTACAGCGGCTGCGACAGCGCGAACTGCGCGCCCGAATCGATCTTCTTCTTGAGGCGCCGGATCTCGATGTCCACGTCCCTCCGGTTCGGATTGAACGCGCATCCGATGGAGAAGCTCGTCCGCCCCTCGATGGGATTGCCCGCGTAATCCTTCCCCTCGTTCATGTTGCGGATCAGTCGCACCAGCTCGAAGGAGTTCAGATCGTAGACCGAGGTGGCCATCGGCTGATCGCCGACCTTCGCCGGATCGCCCGTCACCGCCAGGATCGAGGAGACCCCGAGCACCGCCGCTTCGAGCAGCGTCGACTGCAACGCGATCAGATTGCGATCGCGACACGACAGGTGCATGATCGTCGGAATGCCCTCACGCTCCATCAGATGGGCCATCCCCACGTGTCCCATCCGCATGACCGCCAGCGGATTGTCCCCGATCGTCACGGCGTCCACTCCCGCGTCGCACAGCTTGCGCGCCCCTCGCAGGATCTTCCGGTAATCGAGCCCCCGAGGCGGATCGAGTTCCACCACGACCAGCCGTTCCGCCGCCACTCGCTCCCGCAGCGGACGCTTCGGAGGCGCCGACGCGGGGCCGCGCACCTCCACCACCGGGGCCGCCGGCGGCTCGAGCGCGGCCGCCCTGAGGAAGCGCCGGGGCATGGGGCGACTGCCCTTGAGCTTTTCGGCGATGGCGCGGATGTGGGCCGGTCCCGTCCCGCAGCACCCGCCCACCAGATTGGCTCCCGCGTTGACCATCCGTTTCGCCTGCGCCGCCAGATATTCCGGGGTGGTGAGGTAGATGTAGCGTCCGTCGACGAACTCCGGCATGCCGGCGTTCGGAAAGGCGGACAGGCGCGCCCTGGTCATCGTCCCCATCCGCTCGAGCACCTTGGCGGTCCAGTGCGGAACGGTGCAGTTGGCGCCGATGACGTCGGCGCCCGCCCGTTCGAGCTCCGCCAGCGCCTGCTCCGCGGAGACTCCCAGGGGCGTCTTGAGGTTCTCGACGAACGCCATCTGGCAGATCACGGGCAACCTCGTCCGATCCCGCGCCGCCTTGAGCGCGATCTTCAATTCGCCCAGATCCGTGAACGTCTCCAGGATCAGCGCGTCGCACCCGCCCTCGGCCAGCGCGGCCGCCTGCTCCCCGAACACGTCGAGCTTCTGGGCATCCGTCGGAGCCGCCTCCTCGTGCTTGATCCCCGTCAGCGGGCCGACCGAGCCCGCGACGAACACCTCGTCGCCGGCGGCCTCGCGCGCGAGGCGGGCGGCGGCTACGTTGATCTCGCGGACCTTGCCGTCCAGCTTGTACCGCGACAGCCGCAGCCGATTCGCCGTGAACGTGTTCGTCTCGATGAGTTCCGCGCCGGCTTCGACGTACTCGCGGTGAATCGTGCGTACGAGATGCGGCATCGTGAGATTGATCTCGTCCCAGCTCGGTCCGATGGGAACCCCCTTCGCGTAGATTTGAGTGCCCATCGCGCCGTCACCCACAAGGACGCGATCTTCGAGAGCTTTCAGGAAGTCCGGCATAACCCCCTAGCGGTACTCAATAGCGAGTAGATAGTAGATAATTTGTACCTCGTCCACTATCTACTCGATACTGGGTACTGGTTAGTAGTCCTTTCGTTTCTTCTCCTTCTTCGGCCGCGGCAGGAAGCGCTTGAGCATCTCCGGCCCGATCCTCCGGAGCATATCGTCGCGCACGTCCTGAGGCATGGCGTCGTAGAAGTCCAACACCCGCTTCAGCAAACGCTCCTTGCCTTCCTCCTCCATCGCCCGCCACGTCTCGGCCGCCGCCTTGGCCGCCTTCTGCACCGCTTCCTTCTCTCCCGCCTCTTCGAGCTTCTCGCTGAGCGACCGGGCCGATCTCCAGAACTCCAGCAACCGCTTCCCCACTCCCTGATCGCGCCTGGGCACGAGCTTGTCCAGTTCCGCCCGCGCCTCTTCGAGCTCTTCTTCCAGCGCCCGGATCTTCTCCCGCAAGACGCCCGCGCCTTCCTTCTCGGACCCTTCGTCCTGCGCCGCGACGCCGCCCAACATCGCCGCCGCGCATCCTACAGCCGCCATGAAACGCATGCTCACACCTCCCCCGGCTCGCCCATCCACGCTGCTCACGGTTTCGACTGCGCCTCTCTCGCCTCCGCCAGCCAGCCCTCGACCCAGCTTCGGTAAACCCAATCCGGAGACGCCGCATTCAAGGACGCCTCGAGGTCCGCGATCGCCCCGACGAGATCCCCCTGCAGATGCTTCACGCGTCCTCGATTCCCGAGGGCCGCTTCGAGATTCGGCTGACGCAGCAGAGCTTGATCGTAGTCTTCCCTCGCCCCGGCCAAGTCCTCCATGTCCTGCTTCGCCAATCCTCGCTGGAAGTACGCCGCCGCCGAGTCCCCATCGAGCTCGATCGCCCGCGTGCAATCGGCGATGGCCTCCTGGTATTCCTTCCGCTCCTGACGCGCCAGCGCCCGCTGGATATAAGCGTTGACGTACCCCTTCCTGATTTCCAAAGCCCGCGTGCAATCCTCCAGCGCTCCGGCGAAGTCCTTGCGGTCGTGCCTGATCACGGCACGGCCGACGTACATCTCGGCACGGTTCGGATCCATGGCAACTGCGCGATCGTAATCCTCCACTGCGGCCTCTAAGTCGCCTCGCAGATACTTCGCATTTCCCCGCTCGGCGAATACTCTGGGATCGCTCGTTTTCAACGCGATCGCCTGATCCAGATCCGCAATCGCCCCCGCCGTATCCCCTTGTTGGCTCCTGACCACCCCCCGATAAGCGTACGCCATGCCGAAGCGAGGCCGGATCTCCACCGCCCGCGTGAAATCGGCCTTCGCCTCCGACAGATTCTTACGATACCACCGGATAAGCCCCCTCTGGTAGTAAGCCGCAGCGCAGCCGGGGTCCGCCTCGATCGCACGCTCGCCGTCGGCAATCGCGCCGCCCATGTCCCCCATGGCCTGCTTCGCTTCGGAACGGCGAATGTACGCCGGAGCGTACCCCTTGCGCGCCTCGCCCGCCCGCGTGTAATCCTCGATCGCCCCGGAGAAATCGCGCCGAGCGACCTTGGAATTGCCCCGCTCCAGATACGCCTCCGCGAAGTCCCCCTTGAGCTCGATGGCCCGATCCAGATCGGCCGCCGCTCCGGCGTGATCCCCGCGCGCGGCCCTGGCCGTCGCCCGAAGATAATAATCGTGCGCCTCCCGCGCGTCCCGCTCGATCGCCACGTCCAGCAGCGCAAGCGCGCGACAGACGTCCGCGCGCGCCTCATCGAGTTCCCCGATCTCATGCCGACATCGCGCCCGGCCCAGAAAAGCCTCCCCCAGGTCCTTCCGGAACGCGATCGCGCGGTCGTACTCGGCGATCGCCCCCGTCCAATCGAACTCGTCCTGCTTGGCGCGCCCTCGTTCAAGACTCGCCTGCGCCTGCCGCGCGCGTTCCGCGCGGATCTCCTCGGCCCGCTCGCGATCCGCCGCGCCCCCCTTGGAGTCGCCCAAGGCTCGCCCCCGCGCCTCATACGCCTCCGCGAAATCGCCCTGCAGCTCGATCGCGCGGCTGAAATCCGCGACCGCTCCAGCCAAGTCGCCTCGTTCGATCTTGGCCAAGCCGCGATCGTAGTGGACGTCGGCTCGCCCGTTCTCCAGTCGAATCGCCCGATCGAAATCCGCGATCGCCCGATCGATCTCCTTGGACGCCGACCTCGCCCGACCACGTCCCACATAGGCCGCCGCCAGATCCTCCTGGAGCTCCAGAGCGCGGTCGAAATCGACCACGGCTCCGACCATGTCTCCCTGCTTCCGCTTCGCTTCTCCGCGCAAGCGATACGCCTCCGCCCACGAGCCGTCCCCTTCGATGGCTTGATCGAAATCGGCCACGGCTCCGACCGAATCGCCCAACTCCAGCCTCACCTTCCCCCGACCACGGTGAACGCGCGGGGACCGCTCGTTCAATTCGACGGCCTCGTCGTAGTCGGCCAGAGCCCCGCCCAGGAAACCCAGGGCATATTCTGCCTCAGCCCGAACCGCGTAGCCTTCTCCGAAACCAGCATCGATCGACAACGCCTCGTCATACTCCGCGATCGCGCCGACAAAATCCCCTGCTTCAGCCTTGGTGCGTCCCTGCGCCACATGCAGTCTCTTCCTCACCTCCAGCCGCAGGCGTCGAACTTCCTCGCCGCCTTCGCTGAACTGAATCGCCAGATCCAGATCCGCCAGCGCCGCTTGAAGGTCGCCCAGGGACGAGCGCGCCTTCGCGCGGGCCACGTAGGCTTCCGTGAAACTCGCCCGCAGCTGAATGGCCTGGTCGAACTCCGCCAGCGCCCCGGCCATGTCGCCCGCCGCCTGCTTGGCCAATCCGCGTTCCAGAACCTCCCGGGCGCTGTTCGACGCCAACTCGTTCTTCACGCCGGCCAGACGCCCCTGGACCCATCCTCGCTCCGGCCAATCCGTCGGAGCGCGCCTCAAGGCCAGCTCGAAATCCGCGACGGCCCCGTTCAGGTCGCGCAGAGCCTGGCGGGCGATCCCTCGACGGTAATGAGCCTCGACGTAGTCGGTCCGGAGGTCGATGGCGCGGCTGAAAGACTCGATCGCCGCTTGAAGGTTGTTCTGATCCTGGTACGCCAGCCCGCAATGGTAGCGAGCCTCCGCGGAACTCCCGTCGAGCTCCACGGACCGCTCCATATCGGCGACGGCCCCCGCCACGTCCCCGACCGCGTGCTTCGCCCGCCCGCGGTCGAGATAAACGGCCGGATCATCTTGCTTGAGCTCGATCGCACGATCGTAGTCGACGATCGCGCCCTTCGGATCCCCGGAGATCTGCCGGATCCGGCCCCGTTCGGCATGAAGCGCCGCGTCGCCCTCCCGCAGTTCCAGGGCGCGGTCATAAGCCGCCATCGCTCCCGCCATGTCGCCGTTCGCGCATTTGGAGCGGGCTTGTGTCGCGTAACTCACCCAGTCATCCTTGATCGGACCCGGCACGGCGAACGTCTTCCTGGGCGAGGGCGCCTTAGACCGTCCATCGTTGGACACCACGAAGGCGATTGACGCCAGGAGCAGCATCATGCCGGCTCCGGCCGCCATCCAGAGCGCCTGTCTCGACTTCCTCGCGGCGCCTTTCCCTTTCGAGCGGGACGCGGCCTCGGCCGCCTGGACGTACCCATCAAGTTCCTCGGCCAGCGCCGTCGCGCTCTCCTGTCTGCCTTTCGGCTTCTTCTCCAAGGCTCTCAGGCAGATGTCGTTCAGCGCCCGGTCCACGTGTCGATTGACTTTCCTCGGCGGACGGGGGGAATCATTGAGGATCGCGCGGAACATCTCGGCGAGATTCCGGCCTTGATGGGGCGGCTGCCCGACGAGCATCTCGTATAGGATGACGCCCAACGCATAGACGTCGGTGCGGGGGGAGATCAGATCCGAGGCCCCCCGGACCTGCTCAGGCGCCATGTACAGCGGCGTTCCCACCTTGGCGCCGGTCTTCGTCAGAACTTCGGCCGACTGATCCAGGTACGCCAACCCGAAATCCCCAACCTTCGGGACGCCTTTCGCGGTGACGAGGATGTTCGCCGGCTTGAGGTCGCGGTGGATCACCCCGCGTTCATGCGCGACGCCCACGCCTCGCGCCACCTGTCCCACCAGCAGGGACGCCTCACGCGGGTGGAATTGCTTCTCCGTCAGGAGGTCGTTCAACGAACGACCTTGAACGAGTTCCATCACCAAGAAGGTGCGTCCGCCCACCTGTCCCAGGTCGTACAGGGAGATGAGATTGGGGTGGGAGAGTCCGGCCAGGACGTGCGCTTCGCGCTGGAACCGCTGGCGGCTCGACGGCTTGAGCGCGAATGCAACGCTCATGACTTTGATCGCGACGAACCTCTCCAGCAACGGGTCCCACGCCCGATACACCGTCGACTGCCCGCCGTCTCCGATCTTCTCGCGAATCTCGTAGCGGTCGAGCTTCGGAGGGATGTCCGCCGGAGGCGTCACGGGGGCCGGGGTCGCCTGACGGTCCTGCAGGAGGCGGGTCAGGTTCTCGATCTGCTGCGGCGAGAGGCCATCCTTGCGCGCCAGCAAGTGGCCGAGTCCCGGCAGAGGCGAGACCCCCTGTTTGGAGAGGCGAGCGATCGCCGCCAGGCATTCGTCCACCTGCTCGCGGCTGCAGATGCCTTGAGACACGACGAGTTCCGCCAGGGAGGCGTCCTCGTCCGGAACCCGAGAATCCCTTCGCTGCGGCTGCACGTCGACTTCAATTGTACCTGATCTGCCGTGTCCGAAAAGCCTGTCGACTACTTCCTGAACGGTTCCGGACGGGAGGCCCCGTGCTTCGCCCGGCATTCCCGTTGAAGGGTCTGCATCGCCGGCCAGAAGTCCGCCCCGTCCGCCCGCTGAAGCTGCTCAAGCCGCTCGGGCGGCACGCAGCGATGCCGGCGCGCATGGATCGTGGCTCGCTTGAGCACGGCCTCACGAAAGGAAGGGATCAGCGCCTCGAAAGCCTCTCGACGGCGGGCGGGATCCAGGGCGCGAATCCGCTCCAGTTCGCTCGGCCGATCCCGCCGCGCCCAGTTGAAGAAGAGTTCGCGCGGGAACGCCTTCCTCGCGGGAGGACCGAGATGCCGGAAGAACCCCTGCGCCAGTTCGGCGTACTGCCTGCGTTCGTCGGGACTCAGCTTCTCCATGCGTTGACGGATCTGCCGGCGCGTCTCTTCCGGCAGCTCCCGCCAACGTCGGGCGTTCTCCGACAGACGCTGGCGCTCTTCCGGCGCCAGGCTCTTGAGGGCCTCCAGGCGCTCCCGCAGGACCTTCTTGCGCTCCGGCGTGAGATTCTTGAACCATTCCAGTTTGGCTCGATCCGGCTGCGCTTCCTGCACCGCAGGGAGCGTCAAGGCCGCCGCCACCCATATCGCCGCGATGGTCATCCTAGTGTCCGTCGAATGGATCTTGCCCTTCGCTCAGACGATCCGCCGCCACCAATTCCAAGGCCCCGATCAACTCCATCTCCTCGATCCACTCGCGGCGGTCCTCCCGCGTCAACTCCAGGAACAGATCCCGATCCTCGGGAGTCATCCGATCGATTTCTTGGCGCACGACGGGGTCCGCCCCTTCGGGAGCCGCCGGGTGTCCCATCAGCACGCCCACGGTGATCACGACGGCCGCCGCGGCCGCCAACGGAGCCGCCACGCGAAAGACACGTGCCAGCGGACCGCGCACCCTCCGGCGGACGCGCCCCAGGATGTCCGCCTCGATGGGTGGATAATGCAGCAGGAGCTCCCACGTCTCTTTGAGCGGTGCCTGCTCTCGCCGACATCCGGAACAAGCCTCGAGGTGATCCCGCACCGGTACCGCCAGGTCGGGCCCCAAGCGCCGATCCAGATACTCCGGCAGCAGATCCAGAATGCGTTTGCAATCCATGCTCAAGGGTGTAACACGCGGGATCGTGGAAAGTTGCGGACCTTTCTTAGCGGCTTGTGGCTGGCTTAAGGCTTACGGCTGATTATTCGACGGTGGTCTTCAGATGCTCGACCGCCTGCTCCAACGATACTCGCTGGCCTCCGGAGAGGTTCTTGGAAACGCGTTCCATCTCCTGAATGGCCATGAGCACGTGGGAGCGCCGCCGCAGCAAGTTCACCCGCAGATCGTCGAACGCCTGGGCGACTTCCTTGAGGTAGTCCCCGCGCCGCAGCTGGACGGGCGTCTCAAGGTCGTTGTTCCGCAACCGCCGAAGCGATCGTTCGATGCTGAACGCGGCGCCGGCCACGCGATGCGTCTTCCGAAGCGTGACCACTCCCATCAGGAAACAAAAGAGGAGGAAGAACACGCCGATGCCGATCATGAACTGCACCATGATCGATCCCGTTTCCGGCACGAGCAAATAGCTGGCGCAGTAGTAGGCCCAGCCGAAGAGCGCGATCACGATCACGGCCGCCCACGCCCAGAGGTGGGCATAGGACAGCTGAAAGGGCAAATCGATCACGAAATTGCGCCGCCGAACCTGCGACGTCTGCGTCATAGCCATGGTCGACCTCAATCTCGCTCTAGCTAACTAATCCTTCTCCCCGTCCCACAGTTTTAATTTATAACTCGAGACCGTGCGCGGATTCAACCGTGGCGAAGGCACGAACCCTCCTTCGCCGTCGCCCCCATCACCAAGCCCCTGGGAAGGTACGGAGGGTAAACCGTCGAACGGAACGATCACGCCCGCGTCAGGAAGTAGATCGTATCGAGCCTGATCTTCTTCGCCGCCGCCACCACCTCGGCCGTCGAAACAGCCTTGGTGCGCTCGATCATCTCGGCCCCCGGCATGACCCGGCCGTGCCAAAGCATCTCGTGCAGCACCCCGATCTTCCCAGTCGGGCTGTCATCACGCGATCGAACACGATCGACCAACGAGGCGCGCGTCTTCTCCATCTCCTCGTCGCTGATCCGTCCCGCCTGCACCGCCGCCAGTTCCTCCCGAATCGTGCGCAACGCGTCGGCATACTTGGCGAAATCGATGCCGGCCGTAATGAACAGCACCCCCTTGGCCAAATCGATCCACGAATGCACCGAGTACGCCAGGTTGTCGCGTTCCCGCACGTTCACGAAGAGCTTCGAGTGCGCGAAGCCCCCCAGGATGCCGTTGGCCATGCTCAAGGCGAAGATCTCGTCGTCGCTCCACCGTATCCCCGTACGCGCCCCGATCACGAGATTGCCCTGTTCCACATCCATCTTCTCCACGATCTCGCGAGGGACGGCCGGAGCCGCGCGATCCGTCGTCGGCGGCGGCATCGATACCTCTCCCCGGCGCAGCTTCCCGAACGCGCCGCGGACCATCGAGGCGATCTTCTGGGGCGCCACGTCGCCCACCACGAACACGTCGATGGGCGCCGCTCGCAAGATCCGCAGGTGCATCTCTCGCAGGCTCGCCGGGTCGAGGCGCGGCAGATCCTCGATTCGTCCGTACTCGTAAATATGGTAGGGCTCGTTCTTGCACATCTCCCGAAGGCAACGCTCGTAGGCGTAGGAAGCGCGGTCGTTGATGAGCCCCTCGATGAGGCGCTTGAGGTTCTCCTTCTCCTGCGCCACGACTTCAGGCGGGAAGACGCCTTTCCGGAGCACGGGCTCGCTGATGACTCGTCCCAGAAACTCGATCGCCCGCCGCAGCGCGCCGATGTTGCGCGGCGTGTAGCGATCGTTCACCACATCCAGGGAAAACGACGTCACCTGCTGCTCGCCCATCTTGAAGACGTCCGCGCCGAACGAGGCGCCGTACAGATCCTCGAGAAAGGTCGTAATCGCGCGCATCGTGGGCGTCCGACGGCAACCGCGCCGCAAGAGGTGCGGCAGGAGCGCGATCCGCGTCACGTCGGCGCCCAACGGCTCGTGGATGAACACCCGCAGGAAGACCGTCTTGAACTTCGTGGTGGGATGCACGAAGAGCCGCACCCCCTCCGCCAGCTCGCACTTCTCGAAATCGACGACGCGTTCAAACTCTACGCGTGACTTCGTCGGACGCACCCCGGACGCCTTCGGCATCACGCCCCCTTCCGCTTGAAGAACCGCTCCAGATCCTCCAGGGTCAGTTTGATCGCCGTCGGCCGCCCGTGGGCGCACGTCGCGGAATACTCCAGATCCCGCGCGTCCGCCAGCAGCCTCCCGATCTCCTCGGCCCCCAGCCGCCGCCCGAACTTGATCGCCGCCCGACAGGCGAGGAACTCCAGGGCCTCCTCGACGAACGGCGCCGCCCGGCCCGCCTTCGCCTCGCTCTCTCCGTGCTCGCGCGCCGCTTCCAGGAAGTCCCTTACGAGACTCCTCGGGTCGACGTCCGACACCAGCGCGGGCACCGCGCGGACGGCGACCGAGGCCGGCCCGAACTCCTCGATCTCGACCCCCAGCGACGCCAAGAGCTCCCGATGCTGATCCAGGCGGAGCCGATCGCGATCCGAGACCTCCAGCACCGCCGGCAACAGCAGCCGCTGCCGGGGGACCTCGCTGGAGCGGTATTGCCGCCGCAGCTCCTCCAGGAGCGCCCGCTCGTGCAACGCGTGCTGATCGATGATTCGAAGGCCGTCCTCGACCTCCTCGACGATGTACCGGTCGTGCACCTGGAAGCACCGCCGTCCCGTCGCCACCAGCGGCGCGACCGCCGCGGAAGTCGCCGGCGCGGCCGGCCCGCCCGCGAAGAACTCCACGATTTCGCGGTGCGCCGGCAGAAGCGGAGTCCCGCCGCCCGGCGCTTCTTCAGGCGCGATTCGAGGCGCGAGTTCGCTCTCCATCAAACGCGCCCGCAGCGCGCCCAGGATCAGATCGTGGATCTTCCAGACCGAGCGGAACCGCACCTCGATCTTCGTCGGATGCACGTTCACGTCGACCTCGCTCGGCGGGACGTCGAGGAACAGGAACGCGATCGGAAAACGCCCGTGCGGCAGCATCTCGCGGTAGGCCTCATTGACCGCCCGCGTCAGGACGCGATCGCGGATGAACCGGCCGTTGAGGAAGACGAACTGCGTCCGCAGCGACAGGCGAGCGAACTTCGGCGGCGCGAGGTACGCCGTGAACACGACCGAAGAATCCTCCAGCCGCGCCTCGATCAGCGATTCCATCAGTTCTCGATCGAAGAGCGCGCCCACGCGCTCCCGGACGCCGGACGCGGGCGGCAGCGTTCGCCGGACGGCGCCGTCGCTCTTGAGCTCGAAGCGGACCTTCGGATGCGCCAGCGCGAAACGGTCGATCGCCTCCTCCACGTGCTCCAGCTCGACCTCGGGGGCGCGCAGGAACTTGCGGCGCGCGGGGATGGCGAAAAACAGATTCCGCACCTCGACGGTGGTGCCCTCCGGATGCGCCGCCGGAGAGACCTCGCCCGGTTTCCCGCCCTCCATCGTGATCTCCGCGCCTTCCGCCGCTCCGCGCGGGCGGCTCACCACGCGGGCCCGCGCCACCGCCCCGATCGAAGCCAGCGCCTCACCGCGGAAGCCGAACGTCCGAATCCGGAACAGATCATCCGCGCAGGCCAACTTGCTCGTCGCATGCGGCGCGAACGCCTCCGGAAGATCCTCCGCGGCGATCCCGCCCCCGTCGTCGGTGACGCGGACCAACCGCCGTCCCCCCTCCTCCACCTCGACGACGACGCGGCCGGCCCCCGCGTCGAGCGCGTTCTCGATCAGTTCCTTGACGACGGACGCCGGGCGCTCGATCACTTCCCCCGCGGCGATCTTGTTGACCACGTCCGGCGGCAACACGCGGATGGCGCCCATGGCGTCACAACATAGCACGGCGCCCGCGGGAAGTCACACCCCGGCGAGGGACACCCGAGTCCAGTTCGACAGTGGAACGCGCGAACGGGTGAGCGGGCGAACCTACTGGATGACCCGCACCACCTTGCCTTCCCGCGTCAATACCTGGATGCGATGGTTGCCCCCGTCGGCGACGACGAGGTTGCCGTCCGGATCGAACGCGAGATCCTCCGGATCGTCGAAGCGACCCGGCTCCTTCCCCTCGCCGCCGATCGTGGAGAGAGGGCGTCCTTCGAGATCGAAAACCTCGATCTTGCTTCCGCGCTTGTCGGTGACGAAGAGTTTCCCGTCCGGCGAGACGATCGCGAAATCGGGCTCGCGCACCACGCCGTCCCCGAAGCGAAATCGGAGCCGCCCCTCCTTGTCGTAGCATCCGACGTAGCCGTCCTTGCTGAACGTGACGTACACCCGATCCGCGGTGACGCATATCCCCTCCGGATCGTGCTCGACCTTGAACATGCGCAGGTACCGCCCGTCGCCGCCGAAGACCATGATCCGGCGGTGATCCTCGTCGGTCGCGTACAAATCGCCGTTCGCGTCGCGCGCCAATCCTTCGGGATCCTCGAATTCGCCCTCGCCGTGACCACGCCTGCTGATCACGCGCACGGGCTTGACCCCTCTCCCTTCGATGCGGATCTCGATGAGATTGTGGTCCCCGATGATGACCAGGTGCCGCGGCTCGACGACGACCATGCTGTCTCCGGCCGTCAGGCGGGGGATCCCGTCGAGGGTCTTCGCCTGCGCCAGCACCGCGCCGGTCTTGTCCAGCATGAAGAACGTGCTGGAGTCCTCGTCGGCGACGTAGAGGTTCCCTTCGGAGTCCACGGCGAGTCCCTCAGGGTCCTGGAACCGGCCGTGCCACGGCTCTCCACCCGATCGCCACCACCGCTTGATGGGCTTGCGGGCGAAGACCCCCGCCGCGGCGATGCCCAGGAGCAGCACCACCGCGCCGATCCACACGAGTTTGCGCATGGGGGAAATCTACCGGCGCCGGTCGAAGGAAGAAAGAACTTCCTTTGCCCCCGCCTCTCCTCCAGGCTATGTTCCTTCCCGTGCTCTTCCACGGCAGCGAATTCGTCGTTCAGCCTGAATATGCGGCTCTGTTCCAAACGAGCGGCGTGCAAGACGTGGAGGACGCGTTCCGCGTCTGGTGCCCGGATCCGCCCGGCCATCGCCGGTCCCGCGTCGTCGAGATCCACGCGCCCCGCCACTTCTTCTTCAAAGCGTACGACTATCGCGGCTTGTGGCGTCTTCGGACCCTCTTCATTCCCGCCCGCGTCAAGCGCGAGTTCCGGAATCTGATCGGCCTGTCCGCGCTCGGACTGCGCGTGCCCCGCCCGATCGCCTACGGCCAGACGCGCCGCTTCGGCTTCATCCTGCGCTCGTTCCTGATGACCGAGGCCGTCGCCGGCGCGATCGACCTGCGGGAGGTCGCCGACGGAAAACCCGCGCCGTTTCCCCTCCCTCGACCCGCCGAACGACGCTCGTTGATCGCGACCTTCGCGCGGCAGCTTCGCCGATGCCACGACGCGGGCTGGTTCCTGCACACGGCCTTCTTCAAGAACCTGCTCCTCACGCGCGGAGCCGACGGGTACGCGCTGCATGTGATCGACGTCCCATTCGCGCGCATCTGGAGAAATCGCCTCCTGCCGGGGCAAGCCCGGGTCCGAGACCTGGGTTGCTTGTTGCAGGGCGCCCGCCAGATCCTGACGGGCGCGGAACGGCTGCGGTTCTACCGTATGTACGCCGCCGTTGAGCGTCTTACCCAGGCGGACAAGACGTTCCTGCGCCGCGTCGAGCGCTATCAACGCCGACACTACCCCTGACGCCGCCTATTGGTTGAACTGGCACCCGATCTGGTGCCACCCTACGCTCTCGGTGGATTGCCCCGACCAGATGACGCGCGCGTTCATCTTACGCGGCGGACCGAACTGCGTCTTCGGCAGATACAGCGTAACGAGCACGCCGTGCTCGAAAGGCTGGCCCACCTCCAGCCGCGCTCCGCCGCGGCTGATGTCCACGAGGATCGCGAACTGATCCGTCGACGGGTTCTTCGGATTCACGACGCGCAGGACCGACCGTTGCGGCAGTCTCTCGAAAAACCGGCGGTCGGCGGCTCGAGAATCCCCCTTGTTCTGTGTGCTGGTCGTCACGGTTCACCCCTAACGTGTCCCCCTGATGTATCGACAACCCATTACGACCGGACTCACTGTTTCTCGTCGGTAGGCGTGGCGTGGGGAGGCAGGACGCGCGCCAGCTTCGCCATCAACCGCTCCAGCCGCAGCGCAACCCGTGCCGCCTCCTGTTCCGAACGCTTGGCCTCCCGGCCGATCTGGCGCACGTTCTGGAGCTTCTTCTCCAGCGCTTCCAACCCGGCATCGATGCGCCCCGGCAGCTCCAGCCGGTCCTTCGCCTTTCGCGCCTTCTCGCGCTCGCGTTCCAGCTGCGCCTTGAGGTGCGCCGCCTCCTGCCGCGCCTCCTCAAGGCGCTCGTCCCCCGACCCCGGGTCCACGGGGGCGGCTTCCTTGGACTTGCGCCGATGCCGGTCGAGCGCCTCGCGCAACCGAGCCACCTCCTGCTGAAGCGGCTCCGATTCCGCGCGCGCCTTGGCCAGCTCCTGCTGCGCCGTCTCGACCTGTTGCGTGAGCTCGGTCAGCTTGACGCGCAGCCCCGTCTGCTTGCGCTGGGCGGCCAGCGCCTCCTGAAGACGCTCCGCCTCGGCGCGCAGCTTCTCGATCTCGCCCGCGCCCGCCTGCGCCTGCTCACGTTCCTCGACCCACTGCCGCCGCGCCTCTTCGACGGCGGCCCGGGCGTCCTTGAGATCCCATTCCAATCGCTGGACCTCGGCCTCGCGCTCGCGGATCCGCTTCTCCGCCTCCTGCAGCTGCGCCCGCAGTTCGTTCGCCTGCGCCTCCTTCTTCTCGAGCTCCTCGTCGGACCGCCTCTGCGCCTCGTCCGCCGCGGCGCGGGCGCGCTCGCCGACCTCCAGCAACTCCTGGACGTGCGTCTGAAGCGCCTTCTGAGCTTCCTCGGCCTGCTCGTGTTCCTGAGCCAGTTGCCGGACCACCCTGGCCAGCTCCGCCTTGACGGCGTCCATCTGGCTGGCGCGATCCTTCAGCCGCTTCGCTTCCTTCGCCCGCTCCTCGAGCTGCGCGTACGCGCTCACCGCTCCTTGCGCCACATGTTTCGCCTTCTGCCGCTCCTTCTCCAACAGCTCCTGGGCGCGCTCGACGTCCCCCTGGGTCGCGGCCGCCTCCTTCTCCAGACGTCCGAGCTCCGCGCGCAGCTTGACCGTCTCCTGCCGCGCCTCCCTCGCCCTTTCCTGCTCCTGGTCGAGGGCCTTCTCCAGCCGTTCGCACTCCTTTTGCAGCCGGGCCCCTTCGGCCTTCAGCTTCCGGTTCTCCTCCTGCGCCTGTTCGACCTGCGCGTACGCCGCCACCGCGCCTTGCCCGGCCTCGCTGGCCTTCCGCTGCTCCTTCTCGAGCTGCTCCTTGAAACGCTCGACCTCCCGCTGCCCCTGCTCGAGCTCCTTCTCCAGCCGTCCCTGGTCCTTTCCCAGCTTGATCGTCTCGCTGCGCAGCTTCCGGTTCTCCTGCTGCCCCGTCTGGAACCGCTCCTGCAGCTCCTCCAGAGCGGCCGCTCCCCGCTCCGCCTCCTCCGCCCGCTTCTCCTCGGCCTCCGCCTGGCCCTTGAGCTTCTCGATTTCCTTGTGCGCCCGATCGAGCTCCGTCTGGGATTTCCGGTGCTCCTTCCGGAGGTCCTCCAGCTCCCGCTGGACCTCGTCGCGTCCTTTCCGGACCTCCCCCAGCTCGACATGAAGCGCCTGGGCGGCCGCCTCCGCCTGCTTGCGGATCGACTGCTCGTCGATCTCGCTCTTCAGCTGCATCTGCTTCTGGAGGTTCTCCACCTGCTGCACGAGTTCGTTCTTGCTGGCCTCCAGCAGCTCCGCGCGACCCTTGAAGGCCTTGGCCTGCTGCAGGAGCTTCTCCAGCTTCTTGCGGGCGTCCGCGATGACGTGCTCCCGGAGCGCCTTGGTCTGGATCGTCGTGGCCTCGTCCACCGCCTGCCGGATGAGCTGCTGGATCTGCCGCTCGTCGACGACCTTGACGACCTGAACCCCCTGCTTCTGCAGCTCGGAGAGCGTCTTCCGATGGCTGCCGCGGTCGAGCATCTTCTGGACATCGAGGGGCTCTTCCTGGCCGGACCCTTGAGCGGGCATCCGCTATTTCTCCTGATTGACCTGTCGGACGAAGGCGCAGCCCAGCGCGAAATGGCCCGGCTTGTCGGAACCGCTCGATCTCAGGATCTTGGCGTGGAACGATTGCTTGGGCCCCAGGGCGCTCTGCGGAAAATCCACCTCCAGAACAAGGTCTCGAACATATTCGCGCGTCGTCACGATCTCGACGCCGCCTTTGGAGACGTCCTGCAGCAGCGCGGGACGGAAGACCTTCTCCGCCCACGGCCCCGGAGTCACGCAACGAACCCGGAGCATGAGCTTCTGCTCCCAGCGCTCGTAGCGCCGTCGCTCCCGTCCGGCCCGCACCACGGGTTCCGCCCGCAACCCGCCGGCCTTCTCGTCGCGCTCCGCGGGCGCCTCGCCGGCGACGCGCACGAACTGGCATCCCAGAAGCTCCTCGTCTTCTTCCGAACGCCGTTTCCAGACGATGCGACCCGGCAGCGTGCGCGGCCCCCCGAACACGGATTCGGGAAACTCCAGCTCCACCAACGCGCCCTCCTGAAGCGGGCGCTTCGACACCAGCACGACGCCGCCTTGGCTCAGGTTGATCACCATGCCGACCTGCGCGGTCTCGTCGCGCGGCATCGACCCGCCCAGGATCTTGACCTTCACTCCGTACTTACGTCCGATGCGCGGATACCGACGGCGCTCCTTGTTCGGCATGGCCTAAATTATGCACTGCCTTCGACTCGGGGTAAATAGTTTGGAACGTCGCGGACATTCCCCGAATCGCCCCTCATCGATTTCCTATCTCCCGGTCGCCGGATCTCCAGGTCTTTCTCGGTCATCCGGGAAGCGTCGAGACGCGCGAACCCGCCTTCACAGCGGAACAGCCTCAGCTCGACGACGCGTAAAACGCATCACCTGCGTGTAGCCCACCGACCGGAGCAGCTCGACGGCGGAGTCGAAATCCTGTCCGACGTGCTGCGGATCGTGCGCGTCGGATCCCAGGGTGACGGGCACGTCGAGTTCGCGGGCCAGTTCGAGGAACCGGCGGCTGGGGTAGATCTCCCGGCACGCCCGGCGCAGGCCGCTCGTATTGACGTCGAGCGCCATCTTCGCCTTCTTCACCGCTTGCAGCGTCCGCAGGATGAGGTCCTCGTAGGACTGTTGAGGCCGAAAGCCGAATTTCTTGATGAGATCGGGATGCCCCAACACGTCGAAGAGCCCGCTCTCCACGGCTTGGACGACCAGATGGAAGTACTGCCGGTAGACGTCGTAGAGATCCGCGTGCCGGTACCGGCGGATGTTCGCGGGATTGTCGAATCCCCAGTCCCCGATGTAATGGACGGATCCGATGACGTAATCGAAGTCGTACTCGTTGATGATGTTGTAGACGAAGTCCTCCATCCCGGGATGAAAGTCGGCTTCAAGTCCGAGCTTGATCGGATAGCTGGGAAGCGCGCGGCGCACGTCCACGACCTTCTGGATGTACTCGGGAAACTGTTCCAGCGTCATGCGACAGTTCGGGTCGTAATCGGCCGGCATGGGGCTGTGATCCGAGAAGCCGATCTCGCCGATCCCGCGCTCGATGGCGCGCCGCACGTATTCCTCCGGCTCGCCGACGGCGTGCTTGCACAGAGGCGTATGCATGTGATAATCAACAAGCACGGGGGCCGATGGTAACGCGGGCCGAACGTGCGGACAAGAGATGCTTAGAGTCCTGACCTACAACGTGCTCGAGGGCGGCGCCGACCGAGCCATGGGCGAACGCACGGAGCCCATCCTCGACGTGCTGCGCGAGACGGCGCCGGACGTGGCGGTCCTGGTGGAAGCCAACGGCTTCGACCAGGAGGCGCGCCGGCGCGTCTTCGAAGAAGCGACGAACATGCGCGCCTTCGTGACGACCGCGCCGACGGGATATCACGTCGCCATCCTCGTCGGCCGCGGACATCAAGTCGCCTGGCACGCGCCCGAACCGGGACGCTTCTTCCACGCGGCGGCCGCGTTGGCGATCGACCTGCCCACCAAAGTCGTCAAGGGTGCCACGAACCTGCCGCGACGCTTGACCGTGGTCGCCGCGCACCTCGATCCGTTCAGCCCCGAGGCACGGCTGGCGGAGGCGCGCGTCCTGGCGCGCCATGCCAATCCCCTCGATCGCGTCGTACTGATGGGAGACTTCAACGCCCTGCCGCCGGACGACCCGATCGATCCCTCCGTCCTGCAACTGCCCCGCAGGATACTGGCGCGCCACGTCGGCGTCCCCGTGCGAGAGGGCGTCTTCGACACGCGGGCGCACGACGTCCTGCGGTGGGCCGGCTTCCAGGACGTCTACCGCAAGCTCAACGCCAAGAAACCCGGGTGGACGCTCTTGACGACGCGCTTCGCGGCGGAGCTGCGCTCGCGCATGCGAGTGGATTTCGTCTACGCGACGGAGAAGCTCGCCGCCAAGGCGATCCGCGCGGAAGTTCTCGAGACGGACGCGACGCGCCGGGCGAGCGACCATTACCCGATCGTCGTGGAGTTCGAGGTGTAGCTACCGCCGCTCCAACCACCGCTCCGCGTCGATGGCCGCCATGCACCCCATCCCGGCGGCTGTGACGGCCTGCCGGTACACATGATCCACGCAATCGCCGCCGGCGAACACCCCCTCGACGCTCGTCATCGTGCCGTCATGCACCTTGACGTAGCCCTTCTCATCCAAAGCGAGTTGCCCCTTGAAGGACTTCGTCGCCGGCTCGTGCCCGATCGCCAGGAAGAGCCCGTCGCATTCCAAGACCGACTCCTTGCCGGTCTTCGTGTCTTTCAACCGCAACCCCATCACCTTCTTCTTCTCGACGTCGAGGACCTCGGCCACCTCAGAATTCCACCGGAACTCGATCTTCGGGTTCTTGAGCGCCCGCTCCTGCATGATCTTCGACGCACGCAGCGCTTCGCGGCGATGCACGACCATCACCTTCGAGGCGAACTTCGTGAGGTACTGCGCCTCTTCCAGCGCGGAATCGCCTCCGCCCACCACCGCGAGGCGCTTATTGCGGAAGTGCGGCAGCGCCCCGTCGCACACCGCGCACGCCGAGATATAGCCCGACTTGCGCAGCGCCGCCTCGGACGACAGGCCCAGCCACTTGGCGGACGCGCCCGTGGTGATGATCACCGACGCACCCACCCATTCGCGCTTCCCCGCCCAGATCCGGAACGGATGCGACGCGAAGTCCACGCGGTCCACCCACGCCGTCTCGATGCGCGTCCCGAACCGCTCGGCCTGCCGGCGCATCAGGTCCATCAGCTCCGGCCCCTTCACGCCGTCGGGAAAGCCCGGATAATTCTCGACGTCGGTCGTCAGCATAAGCTGGCCGCCCGGCAATTCCTCGCGCACGGTCTGATCGGCCTCGCCCTCGATGAGCAGCGGCTTCAGGTTCGCGCGCGCCGCGTAGATCGCCGCGGTGTATCCCGCGGGACCGGACCCGATGATGATGACGTTCTCTGTGACCATGGTTCTCCCCTTCCGCCTGCTTCACTTGGGCGGGCCGCTGTCCCGCTCCAATGCGGGATGTTCCAGCTCGACCGTAAGATAGTGACTGATCTGCGTCGCGATCCAAATGTCGCCGGCCCGCCGGAGCTTCACCCGATAACGCCAAAGCCGGCCGGAACGATCCGTGTATCCGCGCACCACGTACGATCCCCACTCCGGATGCTCCGGATCCCGCTCGTAGAAGACGTACTTCCGCGGATTATATCGTTCTCCGCGCCATTCCAGAACGTCCAAGCGCAGTTGAAGCTCGTAGTGCGCGACCTGGCAGGGATCGCGCCGGAACGACTCCGCCGCCCAACTCGCGATCTGCGCCTCGCCGGGCGCGGGTAAATCGATGTCCGGCGCGTCGACGGCGTGCGGCTGCGTGCAGCCGAATAAGCCGAGGATCGCGAGCGCCCTGATCGCCGCTCCCATGGATCGGCCCGACCGTTCACTCGTTCTTACGTTCATACGTTCTTCCGTTCACCCGTTCTTCGGTTCATCCGTTCACCGGTTCAGCCGCAAATCCCGTCACGGATGAAAGCCCGTAACATTCGGCTTCCGGAACGAATGAACGGACGAACGGGTGAACAGGCGAACGGTCATGGGCCGGCTACCGCTCTTCTTCCTCTTCCTCGCCCTCGTCCCCATGAACCACGCCCTGTTCGCCCTCCGAAAGGCGGAACGCCACGATCTTGTGGGCGTTCACGAACGTCTCGAGCTGGTCGATGTCGAGGACGATGTAATCGGGATTGACCTCCTTGAGGATCCCCACCCAAGGCTCGGTATTCTCCTCCGTCCAAACCTCGACCTCGCGGTCCAGGAACTCCACGAGTTTCTTGAGCATGACGCCCTTCATTGTAACGCGGGAACCCCGTAGTTCATACGCTCGACAGTTCATCCGTTCAACCGTTCGGGTGAACGGTTCATGGGTTCACCACCGGCAGCCCCGTCGCGCCGATGGGCGTCCCGGGCCTCGGCCACGGCAGCCCCGCCGCCTTCGCCTCCGCCCGATCCTTCGCCATCGTCCACGTCGCCTGATAATCCCGCCACAGATGCGCGCGAGATACGCCGACGTCCAGATGATCCCACGGCAGCGGCTCTTCGGCGGCGAACTCGCGGCGCGCATACAAGTCCGGATCGATCCCCGCCGCGGCGAAGCTCTCCATCCACCGCTCGAAGTCGAAGAACTCGCGCCACTCGTCGAACTTCGCGCCGCGCTTGTGCGCCTCGATGAGCGCCTTCCCCACCGGCCGGCCGCCCCGGGCGAGCACCGCCTCGACATAGCTCGTCCGCGGATCGTGCATCTTGAGGTGCACGCGCGAACCCCGCGACACTTGGGCCAACCGCCTCTCCACGTCCTGCAGGTACGCGAAGTCCTTCTGGCCGGCGAACTGGAACGGCGTGTGCGGCTTGGGAATGAAGGGGCTGATCGTGACGTTCACATCCGCGGCCTGCCCGCGCACCTCCTTGCCGATCAGGCTGATCCTCTTCGACGTCTCGACGATGCCCCGCAGATCCTCCTCGGTCTCCGCCGGCAGCCCGATCATGAAGTAGAGCTTCACGTGATTCCAGCCCTCCTGGAACGCCGCCCGCGCCGTCGCCAGGAGATCCTCGTCGTGGATGGGCTTGCGGATGATCTTGCGCAGCTCCTCGCTTCCCGCCTCGGGCGCGACGGTGAAGCCGCTCTTGCGCACCGTCTTCATCAGCGCGGGCAGCTCCCGCAGCTTGCCGTCCACCCGCAGGCTCGGCAGCGACACGCTGACCCGCCGCGCCTTGAATCGCGCGTTGAGCCGCGTCATCAGCTCGTGGATCCAGGGATAATCGCCGCTCGACAGCGACGTGAGGGCGATCTCGTCGTAGCCCGTGTTCGCGTAGGCGGTCTCGGCCTGCCGCACCAGGTGCTCGACCGGCCGCAAGCGCAGCTTGTTCTTGAAGTTCACGGCGTGGCAGAACTTGCATCGATGCCGGCAGCCGCGCATGATCTCGAGGTTGATTCGGTCGTGCACCACCTCCACGTACGGCACGATGGGCTTGACCGGATAGAACGCGTCCTCCAGAGACGGAACGACCGCCTTCTTGACCGGGAAGGGCGCCCCGTCACGCGCGACGATTCTGGTCAGTCGGCCGTCCGCTCCCCACTCGAAATCGTACAGCGCCGGCACGTACGCGCCCGGCACCTTTTCCGCGCAGAGCTTCACATACGCGTTGCGGCTCCACCCGCCTCGGCGCACCTCCTGCAGCGCATCGATCATCGCGGCCATCGCGACCTCGCCGTCGCCCAGGATCAGCACGTCGAAGAACTCCGCGACCGGCTCGGGATACGACGCGTTCACGCCGCCGCCGACGACGATCGGATCGCGCTCGCCGCGCTCCCCGGCGTACAGGGGAATGCCGGCCAACTCCATCATGTTGATGAAGTTCGTGTACCCCATCTCGCTCTGGAGGCTGAAGCCGACGATGTCGAAGTCGCGCACCGGCCGGTGGCCGTCCACCGTGAACAGCGGAATCCCGTCGGCGCGCAGGCGCTCCTCGAGGTCCGGCCACGGCGCGAAGAAGCGTTCGCACAAGGCGTCGGGGCGGGCGTTCACCAAACCGTACAGGATCTGGACGCCCAGATGCGCCATCCCGATCTTGTAGGCGTCCGGGAAGCCGACGGCGACGCGCACCTGGACATCGTTCCAGCCCTTGCGGACGGAGTTCCACTCCGCGCCGATGTATTGGCTCGGCGTCTGCACGAACGGCAGGTGCCGTTCGATTCGATCCCAAAGCATCATTTCAGGGGTCACGTTCGCATGGCCCGGAGCGCGGATACTATGCCAAGGACGCACGCCCGGCGCCAGAGTCGCCTATCTTCGCAGTGTACGGAACCAAAGCGAATATAAGGATCGGTGAGAAGGAGATTCAAGGCGAGAGAGCGCCCGAAAAGTCGAATGGGAGTGTGAGGGTTGATCGATGCGCGAGGTGCGCTCATGAGAACACTCACATGGGTTTGGGTCGTCGCGCTCCATATCCTCGCTTGCGTATCGGCGGCGGGACAGGATCGCCCATATGGCCCCGAGGTGGACCGGCCTCGGCTCTTCACGGATCAGGAGGCCGCCGCCCGGCAGGTGATGGATCTCCTGGGCGTCAATACCGAGAAGGTCCGTGTCACCTATCACGATGGCGGCACGGCAACCGCAAGGCTGGCCACTGCACGTGGCGATAAGGCGCACATCGAGGTCAATCTGGGGGCACTGCAGGACATAGCCACTCCTCCCTCTTCCGCCCTCTTCCACGAGTTCTGGCATTACTTTCAATCCCTTTACTATGACGGAGGAGAGGATCCGACTACCTGTGAGCCTCGGCATCCACTGCACCCCACTGCCATGGGTTGTGCATATCAGGACCTGGGCCTACGCCTTGGCAGGAAGAATCCGTTCGAGGCGGAAGCGTACCTCGTGGGAGAAGCCCTTGCCGAACTCTTCGCACGCCCGCAGAAGAAGAGGATCCCCGACGGATTCTACACACCACCTCGGAAGAAAATCCTCGGGTTCATCCCCTGGCCGCTGAGGAACAAGCCCGTTCCTGTGAACCGGTTTGTGTACGATCCAGACCAACCCTTCATTCGAAACTCCCCGGATACATTTCCGGAGGACATCCGGCGCATCCTCTCGTACCTGCTGCCTCAGCTGGAGGCCGCTTGGGAAGGCACGGGCAAGAACCCCACCCATCTGAACGTCCTTCGCGAACGCATGGAGCAGCTCTCTGCCGTTGAGAATGGCACCGGCAACCCGAATGAAAGATCAGGCCCCAAGGTGGCCCAAGCCCGATCCCTGTCCACCGGTATCATGCTCGACATGGCTCGGATGAGCTTGGACGCGGTCTCCTGGGCGCCGCCTTCGCACGACACCGCGCAAGAAGAGGCTGCGGAGCCTTCCCGGGCGGGCGTACAATCCGCTATCGAGCAGATGGTCGGCACGCCTTGACCCGCCTCATGA
>JACPRB010000315.1 GCA_016190155.1 Planctomycetota bacterium
CGATGTCCACGTGGCCGCCGTGGTTCTGCGCGATGGTGACGCAGATCGGCAGGCCCAGCCCCATCCCCTGGCCCTCCGACTTCGTGGTGAAGAAAGGTTCCAGAACTTTCTTCCGGTTCTCCCGGGGAATGCCGCGCCCCGTGTCCGTCACCGATACGGCGACGCGGCGTCTTCCGTTGCGCGTGCGCAACGTCAGCGTGCCTTGCCCTTCCATCGCCTCGATCGCGTTCTCGACGAGATTGCGGACGGCGTGCTGGATCTGTGCGGGGACGCAGCGCACGGGCGGCAGCTTCCCCAGCCGGCGTTCCACGCGGATCCCCGCCAGTTCCTGCTTCAAGGAAGCCAACACCGTTTCCACGCATTGATTCAGATCCGCGTCCTCCGCCGCTCGGGGATCGCGCGCGAAGGCCCTGAATTCGTCGATCACCCGGCGCGCGTGCTCCGCCGCGCGCGTCGCGTCCGCCAGCATCGTGGGAACGGCGCGCATCGCCGCCCGCACCCCTCGGGATCGGGTCGTCCCCGTCACGAGCTCGTCCAGCCGGCGACACCGCTCCCGTAACAGCTTGAGATTCCCGGAGATGACGTTGATCGGGTTGTTGATCTCGTGGGCCACTCCGGACAGGAGCATGCCCGACGCCGCCAACCGCTCCGAGCGGACCAGCTGCGCCTGCATGCGCTTCAGCCGCGCGTAGGCCCGGCGCGTCTCGAGCACCGCCCGCTTCAGCCGCTCCTCCGCGCGTTTGAGCTCCGTGGTGTCTTCGGCCATCTTCACGTAGTGAACGATGGCGCCGTGCTCGTCCCTCACCGGCGAGATCGAGGCGCGTTCCCAGTAGCGGTCGCCGTTCTTCTTCAGATTGTGGAACTCGCCCCGCCAGGCCTGTCCCGCCCTCAACATCCGCAGCATCCGCTCCTCGTCCTCGGCGGACTGAATGCCCAGTCCGCGGGCCGCCGATCCTCGAATCTCCTCCGGCGAGTAGCCCGTCACCTCCGTGAACTTGGGGTTGACGTATTCGATCGTGCCGGCCGGATCCGTGATCACGACGATGCTCGGGCTTTGCTCGACGGCGTGAGAGAGCTTGCGCAACTGCTCTTCCGCGCGCTTGCGCTCGATGAACTGGCCGATCTGGCTCCCGATCGAGCCCATCATGACGAGCAAGTCTTCGTCGCGCGGCAAGATCGCCCGACTGAAGAACTCGATGACGCCCAGGACCTCCCCGCGCAGCATGATCGGAAAAGCGAAGGCTGCGTGAAGCCCCGCCCGCTCGGCTTGCGGGCCGCGGGGACACTGTCGTTCCTGGACGATGTCCTCCACCCACTCGGGCGAGGCGCTCGCGTACACCCGCCCCGGCAAGCCCAAGCCGCGGGCGAACGTCTGCCGTCGGGTGGCGCGCTCGAAGTCGCCGATGTCGATCCCGGCCGCGTGCCAGAACTCCGTGCAGCTCAGGGCGTTCCTCGGCGGGTCCTCCGTCCAGACCGCGCCGGCGTTCCAGCCGAGATTGCGGCAGACCGCCTCGACGATCCGCGGAACCGCCTCCGGAAGCGTCGATGCTTCCGCCAGGACGCGCGTGACGGCGTGTTCGGCCGCTTGCCGCCGCGTCGCCCGCTTGCGCTCCGTGATGTCCCGTTTGATGCCGACGAAGCAGGCGGGACGCCCTTCCGCGTCGCGCACGCTGAACGCGGACAGATCGAGGTCCCGGTGAACCCCGTCCTTGGTCCGGCTGGCCACCTCGCCGCGAAAGAAGCCCTTGTCCGCCAGTTCGCGCGCGATGACCTCGAACGGCGGCTCCATGATGTGGATCGCCGGCGTTCGCCCCGCAAGCTCTTCGTCGGTGAAACCCAGGAGCGCCCGGTGCGCGGCGTTCTGCTCCAGATACCGGCCCTGCACGTCGATGATCGCGATCCCCTCGTTGGAATTGGCGATGATCTCGCGGTAGAGAGTCAGACGCTCCTGGACGCGGACCTCCTCGGTGACGTCGCGCACGATGGAGAAGACGTACTTGCGCCCGCCGCGGACGATCAGGCTGTTGCTGATGTCCAAGACGACTTCCTTGCCGTCCGCCGTCCGTTCCCTCGAGCGAAGCCGGACGTCCTCACCGGCGAGGATCCGCGCGTTGAGTCGCCGGTACCTCTCGTGGTTGGCCGGATCGGTCACTTCGAAGAAGGAGCGTCCAATGTACTCTTCCCGGCGAAATCCTCTCATTCCCAGCGTCTTGCGATTGGCGCTGACGATGCGGCCCTGGTCGTCCGTCAGAACCAGTCCGTCGCTGGCACCTTCCTGGATGAGTTCCAGGAACTGCTTGGCCTCGGCCAGCTCCGCCGCCTGACGGCGCGCCAGGTCCTCGGCCTGACGCGCCTTGTCCGCGATGTCCCGAAGACGGCGTTCGTATTCGTGATGCGCGGATACGTCGCGCAAGACCGACAGGAAGCAGCGGCGGCCGTCGATCGTGACGACGTTGGTGGAAATCTCGACCGGGAACTCCGTTCCGTCCTTGCGCCGGTGCCAGAGGCCGGTCAGCAGCGTGCCGCCGGTTTCCAGGGCCCGCCGGCGCGCGTCCTCGGTCCGCTCGATGTCGTGCGGGGGATGCAGCTCCCGAATATCCCTGCCGATCAGCTCGCTGCGTTCGTATCCGCGCAGTCGCGCGCCCGCCTCGTTGATGTCGATGATCTTCATGGTCTCCGCTTCGAGCAGCAAGACGGTTTCCCGGGCCTGCTCGAAGAGGACGCGATAGAGTTCTTCGCTGCGATGCGCGGACTCGACGGCTTCCTGGAGCTGTCGCTCGGCCTCGTGGCGCCGCGACACGTCGCGCGCGATGGCCAGGTAGTACCGTCGTTCGCCGAAGGAGATGGGGCTGGCGGAGATTTCGATGGGGAACTCCGTTCCGTCCTTTCGCCGATGCCGCAGACCCGTCAGAACGCCGCCGCCTTGCTGGAGGGTTTCTTTGCGTTGCCGTTCTATCTCCGCCGACTCCTCGGGAGGGTGCAGCGACAGGACCGACTTGCCGAGCAGCTCGTGGCGCTCATAGCCCCGTTGGCGAGCCGCCGCGTCGTTGACGTCCACGATCTTCATCGACTCCGGATCGACGAGGAAGATGCAATCCCGCGATTGCTCCAGGAGGACGCGATAGAACTCCTCCACGCGCAGGCGCCCCGTGAGGTCGCGCAGGAGGGTGATGCTCAAGCGACGCTCGCCGATCTGGAGCGCGCGGCCGGCGACGTCCAGCAAGAGGCGCTGTCCATCCTTGCGGACGTGCACGACGGGATCGGAGGGCGCGGGATCTTCGTCCGGCGGATGCAGCCGGTGCAGCGGGAGCCCGATCAACTCCTCGCGCGAGTAGCCGTGCATCTCGCACGCGCGGGCGTCGGCCTCCAGCACCCGCTGGCGGTCCAAGTCCAGGACCATCGTCGCCTCGGGGAAGCGCTTCACGAGCATCTGAGTCGACCGTTCGCGGCTGATGTCGACCGTGGTGGCGGTGAAGGCGCCGGATCCGTCCGGCACGGGAGCGATCAGCAGCAAGGACGGCCGTTGCGTGCCAAGGGCGGTCGACAACGTGACTTCGCTTGCATGGACCCCGTGCTCGCCGATGGCGCTCAGGGCGGTCTCCAGAAGGCGCGGCTCGGGCAGCAGTCGTCGCACGTCGGTGTCCGCCGTCATACCCAGGACGGCCGCCGCCGCGTCGTTAAAGCTCAGGATTCGTCCGGTCCGATCAAAGCGGAATTGAGGATCGCTCATGTTCGTGAAGCGACCGGCGGCGCCAGCGGCAGGTCGAAGCTGACGCGAGCTCCTCGCCGGGCGCTCGGTCGCAACGTGATGGTGCATCCGTGCATCTGCAGAACCTGCTGGGCGAGCGAGAGGCCGATCCCGAGGCCGGCGAAGCGGCGCGAGCGGGAGTCCTCCCCCGGCCGGAAGGACGGGAAATCCGACTTCTGGGTCCCTGGAGGGATCCCCACGCCATTGTCCTCGACGCGGACGCTGCAGCGCCCGTCTCGGCCGCGCGTGACCCGGATGTCGATGCGCGCGTTCTCGGGCGTGAACTTCTCCGCGTTGGCCAAGACGTTGGTCAGGACGCTGTGGATGCGTCTCTCGTCGGCGCGCACCGGAGGCAGATTCGGCGGGACTTTCACGCGCACGTCCAGCGTGGCCTTGCGCGACCTCCCGCGCAGCGACTGCACGCATTCATCGATGAGCGGCCGGAGGTCGAAGCTGGACAGCTCCAGCCCTTCCTGGCGGTGTTTGAGGCGTGCCAGCGTCAGAAGGTCCTCGATCAGCACCAGCAGCCGTTCGAGGTTGCGATACGCCACGCGCAGGCCTTTCTCCATCGGGACCGGCACCGGGCCGGTGCCGCCGTCCAGGATGAGGTCGATGTATCCGATGCTGGACACCAGGGGCGTGCGCAGCTCGTGGGAGACGTTGGCGAGGAAGTTGTCCTTCATCCGGTCGAGCTCGCGCAGGCGCCGGTTGGCGCGGACGAGTTCGCTGACGACGCGTCCGAGTTCCTCGTTGAGCTGCCGGTTGGCGCGCTGCAGCTCGTAGAATTCGAATTCCTGCCGGACGATGACCTTCAGCTCCTCCGGGTCGAAGGGCTTGGAAACGTACCGCTTCACGTGGCCGCGGTTGATGGCATCGACGGCGACGGAGATGTCCGGGTACGCCGTGATCAGGATGCGCACGGCGTCGGGCTTCAGCTCGCGCACGCGCTCCAGCAGCGCTACGCCCTTCATGTTCGGCATGCGCTGATCGGTGATGACCATGTCGATCGGTTCGCGGCTGAGGATCTCCAGCGCCGCCGGGGCGTCTTTCGCCTTGCGGACCCGGTAGGCGTCGCCCAGGACGTTGGCCAGGAGGTTGAGGTTCTCGCGCTCGTCGTCGACGGCCAGGATCGTGTACGGGGGGCTCATGGGTTCGTCAAATGCTAAACAGCGAGCAGGCGTTACGGGAAGTGATTTCGGCCACGCGCTCCGGAGTCGTGTCGTGCTCCCGCGCGACGGCGGCGGCGACGTAGAGCACGTACGAAGGCTCGTTTCGCCGGCCGCGGTGAGGCACAGGCGCCAGGAGCGGACAGTCGGTTTCGATGAGCAGGCGCTCGAGCGGGATCACGCGAACGGTCTCCCGGAGTTTGTGGGCGTTGGCGAACGTCACAGGGCCGGCGATGGAGAGGTGGAAGCCCAAGGCCAGGTAATCGCGGGCGTCGTCCGCGTGGCCCGAGAAGCAGTGGATGACGCCGCGGCGGATCCCCTCCTCGCGAAGGATCGCGCGCGTGTCGGCGTGGGCGTCGCGGCAGTGGATCACGACGGGTTTGCCGAGCTCGCGAGCCAGCGCGAGGTGTCGCCGGAAGAGCGCCTGCTGGTTCTCGACCGCGGCGAATTTCTTGGCGTAGTCCAGGCCGGTCTCGCCGATGGCCACGACCTTGGGGGAGGCGGCCAGGCGGCGCAACCGCGCGAGGTCGTCTCCGGCGCAGCGGTCGCTCTCGTGCGGGTGCAGGCCGAGGGCCGCGACGACGCCGTCTTCGGCTTCGGCGATGGCGAGCGCCTTCTCGCAGGAGGTCGGGTCGGTGCCGACGGTGACGATGCGGCGCACGTCGTTGCGTCGCGCGCGTTCCAGAACGGCGTCGCGGTCGGCGTCGAAGGCTGCGTCGTCCAGGTGGGCGTGGGAGTCGATGAGCATGGTCCGGTATCGGGTAGATAACCGTTCAGAAGTTCGAAGGTTCCGCCGTTCGTCCGTTCAAGAACCCCATTCCGGCGTCCAGCTTCCGAACCAACGAACCGGTGAACGCTGACCCGAGTAGATAGTAATGAGTATCCGGCAGGAAGCTACAAACTATCATTCTCGTTGCAGGGATTCGAGCCGCCGCCGGCAGGAGGCCATGGGCTGTCGCAGCGCGTCGGCCAACGCCGGGTTCAGGCGGCCGGCTTGCTCGTAGGCGTCCAGGGCGGCGCGGCAGTGCCCGGCGGCGGATTCGCCGCCGGCCTTCCCGTAGACGGCGCACCCGTGGTGGGGGTGACCTTGGTACTGCCAGGCCTGGGCGTTCGTCGGATTGAGGCGCAGCGCGCGGGAGAAATCGTCGAGGGCGGCGTCGTAGAGCGCGTCGGCATTCCTGCCTTGCTGGCTCTGGTGAATGCCCAAACTCAACCGGGCGATCCCCCGGTGCATCCAGATCTTGTCGGCGGCCGGATTGAGCTTGAGGGCCTCCGCATAGTCCGCGATGGCGGCCTCCAGAAGTGACGCCGGATCCCGACCGAGGCCGCGCAGATCCTGCTCGATCTGTCCGGCGAGTCGGCGGGCTTGGGGATCGCCCCGAACCAGCTCTTCGCGGGGCGGCAGCGAGGGCCTCGAGCCAGGCCTGATTTCCCCGCGACCGAGTTCCTCGAGGATCTCGTAGCGCTGTGGAGGGGTCATCTGTATTTGAGTATAGCCCTGCGGCGCCCGACACGTTCTTTCGTGGAAACTCAGCCTCCTGGGTTGCGGTATCAGGGGGCATGAGAAAGGTTCTCTTGGCGATGTGTGCCGTCGCGGCGATTTCCGGCGTCGAGGCGTTCGCTCAGGATGCCGGGTGGCAGGCGGGCGTGGCCCGCACGGTGATCACTCCGCAGGAGCCGCTGTGGATGGCCGGATACGACCGCGGACCGTCGCAGGGAACCGCGCAGGAGCTCACCGCGAAGGCTCTTGTGATGCAGGATCCGGAGGGGAGGAGGCTGGTGTTGCTCACCACGGACCTGCTCGGTTTGGACGCCGTTCTGGCCGGCCAGGTCGCCGATGAAGTGATGCAACGACACATGCTGACGCGCGATCAGATCATGCTGACCGCGTCCCATACCCACTGCGGGCCGCGTTTGGCAAACCGGTATCCTTCGACCAACATGCCTCCCGACGAAGGAGTCAAGGTGCAGAACTACACCGACGGGTTGCGGGATCGCCTGGTCGGCGTGGTCGACGCGGCCTTCGCGGACCTGCAGCCGGCGGTTCTGGAGCGGGGAAGGGGCGAGGCGATGTTCGCCGGCAACCGTCGCCAACCGACGCCGGAGGGATACATCAACGGATACAACCCCGCGGGTCCGACGGACAACGACGTACCCGTTCTGCGCGTGACCTCTCCGCAAGGGACGCTGCGGGCGATCGTGTTCGGGTATGCGTGTCACAACAACCACGTGTTCCTGTGGGAGTGGCACGGGGACTACGCGGGATACACCCAGCTCAATCTGGAGGCGGCGCACCCGGGGGCGACGGCGCTCTTCTTCACGGGGTGCGGCGGCGACATCAATCAGGTGGGGCCGACGGCGTGGGGGGCCGAGAACAACGCCCAGCAGCTCACGGCGGCCATCGAGCAGGTGTTGATGGGCGCAATGACGCCGATCACGGGTTCCGCGCAGTCGGAGTTCCAGCAGGTCGACATCCCGATCACCGGGGAAACCGCGCCGGATGGACGCACCGTCTATCCATTTCCCGTCCAGCTCTGGCGTGTGGGGAGCGATCTGGCGTGGGTCGCGCTGGGGGGCGAGACAGTGGTGGACTATTCCCTGCGGATCAAGAACGAGCTGGGACGCGAGACGTGGGTGACCGGCTACGCCAACGACACGATGGGCTACGTCGCGAGCGCGCGGGTGCTGGGGGAAGGCGGCTACGAGTCGTACCTGGGGTGGGCCTTCGTGAATGCGCGGTGGGGCTCGCAGGTCGAGGAGTTGATCATCGGCAAGGTCCACGAGCTGGCCGGGACGCCGCCGGGTCCGCCGCCTCCCCCTCCGCCCCCTCCGCCGTCTCCGGCACCTCCGGCGCCGAGCGGGGGCGGGAGCGAAGGGAAGTGCGGATCGGTGGGGCTGGATCTTCTGCTGCCGCTGGGGCTTCTGTGGCTGTGGCGGACGCGGCCGTGATCTGAACGATTCTCACGAAGATTCCCGCGCAAACGTCGAACGTAGGTCGATCATCTCTCGAACTGAGGAGGAGCGGCCGATGCGCAGGTTCACCGTCTGGGTGCTCATGATCTGCCTGACCGTCGGGACTTCGCTGCCGGCGCGGGCGCAGGAAACGGAAGACACGCCATCGAAGCCTTTCTATAAGCGCTCCACGTTCTGGCGCAATGCGGGCATCGTGGGGGGCGCCGCGACGGTGACGAGCGCCTTGCTGTTCTATCCCTTCGCTCGGAACCTATGGTCCTTCGGTCTTTCCGCCGTAGGGATCCCCTTGGCCGTAGGACTCGCCTCCGTACACGCGGTCTCGGGCGGTCCGGGCTGGTGGAAGAAGG
Source organism: Planctomycetota bacterium (assembly GCA_016190155.1). GTDB lineage: Bacteria > Planctomycetota > MHYJ01 > MHYJ01 > JACPRB01 > JACPRB01. Next base: position 8,235 of record JACPRB010000315.1, read on the forward strand.
CGGTGTCCGACTCCGCAGCCGTCATGACGACGGGGACCCTCCTCGGGGCGCCTGTGGTGATCTTGACCGGCGAGATGCTCGAAATCTTCTTGGGAACGACCCCCGGATGGGTGGGATTACCCCTCGTGTTCGGCGCGGCGTGGGCCGCCTCTCTCGCATCAGGATCGGCCCTGGGCAAGAGCCTTCGTCGGGCCATTCCCCATCTGGCGGACGCCGAATCGATTCCTTCCCAGCAGGGCGTGACTCAACAGATCGACGCGATAGGCGGCGAGTAACGCTAGCGCTTTCCCTTGGCCTCGCGAAGCAGATCCTCGAGATCCCCGCGCAGCGCCGGCTCGAGTTCGATCGCGCGCTCCCAATCCGCCGCCGCCGATCCATATCGTCCCAGTCTGTAGTGCGCCCGCCCGCGCGCGGCGAGGCTTTCCGCGGTCGGCGCCCCCAGAAGCAGCGCTTCGTCGAGATCCTCGATCGCGCCTTCCCGCAGTATCGGAGCTTCCGCGCCCCCGGCCCATCGCGCGAGCTCCTCGCGGACGAGACCGCGCTCATGGCGGCCGCGCATGTGTCGCGGCGCGAGGGCGATCAACCGGTCCAAGTCGGACAAGGCGGCACGGAGGCGCCCCTCCGGTTCGACCTCTCTTCTTGCCAGCATTCGGCCGGCCGAAGCCCGTCCCACCAGCGCCTCGATGGAGTCGGGTTGAATCTCCAGGGCCGCCGAGAAGTCGGCGTGGGCGGCGCCGGCCATCGGCGCGGGATTCTTGCCGGAGAGCTCCATCCAGCGGCCCAGGCCCGCGTAAACCGTGCCGCGCAGAATGAGGATCTCGGCCGGCTCCAACCCGCTCTCGCGCAGCGCGTCGAAGTCGACGGCCGCCAGCTCGAATTCGCGGCGCGCCTCGTCGGTGCCGGCCGGCAGGAGGTTCGCCAGAGTGAGATGCCCCACACCTCGCTGCCACCGGGCCCGTATGTGATCGGGTCGTAGCTCGAACGCTCGGCCGGCGGCGGCGATCGCGGCCCGGCATTGCTGCGCCGGATCGCCGTCCCCGAGCTTGGCCAATGCCAGAAGGAGGCTCGCCCGATGGGCGTGCGCGACGGCGCAGTCCGGGGCGATCTGCGAGGCGCGATCCAGATCCGCCAGCGCCGCGCGCAGGTGCTCCGGTCTGCGGGGGGAATCGATCAGGCGCACCACGGCGCGACCCACGTGGGCGGCCGCGAAGGAAGGGCGTATCCGGATCGCCTGATCGAGATCGTGAAGCGCCGCGGGAGGATCGTCGGCTTGAACACGAACCAGGGCCCTCAAGGCGTACGCGTCCGCATCCTGCGGGCGGCTCTGCAGGCATCGCGTCAACGACTCTTCGGCGGGCCGACCTTCGTAGGCGGCGGCGGCCGCTTGCGCGAAATCCCATGACGCGGCGCGCGCGAACGAGGCCAGGGCATCCCGGCGAAGTCCCTCACGCTCCGGCATCGGGTAGAGCGGATCGACGGGCGGGATCAATCCTTGCGAATCTTGATGGCGTCTCAGGAGGATCTTCCCGCGGATGAGATGGGCTTCGGTCTCGGCCGGCGCGATCGCGATGGCGCGATCCGCGTCGGACGCCGCTTCATCCAGCCGATTCGCTTCATAGCGTAGGGCCGCGCGGCGCACGAGCAACGGCGCGTGTTCGCCCAATCGCGCCAGAGCTTCGTCCAGGCGCGTTAGCGCGCGCTCCAGGCCACCCTCGGTCCTTGAATCCTCGAACGCTTCCTCGCAGACCTTGAGGATGGCCAGGTGAGTCTGGGACTTCCGCTGCGTCCGCCGGTTCGCCGCCGCCAGGACGGCCGCGATGCCGCCCAAGAAGACGACGACGGCCGCGAGCGCGACGGGCCACGCGCGGCGTCGCACGCGTCGGGCGACGCGCAGGAGAACGCTGTCGGGCTTGGCCTGGATCGGCTCGCCGTTCAGATGTCGGCGGAGATCGTCGGCGAAGACCTCGGCGGAGGCGTACCGCCGCTCGCGCTCCTTCTGCATCGCCTTCAGGCAGATCACCGCCAGATCCGGCGGCGCCTTTCGCAGCGGAGGCGGATCGCACTCCAGCGCCTTCTGGTAGATGGCCATCGGGGTGTCGCCGTCGAAGGGTCGATAGCCGGTGAGGAGTTCGTAGAGCATGACGCCCAGCGCGTAGACGTCCGTGCGCGCGTCGATGTGATGGACGTCTCCGACGATCTGCTCGGGCGGCATGTAATGAGGGGTGCCCAACGTGGTTCCGGCGGTGGTGATAGCTTCGCCCGTGTCCACGGCCCGCGAGATCCCGAAGTCGACGATGTGCGGCCGATCCTGGGCGTCCATGAGGATGTTGGTGGGCTTGAGGTCTCGATGGACGACGCCGCGCTGGTGCGCGTAATGAACGGCGCGGGCGACCTCTTCGAGGACGGCCAGGAGCGTCTTTCGGGGCGGGTCCTTCCGGATCTTCCACGTCGTCAGGGGAAGGCCGGCCACATGCTCCATCGCGATGTAGAGGGTGTCTTCGTCGCGTCCGGCCTCGTACACGGTGACGATGGCGGGGTGCTTCAGCCGCGCGACGTTCTGGGCCTCCCGATGGAACCGTTCCACGAGGGCCCGTTCGGCGGCTCCGCTGGCGCGCAGGAGCTTGAGCGCGACCTCCCGATCGAGCTCGCCGTCGAGGGCGAGGTAGACGTCGCTCATGCCGCCTTGTCCCAGCAGCGACTTCACGAAGTACCGGCCGATCTTGCGGGGACCGCTCAGCCGGCGATCGAGCTGGCGCAGGAGCGCCGTCAACTGCGCAGCGTCGAAGCGGGACGTCTCGAGGATGACGCGTGCCAGGGGAATGGACGGGGTCTCGCGCTGCCGGCGTTCGCACTCCTCCAGTTGATCGAGAGACAGGAGGCCGCGCTCGACGGCGATCGAGCCCAGGCGTCCCATGCCGTCCATGCGGGAGAGCACGTCGACGGCGCGTTCGGCCGTCAGGAGGCCCTGGGTCAGGGCGATCTCGGCGAGCAGGCGCTCCGGAGCGACCACCTGAGCCAAGCGGCAGCGCTGCAGGTCCTGTGGCGAGAAGGCGCCGGACTCGAGGACGTGACGAGCGAACTCCTCATCCAGGCATGAGGCCATGCAAGAGGATTCTACATTCGGGGTAAGGATTCAGGGGTAGGCTTCTCGGATGAAGCCACCACGGACTACACGGATTGTTACGGATTGTCGCGGATTGATTCGAAAGAAGGGAGGACTTGAAGAAGTTCCTCCGTACCGCCGCGGCCGAGTTCCTCCAGAAGCTCGTAGTGGCCTTCCGGCGTATCCTGCATCATGTCGAAGGAAGTTCAGCCCGACCCCTTCCTGAACACAGGGAGAACATGTACGGCGTGTCCGACGGTCGGGAAATCTCAATGCCCAAGTCCCGGCGCGGCGGTCGCATCCGAAGGGCGGGGGCTGCCGCCGCGCTGGGATTTGTCATGAATAATGACACTGTAGGAAAGAAGTCGGCATGCAGCGCTCTTCCGGCAAAGCATGCGGAGGAGGAAACCACGGATTTCGCTGATTTCGCGGATAGGGAGATGATCGAAAGGATGTGTGCGTGCCCGACTCGATTTCCAATCCGCGAAATCCGTGCAATCCGTGGTTCCGTTTTCGTCCGAGACTTGTCAATGTCCACAACGCTACCGATTTCCTCGCTACAGTCTCCTATTTCCTCGCCTGAGATTTCGCCCGCGCCTACAATGCCGCGCATGAAGCTCATCCCCGTCGTGGCGCAGGACGTGAAGACGA
>JACPRB010000307.1 GCA_016190155.1 Planctomycetota bacterium
ATCGTGGACGCTTTCCCCGTCGAGCAGCAGGAGCAGATCCGCGCCCAGCTTTCGACCGCGCTCCTGGCGGTCGTCTCCCAGGCCCTCCTGCCGCGCGCGGACGGCCCCGGCGTGACGGCCGCCTTCGAGATCATGATCGTCACCAGCGCCATCGAGCACCTGATCCGCGAGAATCAGACGCACAAGATCACCAGCGCGATCCAGACCGGCGCGCAGCAGGGAATGATCCTCCTGGACGACTTCCTGTACAACCTGTTCAGCCAGAAGAGAGTCACCTACCAGGTCATGATGGCCGCCGCACAGAATCCGGCGGACCTGGAGCAGAAGATCAAGGACTTCACGTACGCCTCAGCCAAAAAGTAGCCTCTCCGAGGCCTCTTCCGCCGGCTGGATGTACACGACGGCCCTCGCGGCCTTCGCCGTCGACGTGTCGCTTTTCTATTTCACCGTCGAACCGCTGGGCGTCGCCGGACAGTACCTTGCTCGAGCCGCCGCCGCAGGCGCGATCGCGGCGATCCTGATCGCCCGCGGACGGGCGACTCGCCGAGACCTGGGCCTCTCCCTCGACGAGTTCCTCGCGGACGCCGCGTGGTTGGCCAAGGTCGTCCTGATCCTCCTGGGCCTGTCCCTGGCGCTCATGGCGGCGGCCGTCGCGATCCTGCGCCTGACGCACCCGCCTCTCACGGAATGGCCTCTCGAATTGCGGGACTCCGCCACGGGACGATTCGGCGCGAGCCAGCTCCCCGGATATTTTCTCAACGCCCTTCTCCTGGCGCCGCTCGTGGAGGAGTTCGTGTACCGCGGCATCCTGGTTCCCGGACTGCGCAGCTCCTACGGTCCACGAGCCACGATCGTCTTGGGGGCCGCGATCTTCTATGCCTTGCACCTCGTCTACGGATATCGATTGTGGCAGGTGCATTACTTCGTCGCCGGAGCGATCCTGACGTGGGCCTTCCTCAAGCGCGGCAAGCTCTGGATCTGCGTCGTGCTGCACGCCGGAGGCAACGTCATGGTCATCCTGGACGACCTGCTGCTGATGTGGGCGCCGGACGCCTTCCGCGCGATCGTCGGGGATACCCCGGCGCTCTGATCAGCGCAGGCGCTGCAGCAGCCGGCCCAACGCATCCCGCCGCCGCTCGCACTCGACGCGTTCGAGAACCGCCTGCGCCAACCGCGATTGGTCGCGCTCGCCGAGGGCCTCTCCCGTGCCGGCCAGCGCCAGCTCCTCGGACCGCGCCGCCTCGGCGCGCCGGTCGGCCGCGCGGTAGAGGCGATCCGCCTCGCGGAAGACGAGATCGCGTGCCTCGGGAGCCCGGCCCGCCAGATCGAGCAAGCCTTCCTGCGCCTGCGCCGCTCGCGGCGTCCCTCGGGCGATCTCATCGATCGACGCGCGAATCAGATCGCCGTCGATCTCCACCGGAGGTGGCTCAGCACACCCGGCCAAGGCCGCGAGCGTGCACGCCAGGATCAGTGATGGCCGTGAGGCCAGACTTCCTCCGAGGCGCATCGCACGCACCAGATGGTCTCTCCATGTCTGTGGTCCGGGCCTGCATCTCGATGGCATGGGCGACAGTACGCCGTCCTGTCGTGGACGTGATCGATCGCGACTTCCTCCTCGCAGCTCACGCAGAGCCTCGTCGCATCGTGGATGTGCCCGTCGCCCGCCTCGCGCAAGCACGACAGGCAGAACCGGGTCTTGCCGCAGATGTGGTTCGCGGCGGCCTCGACGTTGCATCGGGCGCAGTACGCCGTCACTCCCACGATCGACGACGCCTTCAACATCCGATAGCAACGTTCACACGGGCGCTCGACCAGGATGCCGCGCCCGTCCCGGCGGCACTGGTCGCAATTCCCCGAATCGTCGCAGACGTGCGCTTCAGACTGCGTCAGGCCGCACGACCCGCACGTCCGGCGAATCTCATGGACATGTCCCGCCCCCTGCTCCCGTCCGCACAGAAGGCACGGGAACGTCAGTCCGCATCGATGCCCGCCGTACACGTCCAGGTTGCACCCGTCGCAATACCCGTCCCGCTCGAATATCTGCTGCTGCCGTTTGGCCACGCGCGTCTCTTCGGTCAGCGCTCGATCCTCCGGCCGGGTTACCCCTGAGCTGCACGCCGTCACCGAGAGCACCCCGATCACGACCCAGAGCTTTCTCATACTCGCCTCGCATGCAAACGCGGAACGGTTCGTTCGGTATTCTACGCCCGAACGCGCTCTGCCTGCAGCAAATTGAGATATTCTGGTCTCGGGATCGTTACGGTCGCTCGATCGCGTCCAGCTCCGCGCCGACCTTCTCAGCCACCCGGTCGACGGCCTCTTTCGTCAGCAAAGCCAGCGCCCAGAAACCCAGCCGCTCGTCGTTCTCTTCCAGCACGAGCACGCCCCGGAGCCTGCGCAGCGCATCGGCGACGGCCTTCGCATCTCCGGATCGGACCTTCGCCTCAACCCACTGATGGGATTTCAGCTGCGCCTCGAAATGGGCGCGTTCCGCCGCGCCGCGAAGGGCGTCGATCCTCACTGTCTGCAGATCCACATGCAATTCGGCCGCCGTCCCCGACAGCAACACGCCCTTGACCCCGGAGACCGCGTTCAGTTCCTTCTCGAGCGCCTCCAGATTCGCGCCCTTCTGCGGCTTGAACGCCGCATACAAGTGAGCGTGGCTCAGCAGCAGCGCCGCCGTGCCCGCCCCCGCCGCGGCACTCTCCATCTGCGCCAAGTCGCGGCACTTCCCGCTCCACAACACTTTGACCTGCCGCTCCGTTACATCCACGTCGACGCTCTTCACCCCTTTGGTCTTCTGCAGCACCTGTTTGAGCGTCGTCGGCTCGACTTCGCCGTTCAAGTAGTACCTCATCAGGACCGTTTCCGTTCCCGCTTCCATCGGGATTCCGCCCTCTTCGCCCATCGGAACGCCGGGAACCATACCGGGACCGCCTCCACCCGTCTTGCCACCGCCAGTGCCGGTGCCGCCCGCGGAGGAGCCTCCTCCGCCTCCGCCCTTGCATCACTGGGCGGACGCATCGACCGGTGCGAGCCCGCCGACGAGGATCGCGGCCAACGCCACACACGCAGCTGAGCTTCTCATGGTCTCCCTCCGTGTTATCGCTTTCCCACACAGTATCCGCCCGCGCCGCTCCCTGCGAGCGAAAAAGAAAGCCGGCTGACGAAAGGGGCGAGCCTATAGTGACGTTTCGCCAGCCGGCTAACAAGTTTGATGAAGAGTATGCAGCAAAGGGCAGGCCACATCGCCATCAACGAAGCACGAAGCCCGCACGCAACACACTCATCACGAACAAGTTAAATCAACAGCGCGACGTCGAGCAGACGTGTAAAGTGGGCTTTACAAAATGTAAATCGCCCCGGACCTCAACGGGAAGACGCGTCGTAGACGTAGAAGAAACCGCACGGCGTGACGGCGCGGTGCTTCCACTGGAAAAACCCCAGCTCGTCCGCCCGCGGATCCACGACCAGCGCCACTTGATGCGGCAGATTGAAGAAGTGTCGCTGAATGAACTGATCGAGATGCGACAAGAAGATCCCGTACCCGGGGTGCGTGTGCTGCCACCCCACGATCGGCATGTCGTTGAACCGCTTCTCCTTCTCCCGCGTGATGGCGCTCCAGGAGTCGTGCGTGAACTTGAAACTCGCCGCCGTGTTGACGTAGTTCTGCGCCTTGATGTAACCCGCGACTTCGATCCAGAGCTTCTTATCCCACCGATAAAAACGGCCGATGAGCACGCCTCCAAGCTCACGGCTCATGTTGGACTTCGCGTAGATCACGATCTCCCGCAGCGTCTCCTCGCGCAGGAAGATGTGGAGATCGTCCCCCTGGATCGTTCCCATGGCCTCCACACGCCGGCTGCGATCCAGCGTGGGGATCAACTTCTCCGGCGGCTCGGCGATCTCGAGCTCACCGACCTCCCCGACCACTTCGATATCGGGCATCCGATTCACTCGATGATCAGGATGTCTTCACCCCCGCCCGCAGGCTTCGCCGGCCGGGGCGGCGGCCCAGGCCGAGGCGCCGGCCGAATCACCTGCACGCGCGGCAGGGACGGCGGCACAGCCGTCGAATCGTCGATGATCAGGACGTCGTCCTCGGGCGGCTTGACGATCGGGGGAGCCTCCTTCGGCTTGCCGTTCGTCAAGTCGAGCTTGATCACGTTGCCGCCCACCGTCTGTCCGACTCGATCCCGCAGATTGCGCCGATCGATCGGAAAGTCGAACTGCGTCTGGGTCTCGCACCATCGCCCCGCGCTGTAGTTGTAGGCGCTCTTGGGATCGTAATTGGCCATGCGCACCATATCCCAGAGCATCTCGCACAGTTCCGCCAGGCCCAAGCTCGGAACCCAATTGGTGCTGTATCCGCCCAGACATACCGCCCCCACCGCCGAGATGTTCGGATGGTAGATGCTCGTCAACCACTGCAGGTCCGGACGGCTGCGGGGATAATCGATGCCCAGCCGGATCTCCACCCGGTGAACATCCGCGATTTCGACCGCCTCCGACTCGCTCTTGCGCATCAGGCCCTTCCCCCGAAACGTCACGAGATAGCGCTCCGGAGGGTCCCCCCACGCCTGAAACTCGAGAATGCCGGAATTCTCCTTGAGCTCCTTCAGCGCCTCGACATCCGACTGCAAGCGGCGCGTACGCGGCGTATCGAAGAATACCATGGTCGTTCCCTACTGTGGCTCGTCCCGCGGGGTCCCCACCATCGACTTCACTTCCTGGATCAGCTCCATCGCGTTGCCGAACCGAGCCCCCACGACATCCGCGGAGTCCGGATTCTGCGCCGCATACTCGATCTGCGTCACGACATCGTCCGTCTTGCGATACGACGGGCGGCGCTTGTCCGAATCCGAGGCGCGCTCGATCAGCTCATGATGAAGTCTCCGCAGCGCCTCCGCCGCCTTCCGGAGCTCCTCCGGATTCGTGCGCGGCGGCTTCTGCTTCTCGATCGTCTCCTCGGCGAAGCGGACCACGGTGTTCTTGACGTACAGATCGTACGACAGCAACGGGATCCGCCCCCCGAAGAACACCATCCAGGCCGCGTACGCCACGAACGCGCAGAGGATGATGCTCCCCAACACCAGTGCCTTCTTCATCGCGACCTCGAGACGAACCGCCTAGCCCGCGACGATCTCAGGGTACACGATCAGGTGGTCGCCCTCTTTTACCCCGGCGTCGGGAAGCGTCTGCGCTTCCTGCAACCGCTTGCCCCCTTCCTTGTGATCGAGGCTGTACGACATCGGGGTTCCGTCAGGCGCGGTCACCGGCAACTGCATCTTGGTGATGATGTTCGGCAGGATCTTCTTCACGGCAACCGTGGGAGAGATCTTCGCCTTCACGCTCTTGGCGCCCGTCTGATCCAAGAACGTGACCTGGATTCCTTCACCCTCTGCCATACCCGACCTCCTTGGCTCCTGTTCCAGCACGCAGGTTAGACCCCGTACCCGGTCCCGTCGTTACGAGGGTCCCGCCATCCCGATCCATCAACGTTCTAACACCCCCCGTCCCCTCTGTCAACCTGCCCCCTCCCGCTCATTCCCAGTTCATCGTCCGATCGCGGTCCTCGCAAAGCCGCAAGAACCGCGTGTCGCGCCCCGACTGCACCCTCACCACGTCGTACGGAGCCACGCCCAGCTCGCGCAGCGTGCGCTTCGCCGTCGCGCTCCCCGCCTCCACGCGGTGCACGATGTTCGTCAGCATCACGCCGCCGCACTTCTCGCACAACCCCTCCTTGTAGTGCGACAGCGCCAGCGGCTTCATCATCGGCCTGCGAACGCCGCACCGGGGACACGCCAGGTCGAGCAGCAGATCGCGATCCAGCTGCAGCGTCGTCGCCCCCGCGAACCTGATCGCGTCCTCGGCCGCCGAAGCCACGCTCAAAGGCGCGTCCTCCGCCGGAGGATACGTCTCGTGCGAAAGGCAATCCTCCTTGCGCTGATAGCTCGTGATGTAGAAATTGTTCGCCTCGCCGCTGAAGACCATCGCGGCGCCGGCCTTGACCGGCAACCCGTGCAGCAGCTTCAGCGCCTCCTGCGTTTGCAGCCCGGCGACGATCGACGAGATCGTCGGCGCCGTCGGCACCTTCCCTTCCGCGATATCCTCGCGCTTCAACAGCGGACACGAGTACTTCAGGTTCATCAGCCGGTAGTCCGCCTCCGTCATGCCGCACTCGTAGCACGCCCCGGCCGGCGGGACGAACACCTTGGTCACCCCGCTGATCTCCTGGATCGCGCCGTCCACCCAAGGCTTGTTCGCCTTCCAACACTGGCGGTTGATCCACAGGCGCGACTCCCGGTTGTCCAGGCAACCGATCACGACGTCCATCTCCCCGTACACGCCCAGCCCGACATCCGTGATCACGTTCCCGTTCAGCGCACGCACCTTCACATCGGGGTTGATCTGCTTGACGGCCGCCGCGGCCCGCAACGCCTTGGGACGCCCCTCATCGCCCGCGCGGTAAAGCACGGATCGCGTGAGATTCGTCGACTCGATCGTGTCGTAGTCCACGACGAAGACATGCCCCACGCCGAGGAGCGCCAGATTCTTGAGCACCTCGTTGCCGAGCGCACCCGCCCCCACCACGAGTACCTTCGCCGACAGCAGCCGCTCCTGCCGCCACCATGAAATCAACCGGAACCGACCGTAACGGTCGTTCTCGTCGATGACAAACATGACGCAGTACCGAGTAACGAGTAGACAGAGGAAAAGACTATTGCCGCAGTTCCTTCGCGCGCGGCTCGATCGCGCCCTTCAGACCAGGATCCAGTACCATCGCCTTGTCGTAATCCGCCAACGCCTCCGCCTTCCGCCCCAACAGATCTCTCGCCCGCCCGCGATCGCAGAAGACCGCGGCCGCATCCGGACGGAAGGCCAGGTAGGCGTCAAACCCGGTCAGAGCCTGCTCCAATCGCGCCACGCGCTCCTCCTCCGGGATCGTCAGCAGACCGTCCTCCACGCCGCTCAGCGTCTCCCGAGCCTGACGCAACCGTCGTTCGACCTCGATCGCCTGCCTCGTGGTGTCCGCCCCGCCCCCCGTAGGCGCCGGTTCCATCCGCTCCAGTTCCGCTCGCCGGCGCGCGTTGTCCGCGTCGCGTCGATGCATCTCCCCGAGCCCGATCGCCAACACCGCCGCCGACCCGGCCACAAAGACCGCCAGTGTCCCGAGCAGCACGTATCCGTACGCCGGCGCCCCCGAGGGGGCCCGCCCTTCGACGGATACCCCATAGGCCGCCGCGACGTCACGGAAGCGCGCTTTCCGCCCTTCGGCGGTCCTCCTGATCTGCTCGACCTGATCGATCGTCAACCGGCCTTGCCGAAGACAGGCACGCGCAAACTCCTTGTCCTCCGGCGTCACGACAGCACCCTTTCCTCTCTTCTCTGGGTCCTCAGGTGTTGGGTTTCGATTTTGGTTTCGGGTTCGGGTCTTCTCTGGGTCCTCTGTTCCCCTCACCGCTCTCAAAAAATCCGCTTGCCCAACGCCGACAAAATCAGCTCCGCCCCCAGCTCACCCGTGCTGTTGCGAGTGTCGAGAATCGGGTTGATTTCCACCATATCCATGCCGATCAGCACACGCGCGTCGGCGATGATCTCCAGGCTCAGGTGCGCCTCGCGATACGTCAAACCGCCCTTCTTCGGCGTGCCCACGCCGGGCGCGTCCCGCGGATCCAGCGCGTCGATGTCGAAGCTCACGTGGACGCCCGCCGTGCCCCGCGTCGCCACGTCGATCGCCTCGTCGATCACGTGCGAGATGCCGTGCTTGTCGATGTCCTTCATCGTGAAGACGTGGACGCCGCTCTGCGCGATCATCCCCTTCTCGCGCTCGTCCAGATCGCGGATCCCCACCAACGCCATGTTGCCGTGATGAAGCTTCGGCTTGAATCCGCCGATCATGGCCAGCTCCGGATCCCCCATCCCGAGCACGTGCGCCAGCGGCATCCCGTGCACGTTGCCGCTCGTGCTGGAGTCCGGCGTGTTCATGTCGCCGTGCGCGTCGAACCAGATCAGCCCGATGCGCTTGTCCTGCTCCCGATAGTACTTGGCCACGCCCGCGATCGATCCCATCGCCAGCGAGTGATCCCCGCCCAGATGCACCGGCGTGTAGCCCTGTTTGAGGGCCTTGATCGTCCACTCGCAGGTCTCTTCACAGACGTCCTTGATGTCCTCGGCGTACTTCTTCCGCAAATCACCGATGTCGCACTCCTCCGGAAGCGGGCAATCGACATCCCCTCGATCGACGACCTCATCCCCGAGCTTGCGGATGCGGTCGGCCAATCCCGCCACCCGCAAGGCGCTGGGCCCCATCTCCACGCCGCGACGGTTCGCCCCCAGATCCAGAGGCACCCCGATGATCGCTATTTTTCCCATCGAAGCCATCGTAGCAAGCGGAGGCCCCTATGGCACGTTCTTCCGTTCCCCGACTCACCCACCGTTGCTCGCGAAACCTCGAAAACGACGCGAAAGCGAAGGCGGATCGCCCTGGCCTTTAATGGCCCTACTTTTTCCGAGAGGCTCACCCGTTCACCCGTTCTCAGCGCCTCTCGCCCCAGTTCGAGCGCGGCACGGTACCGCTCGTAGCGCGTCGCTTGGGCGACGCATGGGGCGATCGAAGTGCCAAGGAATGCGCAGACGATGATCCCGCGTTTCATGGCCGTCGCCCCTCGTTCGATGAGAACGACGTTTCCTTCGCCCGAATCGCTGCGCTGTACCCGGTATCGAGGTGCGAGTGGAGTAGCGGCGATGGGTTCCTAACGCCCGGAATCTTCGTGTTTCGAGAAGATTCTCCCCAAGCGTTCAGAAGTAGCCTTCCAAGAGAGTAACCACGGATTTCGCGGATTATGGACGAAGAAGGCACAGGACCTGTCGGACAAGGATGTAATGAGGGCGAGGCTCTTCCATGAGGGAGGAGTCTC
>JACPRB010000308.1 GCA_016190155.1 Planctomycetota bacterium
ATCCCCGAGTTCGGTTGCGGTCGCCGCGCTGCGTCCTCCGGGTCCTCTGGTGTCGGATTCCTCTCGGGGTTCTCCGGTCCCCTCTGCGCCCCTCACCCGTGCCCCGTTTGGTTGCGGCGATGCCGCGCTGCGTCCTCTGCTCCCCCCAGAGTCCTCCAGACGGGGCTTGACTTCCGACACGCCCTCCTTCATAGTGTCGCCCCTGACGGGCCACGCGGCACCGTCCCTGTGTTGTGGGATTCTAGAACCAGTTCTCCTTGTGTTGGGAGTCCAGCCGTGACGCGTTATGCCTGCGCCTTGTTGGTCGCATGGGTGTTCTTCCTGCCGCCCTACGACGGGCGCGCCTCGAACGGAACCAAGCCGCCCGCCAACGGCATCCGCTCCTTCGGCCGCGGCGGCACGGACATCGCCTGGTCCGGCGATCCCACCGCCATGAATTCCACCCGGCCGCCATCGTCGACCTCGCCCAAGACCAGTTCGCCCTGGCCCCGGTCGTGCTCTTCATGAACGCCAAGTACAAGGACACCGGGGTCTCCCAATCAAACCGCGGCGTCCTTCATCCTTACGCGAACGCCGCCGTGACGTTCGACCCCAACACCTTCTCCCGCCTCTTCGGCGGCGAAACCCCGGTGACGGTCTCCCCTCCTGATACGAACGAAGGCCGGCTGCCGCATCGGAGCACTTACGAAATCACTTCCAGCGTCGCCTTCGTCATCGTCGGTCACGCGACCACCATGCCGGCGCGCGCCGCCGTCCATGCGCGAGGCTTCGGCGCCCGCCTGCGCGATCTCACCCTGGTCGCGCGTTACGCCCCCGGCACCCCCAAGGAGTACTCCGCTGTCCTGGCCACAAGCGCCGGACCGTACACCCTCTCCGGCACCTTGAGCCCGATCGCCGCGTTCGACGCGCTCGCCAACCCCCTGCCCGACGCCCCCGCCGAACTCCTCCTCCACGGAATCATCGAGACGGGCGAGGCGGACGTCCGACTCCTCGTGGACGGTCGCGACATCGGCGGCACACGCGTCTCCGCGGGCCCCGTCGAACAACAAGAAACCGCGCAAGAACCATCGTGGCCCCAACGCGAGACGCATGAGCTGCGTCCCACCGAAGAGCCTTCGCTGCTGAAGTTCGGCATGGGCATGTTCGTCCAGGCCGGAGCGGGAGCCGACTTCAAGATCCCGACGGAGCTCTTCCCCGAAGGCGTGAAGAACTTCTCCGAGTTCGCCTTCCTCAGCATGACCCCCACGATCGGCTACAAGCTCCTGGACTTCCTCTCCGTCGGAGCCACCCTGCAGATCAACTACTCGGAGCTCTCGGTGGAAGCGCCCATGACCAAGCCCATCGACACCCTCAAAGGCAACCTCTTCCCCACCGGCTCCCTCGACGCCTCCCTCAACTCCACCTTCGGCATGCCCGCCGCGATAGGCGCGGCCACGAAATACGCCTTCAACACCAGCAGCACCCACGCCCCAGGCACCTCGATCACCCACACCGAAAAAGGCAACGACGTCGCCTTCAGCGAGATCACCGGAAAGGCCAAGTTCGTCAAGGCCAACGCCCTCGGCCTCGGAGGACGCTTCGGACTGCAGGCCAAGATCACCGACCGGCTCACGCTCGGCCTGACCTACCAAACCAAGAGCGCGCAGGAGAATTATCGCGGCAGACTCGAGGTCGATTACACCCGTCAGATCGACGCCCTCGTCGCCAACCCGACCTACGGTCACAGCAACGAGGTCAGCGGGCCCCTCGGCATCCCCAGCGAGCTGCGGTTCACCTTCGATCAGATCTGGAACCAGGGAACGGTCGACCTCTGGACCGGCGGCTCGCTCATGCTGTCCAACTTCGCGCTCCCCAGCGGCTCCATCAAGTCGAACCTGCCCACCGGCGGCGCCAACGGGTTCGTGACGACCTACGACATGCGCATCATCGATCATCAGCTCCCCGCCGAAGTCGGGTTGGGACTCTCGTACCGCCTCACCGACGACCTGGCGATGCTCTTCGATTACAAGCGCGTCCTCTGGAGCGAAGCCATGGACGCGCTTCGCTTCGAGCTGCGCAACGGCACCAATCCGGACATCAACGCGATGGTCGGCTCGTCCGACATCGACATCGCCATCCCCCTGGAATGGAAGGACCAGAACGTCTTCGCCTTCGGACTGGAGTCCGAAGCGCTGGAATGGCTCACGCTGCGCGTGGGCTACACCTACGCCGAAAACCCCGTGCCACCCGAGACGCTCCTGGTGTTCATGCCCGTCATCCCGGAACACCACATCTCCGCGGGCTGGTCGATCAAACTGGGCACGCTGCGGCTGGACCTCGCCGTCATGCACGTGCTGGAGAACGGCGTGCGCATCACCACCAGCAAACACAATCGCGACTTGGCCGGCGGCGAGTTGAGCGTGACACAGGATTTCGTCTCGATGGGCGTGACGTACGACTTCTGAGCCCGTTCACGCGTTCTCTCGTTCGAACGGCCGAACCGGTGAACTACTTCCCGGAGGTCGCGGCAGCCGGATAGACGCTCACCCGACGGCCGGACTCGAACTTCACCAGCCCGTCGATCAACGAGAAGAGTGTGAAGTCGCGCCCCTTGCCGACGTTGAAGCCGGGGACCCACCGCGCCCCCCGCTGGCGAACGATGATGCCGCCCGCGCGGATCGGTTGGTCCGCGTAGACCTTGATCCCCAGCCGCTTCGACTGGCTGTCTCGGCCGTTCCGGCTCGACCCTTGTCCTTTGTGATGTGCCATGGAAGCAGGGGATTATAGTGCCGCCTCGCGGACGGTCAAGGGGAAACTTGACATCCCCCGGCTCCCCCGATATGCTCACATCATGACGCAGCGCGTCATCCCCGCAACGCTCGAAGCCGTCAATCCCGCCACCGGGGAGAAGCTCGGCGAGGTGCCCGTCGCCGAGAAGGTCTCCGCCGCCCTCGCCGCCGCCCGCGCCGCGCAGCCGAGCTGGGCCGACGTGCCCATCAAGGAGCGCATGGATGCGCTCCGGCGCGTCGGCGAACGCCTTCTGGCGCGCCAAGACAAGATCGCCCGCGTGATCACCCAAAGCACCGGGAAGCCCCTCGTCGAGGCTTACTCCTCGGAGCTCTTCCCGGCGGCGGGCCTGCTCGATTACTTCGCGCGCTTCACCCGCAAGCTCCTCCGATCCATGCCCCGCAAGCTCACCCTCATGGGCTGGGCCGGACGCCGCTCGCACATCGAATACCGCCCCGTCGGGACCGTCGCCGTCATCTCGCCCTGGAACTACCCCTTCAGCATCCCGCTGGGGGACGTCGCCATCGGCCTGGCGGCCGGCTGTACCGTCGTGCTCAAACCCTCCGAGGCGGTCCCGCTCGTCGGCGAGGAAATCCGCGCGCTGTTCGAGGGACTGCCGGTGTGGGTCGTCCAGGGCCCCGGCCAGACCGGCGCGGAACTCGTCGAGGCGCGCCCCGACAAGATCTTCTTCACCGGCGGAGGCGCCATCGGCCGGCGCGTCATGGAGGCCGCCGCCAAACACCTCATCCCCGTCGTCCTCGAGCTGGGCGGCAAAGACCCGATGATCGTCTGCGCCGACGCGGACCTCGACCTTGCGACGGACGGCGCCGTCTGGGGCTGCTTCACCAATTCCGGCCAAGTCTGCGCCTCGGTCAAGCGCGCCATCGTCGTGCGCGATGTCGCGGAACGCTTCACCGAGCTGGTCGTCGCCAAGACAAAGGCGCTGCGCCAAGGCGATCCGCTCGACCCCGACGTCGACGTCGGCGCGATGACCGTCGCGGCCCAGATCGACAAGGTGGAGCAGCAAGTGAAGCTCGCCGTCGCCGAAGGGGCGCGCGTGCTGGCCGGCGGACGCCGCCTGGATCGGCCGGGCTTCTTCTTCCAACCGACCGTGCTGGGCGACGTCGATCCCGCTTCGAGCATCGCGCGAGAGGAGGTCTTCGGGCCGGTCCTGCCCATCCTCATCGCGAACGACGAGGAAGACGCCGTGCGCCTGGCGAACGATTCGCCGTTCGGCCTGACGGCCAGCGTGTGGTCGAAGGGCGTCCGCCGCGCGCGCGCCATCGCGCGCCGCTTGCAGGTAGGTACCGTCATGATCAACGACGCGACCTATACGCACGCCCTGGCGGAGACCCCTTGGGGCGGCGTCAAGGAGAGCGGCTTCGGACGGACGCACGGCCTGGAGGGCCTCCTGGAATTCGTGACGCCCCTGCACATCAACGAGAACCGCCGGCATCACTGGCGATCGCTGTGGTGGTTCCCGTACGACGAGCGCCAGCGGCGCCTCTTCACTGCGGCGGGTCCCGCGCTCTACGGCCACGGACGCGCGCGCTGGCGGGCGGCGCGGCAGCTGCTGGCGAACTTTTCTTTCGGCGACCTTAAACCTCGGCGCTGACGCAGCCCAACGAGTTCACCGGTTCATCAGTTCAACGGTTCGGCCGTTCGAACGCGAGAACGCTTGAACTGACGAACGGATGAACTGATGATCGGGTATTGGTCATGTGGCTCGTGGTCGCGCTTCTCCTTCAGGACACGCCCGTCGACGCCGTCCGGCAGAGCGTCGAGGAGACCGCCGCCGCAAGCTACTCCTTCACCGTCACCGGCCGCTTCCGGCGCCGCGGCGAGTGGATTCCCGACGACATCCTTGTCTCGCGCATCGACGTCTTCCAGTCCGTCCGTCACGGCGCGACGATCCTGGTCAAAGGTCCGGAAGGGCTCTGGAAGACGCCGGACGAGCGCGTGGGCGAGGCGACGGAGAACGAGCGCCCCGACGTCGCCGACATGATGCGCACGCTCGAAGAGGCGCGCCCGCCGCACCTCATGACGAGCGATCTTGTGGCCGCCGCCAAGGCCGTGTCGCGCAGCGACGACACGACCGTCGACGGCGCCCCCTGCCGCACGTACTACCTCACGTTCCCGGAGAAGCGCCTGCGCGACGAGCTCCAGGAGGAAATCGAACTCGCGGTCCGGCACGGCACGCTGGAGAAACCCGACAAGATCCTCTGGTCCTCCCTGCGAGGCCACGCGCGCGTCACCGTACGCGTTTCCGACGGGCGGATCGCGCGAATCACCGAGCAGTCTTCGGTCAACTTCTCGCAGGGAGATCGCGAGAAGAAGTTCGAGCTCAGGCTGACGCTGACGCTAGGGGACTTCGGCAAGGCGACGCTGGATCTGCCGGACGTGGTAAAGAAGCGATTGGGAATCCAGTGACGCGCAACGGGGGTGACGACCTGCCATTGTCGAATTCGGGCAATTCTTCTCACGGTGCTCAGCGTCCTCTGGTGTTGGTTTCTCTTTCTCAGGGTCCTCTGTTACCCTCTGGGTCCTCAATTCGCGACCCCTTTCACCGCCCCGCGGGACTTGATGGTTGATGGAGTCGACAGAGGTGATGAGCCCCTCCGACGTCGCCGCCCTCGTCGCGACCTACCAGGCGCAGATCTGGCGTTACCTGCGCTTCTTGGGGTGCGCCCCGGCCGAGGCGGAGGACCTGACCCAGGAGACGTTCCTGAGCGTGATCGAGAAACCGTTCGCCGACGTCAGTCCGGACTCGACCGGGGCATATCTGCGCGCCGTCGCGCGGAACTTGTTCTTGAAGCGCCTCCGGAAAGCGCGGACAGAGGTCGACCCTCTTGAAGCCGTGTGGGCCAGATACACGCAATCGGGCGGATGGGAAGGATACATCGAGGCGCTTCACGGGTGTCTCGAGTCGCTCGATTCACGCGCCCGCGAGGCGCTGGACCTGCGCTACCGCGACAACGCGTCTCGAGAGGTGCTGGCGAAGCGCCTCGGAATGGAGCCGGAGGGCGCCAAGACGTTCCTCAGGCGCATCAAGGAGCGGCTCAAGCGGTGCATCGAAGGGAAGTTGACCCATGAATGATCACGAGGAACGGTTGATCGATTTGGGCCTGGAGGAACTCCTGGGCGGCCAGGAGCCCCCCGACCTGACGCAACGGATCTTGTCGGCCGCCGACAGAAGAGCCACACGGTTTAATGTTTTCGGAGGTGTCGCCGTGGCCGCTTCCCTTCTCTTCGCGGGTTTTGTGCTGTGGACGGTGATGGGTGCGCAGGATGGACCGGATCGCCTCATCTCCCGCCTGGCGGACGAAGATGTCGCCGAGCGCGAGCGCGCGGCGACTGAGCTGCGGCGGCTGGGAGTGAAGGCGCTCCCGGATCTCGATCGCGCCAGGCAGAGCGACAACGCCCAAGTTGCGGCGCGCGCTCAGCGCGTCTACGCCGAGGTCGCGCTGGATGTGATGAAGCGGCACGGTTGGGACATCCCGCTCTACGGCGCGACCGAGGTGTTCGTCGGACGGGCGACGGAGGTGGTTTTGGAGAAGCCCTCTGACTTCCGGGGAACGGCCCCTCGACACACCGTGAACTATGACGTGGAACACGTGCTCCTGGGCACAGTGCCGAAGCCTCGGGCAACGCTGGACACTCGCGACCCGAAATTACCCATAGGCCAACGTCAGGCCATCTTCTCAACCAGATTTCATGTCCGCGCCTCCCTTGCCTTGCCCGAGGATATCTCCGACGAGACGTTGGGCGCGTTCGTGCCCGCCGCCAAAGCACTCCTCTCCGATGAGGATGTTTGCCTCGGAGAGCTCGCGGCCGATTTGGGGAGCGAAGACCCGGCCCGGCGCGAGGCGGTCTCGTTGGAACTCCGCCGGTTCGGCATCCGAGCCTTCCCACAGTTGAAGCGCCAAGGGGAGAGCGCGGACCTCGAGGTTCGCAGCCGCGCCAGAGATATCCACGACCAGATATGCCTGGATTTCGTCCGGGAGCGCGGTTGGGAGAAATATCTGTATCGCGCGCGGCTCGTCTTCATCGGCAGCATCACGGAGGTCGGCCGTGCTCCCGGAGTCTGGAGCGGCATATGCCACGCCATGCAGCCCGTCACGTACGCGGTCGTACGGGTCTTGATGGGGTTCGCCGACGCGCCCTCCGCGATCGTCCACTATTCCATCGTGGGAGGGCAGCCGATCGTCGACGAGCAACCCCGCCTTCGTCCCGAACTCTTCAAGGAGGGCACGACTGGGGTGATCTTTGCGGGCAACTACTACTACGACAGGTGGCAGGACGTGACGGACTATCCGCCGCTGCCGATTCCCGACAACGTTCCCGCGGAAACGCTCCAAGAAATCCTCGTCTCCGCGAAGTCCCTCCTGGGGCAGGACCCGCTCTACGCGAAGGAATCAATCGACGAGCTGCTTGAGAAGCTCGGCGACGACGATCCGCGAGTCCGCGATCAGGCATCGGCGCAACTGGTCCAGATCGGAAGACCCGCGCTGGAGCCGCTGCGAAGAGCGGCCGCCTCAGACCAACCGGAGGTGGCGGGACGCGCAAGATCGCTCATCGACGAAATCGATTGGCCCGAGCCAGGTCCCGCGAAGGACGGCCTCGCGATCGCCATCAAAGCGGAGCAGGAGTACCCAGGAAAGTACGCCATCCTCCTTCGCGGGCGGCTGGAAAACATCAGCGACAACGACATCGTCATCGTAGGCGCCAATCGAGCGGCCGACGATGAGTCTGACACCTTCTTGATGAACTACGATGGGCGCGGAGAGAAACTCCATCTGTGCTGGTCAAACAGGCGCGCGGCCTTCCCTGAGCTGCCGGAAACAATCACCCTCAGGAAAGGGCAGAGGATGGAGTTCTCCTTCTCCCCGCGCGCCTGGTGTTTCTCGGCCGTCCACGAAAAATGCAATTTCCTCAAGGTTACCCCCGGCGAACACCGCCTCTCGATCGCCCTCAACATTCCTAAGGCCGCCGAAGGCGAGTGGAAGGGCACGGTCCAATCGAATGAAGTGACGTTCGTCGTCAAGGAATGACGCGCGCAACCCGGCCCCGGCTGCCGCGAGGCGCATTACGTTCTGCGGACAATCTCCTCCCACCGCTCGCGAACCGGATGCCCCGTCCTTTCCTCGATCGGCCCAAGGTGCTCTCCGATGTAGCGGCGATCCAGCCTTTTCACATTCGCCAGTAGGAAAGAAGTCGGCATGGAGAACTCTTCCGGCGAAGTATACGGAGGAGGAAACCACGGATTTCGATTTCGCGGATGGGGAGATGACCGACAGAATGTGTCCGTTCCCGACTCGATTTCCAATCCGCGAAATCCGTGCAGTCCGTGGTTCCGTTTTCGTCCGAGGCTGCGCAGCGTCCACAACGCTACCGACTTCCTCGCTACAGTCTGCGAAAGGGGCTCTGCACTACTCACGATCCACATCTTCTCGCGACACGAAGATCTTCCGGAGTGCTCAGGCAACCGACCCGATC
>JACPRB010000309.1 GCA_016190155.1 Planctomycetota bacterium
AATCCTCAGAATCCGAGAAATCCGTGTTGAAAGGGCGCCATAAAACATCTTCGTGCCGCGAGAATATCTTGACCGTGAGTAGTGCAGAGAAGCTCTCCCTTGAAGGCTCTTACGCGTTCACCCGTTGCCCTGAAGGAACGTAAGAACGAGCGAACGGTTGAACGGGAGAACGGTACGAAGAGTCCCGCCCGATCTGGCGTTCCCGGCCGCCGATGCGGTACGATGCCTCTCCTTCAAACCGATCGCACAAGGAGCACCCTCATGGCGGAAACGAATTGGCGAAAGCGCGTCGAGGAACTGGAAGCCGAGGTCGATCGGCTGGCGCTCATGTGCCGCGCCCTTCAGGAGTTGTCCGTGAAGAAGCGCCTCTTCACGCGCAAGGAGATCCAGGAGATGATCCAGGAGATCGACGCCGTCGATGGGCACATGGACGGGCGCGAGACGCGCATCGTCCCCCCGCCTCGCGAGGATTGACCTTCATCCCGCGATCGATTACAAAAATCGCCCATGAAACGAACCAGAATCCTCGGAACCGGACGGTATTTGCCGGAGCGCGTCGTCACCAACGACGAGATGGCCAAGCTCATGCCCACCAGCGACGAGTGGATCCAGCAGCGCAGCGGCATCAAGCAGCGTCGCTTCGTCGCCCCAGGCCAGGGACCGGCGGAGATCGGCACCTACGCCGCGCAGGCCGCGCTCGACGCGGCGGGGCTGAAACCGTCCGATCTCGATTTCATCATCTGCGCGACACAGACGCCCGAGCATCAGTTCCCAGGAACGGCGTGCTTCCTTCAGAAGCGCCTGGATGCTCCCGGCATCGGCGCGCTGGACATCCGCGACCAGTGCACGGGCTTCCTCTACGGGCTGTCCGTGGCGGATGCGTTCATCCGGCTGGGCGTCTACCGGAGGATCCTGCTCGTGGGCACGGAAGTGAATTCGACCGGCATGGACCTCTCGGATCGCAGCCGGCACCTCTCCGTGCTCTTCGGCGACGGCGCCGGCGCCGTGGTGTTGGGGGAGAGCGAGTCGCCCGACTGCGGGATCCTCTCGGTCCACCTGCACGCCGACGGCCGCTTCGCGGAGGAGCTGTGGGTACCCGCGCCGGGCTCGGTCTACCAGCCGCGCATCACCCACCAGATGCTGGACGAGGGCCTGCACTACGCCAGAATGAACGGCAAGGCGGTCTTCAAGGAAGCCGTCACCAACATGGTGTCGGCGATCAAGGAAGTGCTGGCCCAGAACGCCATGACCATCGACGACATCACCTTCTTCATCCCGCACCAGGCGAACATGCGCATCAACGAGGCCGTCGGACAGATGATCGGCATCGCGCCCGACAAGGTCGATCACAGCATCCAGCGCTACGGCAACTGCGCGGCGGCTTCGGTGCCCATCGCGCTGGACGAGCGTGTGCGAGCGGGGCAGTTCAAGCCCGGGGACAGGATCCTATTCTCGACCTTCGCGGCCGGCTTCACCTGGGGTTCCGCCGTCTTGAAGTGGTAACGGCCGTCACCCGCGGCGCCCTTGAAATGCCGTCTCGCCGAAGCTCTCTGTGGAAGAGACCCTTATCGCCCTCCATTGACGTAGAGGAGGTCCCCATGGTCATTCGCAAGCAAAAGACGGCGGCCAGAAAGGCCGCTCGCAAGAGCCAAGCCGCCAAGCGACGCCGCAGAATGCCCGCCCGGCCCAGCCGCATGCCCGAGCCGGTGACGACGCCGCCTCCTTCGCCGCCCTCGCCGGAACCCGGAGGTCAGCAGGAAATCTGACCCTCATCCTTGTTTGAATCCTCGTCTCGCCTGAGCGGCCAAGAACAACAGAACCCCCAGAGACGTCGCCCAGGATGACCCGCCCTGCGCCGCCCCGCTGCAGGGCGGCGGCAAGGTATCTCCGTTCTTGTTGTCGCGATTGGACATCGGACCGACAGGAACGGGCGGACTGGGGGATATGCCCGGTCCGGGAGGCGGACCTGGGACGGGCCCCGGTGGCGCCGGAGGAGGCGGAACCGGCGCGGGCGGAACAGGCGCCGGCGGCGCAGGGGGCGCGGGCGGAGCGGGCGCCGGCGCCCCGCCGGCGACCGCCGCCGCCGCGTTCAATCGGCCACCGGTCACGACCAGGCCCGAGAGCCCCGTGACCGGCGTTACGGTAGAGAGCACTTGATTCTTGATCTGAAGGTGCGTGGCCGAGGGAAAGGCGGCGGCGACCAGCGCGCAAGCGCCGCTCACATGCGGCGTAGCCATGGAGGTCCCGGACAACGTGCTATACCCGGAGCCCAGGTACGTCGAACGAATGCCCACCCCGGGCGCGGCCAGATGCACCTTCGTCGCTCCGTAGCCCGAGAAGTTGGCCCGTGCGTCCGACTGGGTCGTCGCCGCTACGGCGATGACGTTCGGCAGGGTGTAGCTCGCCGGATAGACCGGAGTCGAATCGTTGTTCGTCCCGTAATTCCCGGCCGCGGCCACGAACAGGGAACCCGCGTTGTTGGCCGACGAGATGGCGTTATAGACCGACGAGACGTTGCTGAAACCGCCCCACGAATTGGACGTGATCTTGCATCCGACGGCCGTCGCGTAGTAGATGCCTTGCACGGCCGCGCTCATCGACATCCCACCCCAGGCGTTGGCCGTCTTGATGCACACGATCCGAACGGTCCAGCACACCCCCGCCACGCCGACGGAGTTGTTCCCGACGGCGCCGATCGTGCCCGAGACGTGCGATCCGTGCCCCACCTGATCCATGGGATTGTTGTCGTTCTGACCGAAGTCCCAACCCCGAATGTCGTCGACGAAACCGTTGCCGTCGTCGTCGATGTTGTTGCCGGCGATCTCGCCCGGATTGTTCCAGATGTTCGCCGCGAGGTCCGGATGAGTGTAGTTCACCCCGGTATCGATGACGCCGACCTTGACGCTTGCGCTGCCCGTGACCGTATCCCACGCCGCCGGGCACCCGATCCGCGTCATCCCCCACGTCTGCGAGAACGAGGGATCGTTCGGAGTCACCTGGGGATACACGAAGTAATCCGGCTCCGCAAGCTCGACCGCCGGCTCGGCCGAGTAGGCCTTCGCCGCCGACTCGGGAGGCGAAAGCCCGGCCGCCACCTGGGACTGGATTTCCTCGCGAGGAATCATCACCAGATAAAGGTCCGGCCCGTACAGTTTGCGTCGGATGCTCCCGAGATGACGCTGGGCGACCGCCGTCAGCTGCGCCTGCGTAACGCCGCGGCGCGCCTGGACGAGCACATGATCGGCCACCATTGCCTGATGGAACACCACCTCGTCGCCTTCGAGGATCTCGTCGAGCAGGACGAGATCGGTTCCCGCCATCTCGACCAGCCTCAAGCGACGAATCCGCCCGCGCGCCTCGGCGGCGTGGCTCTCCGCGAGAACAACGCCGCTTTGGTACAGACCGACCGGATCCCACGGGACACCGCCGGATTCCATCACCACGGGGTCGCCTTCGATCCCCACGCTCGCGACGATCGGCGGCTCGCCCCGACCGCCGCCGCCGTCTCCGCATCCGGCCCACAACAGGCCGGCCAACACAAACACGCGCGCTCTACCGTACATAGCCACCCCTCCAACAGCGCAAAGGGTGGCTCGCCCGATGCTCCGTACGTCAAAGCGCGCGGGGCGTTTTCAAGAAACAGCTTCTCCCTTGTCTACTATTATCTACTCGCTACCGGTCAGCTGAGCTCCTGCCAGTACTCCTCCGGCATATCCGCGGCGAGCTTGAGCGCGCCGTTGGCGCCCGCGAAGACCGGCTCGTTCACCTTCGTGATCCGGCAGCCGCCGTATTCCTCCATCGCCTGTTCGATGAGGCGATCGAGCCCCTTGATCTGGCTGCCGCCGCCGGCCAGGATCGTGTTGTTGAGCATGCGCCGTTGGAACTCCGGATCGAAGGTCCCCACGAGCTCGCGCAGCCCCTTCACGATCGGAGGCACGATGCTCTTGCACGCTTCCT
Source organism: Planctomycetota bacterium (assembly GCA_016190155.1). Taxonomy (GTDB): domain Bacteria; phylum Planctomycetota; class MHYJ01; order MHYJ01; family JACPRB01; genus JACPRB01. The sequence goes on from JACPRB010000309.1 coordinate 3,958, forward strand.
TGAGCGGCTCCGTCACGTCGAACTTCTGCGGCTTGCCGTCCACGGGCAGCGTGACGACGGCCTTCTCGTTGACGTCGTGAACGAAGCTGAACTTCTCCTTGATCTCGCGCACCATGTTGATCGAGAACTGCGCCTCGGGATATTTCTTGCGCAACAGGTTGTAGAACTGCTCGTCCACGGAATCGCCCGCGATCGGCAGCGTGATCTGGTCCGCCTCCTCGGGGATCGCCCCGTGCATGCGGCACAGATCCGTGGTGCCGGCGCCGATGTCGATCACGATCGCGTCCTCGAGCATGTTCATGCCGTAGGCGACCGCGAAGGGCTCGGAGACGACCATGACCGAGTCGAACGTCCCCTTGCACGCCTCGAGCAGGGCCTGCTTGGCATGAATGGCCGCGCGGGCGGGGGCTCCCAGAACGCCGTGGATCAGCAGCCCCTTCTCGGGCCGCGCCATCGCCACCGCGTGCCGGACCAGCTCGCGCGCCGCTTCTTTATGTTTGGCGATCTGCTCGGGACTCAGGCCGCTCGTCTTCGAGTCGGCATACTTCAGCGCGCCCTTCTCGAAGGGACGAACCATGTTCAGCGCCAGCCGGTGCTGATACGCCTCGTTTCCGAAGATGATGTCCTTGCCGAGCAGCTTCCTCGAGATGGGATCCTTCGGCCATCCGACGACGCTGAAGACCTGCTCGCGCATGCCGTTGGAGGACGCGATCGACGTCTTCCAGCACCCAAGGTCCATCCCGACGTACAACACGCCCTTCTTGACCGCTTTCTCCCCGGGCGCGGCCGGCTTGGCCGCCATCGCTTCCGCCGATCGTTGACGATCCAACAGCGTTTCCTCCGGCGCCATAATTCCTCCCTTCAATGGCCACAGGACAACCATCAACCTGTGACGTGTAACCTAACCGGCTGCGGCGGTGGTTTGTTCGGACCGCAATCCCTGGATCTCCTGCCGCAACCGCACATTCTGCTCGAAGACTACCTTCAGCATCCCCTTGCGCCGCTCGGCGTACTTGTCGTCGTCCAGAAGCCCCAATCCCCGCAGGATCGTCTGCACGTGCGTATTCGTAAGCAGCTTCTGACTGGACAGAGCCTTGAGCGCCGACTCCATGGCCTGCAGCTGCGCGTACATCTTGTCGAGCCGCTTCTCCAGCAGCGCCACCTCGCGGTCGCGCGCGTACCGACCGCCCGCGCCGAAGAACAACTCCCGTTGCTGCGCGAGGAGCCGCTGGATGATCGCCCCCAACCGCTCCTCGACCTGCCGGAATTCCGCCTGCGCCTCGGGCGTCTCGCCGTTCGCCTCCAGCATCATCCGCCGCCGCTCGAACACCTTCGCGGCGATCCGGTTGAGCTCGTGCTCGAAGTCCTTGAAGCCCACGACGAGCAGCCGCTCCGCTTCCTCGGAGAGCTTCCCGTCCGCGATCGACTTCTGGGTTTCAAGCTCCTTCTTGAGCTCCTCGATCTCCGACTGCATGGTGGAGGCGCCCTGCTCCAGGGCCTGCTTCGCCTGCGTGGCTTCCTGATACTGCGACAACAGCTCCTTGAATTCTTCCTGCGACTCTTTTTCGACCTGTTCCTGCGAGACGTCCCCGAGGCCGGCGGCGAGGGCCCGGTACTTGCCGACGATGTTCTTGACCGCCTGGTTGACCAGCTCCTCCATCTTCTCCTGCGAGAGGACCGCGAGCGTCTTGTGTCCCAGGCGAACGAGATCGCTCACCGAGACGCGGCGCGACGCTTCACGGATCATCCCCTTGACGTCAAGGCGGTCGCTGGTCTGCACCGGTTTGTTCGAGGAGGCTTCCGTCACATCCGTTGTCCCCGAATGGACCTCATTCTACCGGTGCCCCGCCGGCCTAGAAAGCTTTTTCACCAAGACCCCTGGTCCCCGCCCCGACGGTCCACTACAAAGGAGGAATAAGGTATGATCCTCCCATGGACGATATCCGTTGCGACGGTCGCCGCACTCGTCTCCTGCATGGAGCGGCCGCCCGAGAAAGGCGCTTTCGGCATGAATTCGAACGAGACCGACCTCGCGACCTTCGGAGCGGGTTGTTTTTGGTGCGTTGAAGCCGTCTTCGCGTCGCTTGAGGGCGTGGAGTCCGTCGAATCCGGTTACTCAGGCGGGACGATCGAGGATCCGACCTACGAGCAGGTGTGCACCGGATCCACCGGCCATGCCGAGGCGTGCCACCTTCGTTTCGACCCGAAGAAGATCCCCTACGAGACGTTGCTGGAGGTCTTCTGGAAGATGCATGATCCCACGACGCTGAACCGTCAAGGCGACGACGTCGGCACGCAGTACCGCTCCGTGATCTTCACCCACAACGAGCGCCAGAAGGAGCTGGCGAGACACTACAAGGAGAAACTCGACGCCTCCGGCGCATTCGACCGCCCGATTGTGACCGAGATCGTCGCGTTCGAATGCTTTTACCCGGCGGAGAAGATCCATCGCAACTACTACCGGCGGAATCCCGATCAGAGTTACTGCCGCCTCGTCATCCGGCCCAAGCTCGACAAGTTCCGCAAGGTCTTCGGCGACAAGCTCAAGAAGGGCTCCTGATCCGCCCGTCGGGCCTATCCGTGGCGAGGTTGCAGGGCTTGCTCCGCGTGATCCAGGAGATCGCGCACCTCGCCGTCGTCCACCTGGGTGAAGTCTTCGTACCATTGCCCCACTGAATCGAAGGATTCGGGGGTCGCGAGGCACACGACTTCGTCGACTTCGGCCGCGACTTCCACGCAGGCCGAAGGCGCCGCCACGGGAACGGCGACGACGATCTTCGCCGGCCGCCGCTGCCGCGCCGCCGCGACGGCCGCCCGCATGGTCGATCCTGTCGCCAATCCGTCGTCCACGAGGAGCGCGACGCGGTTCTCAACCTCCAGCGCGGGCCGCCCGCGCCGATACAAGCGTTCGCGCCGCTGCAGCTCCTCGCGTTCCCGCTTCATGAGGATCTCGAGAGTCTCGCTGGACAGGCCCAGGGCTTCCAGGAGGCGGTCGTTCAGGACGCACACGCCGCCGGGCGCGATCGCCCCCAGGGCCAGTTCCTCGAACCCGGGCGCGCCCAACTTGCGGACAAGCAACACGTCCAGCGGCGCATGAAGGCGGAGCGCGATTTCATACGCGACCGCCACGCCGCCGCGCGCAAGACCCAGAACGATCACGTCGGGCCGATCCGCATAGCCGGCCAATCGCTCCGCGAGTGCTTGACCCGCCTCCAGGCGATCGCGAAAGAGCATGGCGGAGACTTCCTTTCCCGGCACTACAGTCGCATGGTAGCCAGGCCGGTCTCGGGGTCGTATTGTCGCTGCAGCGGCTTGGGCGTCTCCGTGAGCATGACTTCCAGGGTCGGCCGGACGACAGCCTCGATGAGGTGGCCTCCATGGGCCGTGCCGTCGGACTTGCCGACGATGACGTGGGCGTGGATCTTGGGCTCGCTGTAGGTGAAAGCGATGTTGCCCGTCAACGAGAGGACTTCGACCTGCTCCCGAACGTGAATATGCTTGAACTGCTTGGCCTCGGGATCGAAGAAACCGAGCATGACATCCTCGAACGCGCCGATCCCGGTGAAACGGCTGCTCGAAAGGTTGCGCTCCTTGGCGAAGGCTTTCAACAGATCGATGACCCGATCTCCACGGTCGAAAACGATCGCGAGTTGGCGGACCCCATCTTCATGCAATACGGTCGCTTTCATCCGACGCCTCCTTCGAGCAGTCCACTCGTTTTCCCTTCATCCTTGCGATCCCTCGCCGGAGCGGTTGTTATGGACGTTCTGTCGCACCGACCGGCGCACCCGTTTGAGGGCGTCTCAGCTGCCTTTCTTCAGGGAGGGATAATGGGTGGCGTCGTCAGGGTCCTCCGACGGAGATCCCGGCGCCGGCGGTCAGGTTCGGCGCAGGCGCAAGAAACCGCCCATCATCACCCAGAACGTCCAGAAGGCCCCCAGGACGGCCAGCCCTATCACGAACTCCATGAAGAGCTCCTATCCCTGGGCCAGCTGCGCCGGACGCGAGAACGTCGCCACCCGGGCGTTCGTCAGCCGCAGGAGGTCCGCGCAACGCATGCGAACGGCGTCCTCGTGCGTCCCGCCGTTGAACGTGATGAACTCATCCTGCACGAGGTCCTCGCTGACGAACGTCGGCAGATTGTAGAGGTTTCCGAAAGGCGGCTCGGCGCCGACGTCGCAATCGGGAAAGAGCCGGCGCATTTCGTCTTCCGTGGCCAGCCGCAGCAGCTTCGCCCCGAGCACGAAACGCAGGCGATCGAAGCTGATCAGATGATGGGCGGGCAGGGCGGCCACGGCGTACGAATTGTCGGCGCAGACGACGACGACCTTGATGAACTCGCGCCCTTTGGTATGCGTGTCGGCCGCAGCCTCCTGCGCCGTGAATTCCGGACGATGGTGAACGACCTCATACGCGACACCTCGATCGTCCAGGAAGGATTTGACTCGGTTGGCGATGGCGGTCATGAGTGCACCTCCCGCAAACGCGCTGTCTCACCCAATGTAGCCGCCGGTTTCGCGGGTTCCCACCCGGTACCCGGTAGCGCCTCTTCCCTACTCGAGATCCCACGATTCACTCCGAAAGACCGACCGCAGCGCGC
>JACPRB010000310.1 GCA_016190155.1 Planctomycetota bacterium
ATCGTACCCGGTCCGCTCTGCGGGCTCTGCGTTTAAAATCGGATGAGGGTGATTCCAATAACTGGGGACCGGTCAGGGAGAAGATGGTTTCATCCAGCCGAACACAAACCTTGCAATCAGCCGATTCATGAGTTTACGACCAGCCGAATGGCCGGTGAGGATCTGTAGAGGAAGCCAGGAAACCAGGAAAGAAAAAGGACTTTTCACGGCGGCCTCATACTCGTCTCTTCCTCCTGGCTTCCTCATAGTAGTCCGAGCGGTCGAGCCGCGATTGCGTTTCGGGATTGGGTTGCGACACCGCCGCGCTGCGTCCTCTGCTACCCTCTGGGTCCTCAACTCCGCCCCGGCGTCCACCGGAACCCCACCGGCTCGCTCTCCTCTGACAAGGCGACCTCGATCCGGTAGATGACTCCGTAAGGGATCAGGTGCAGGCTGGTGGAGCACGCGTCCCCGTCCTTGTTGTACACCCGCAGCGTCAGATACGCGTCCGAGAGCGAATCGATGCTGCAGACGTCCATCGTCGCGCCGTCCACCAAGTAGAGCGTGACCCGACGCGACCGCACCTTGGGATCACGCGAGACCAGCTCCCCGAGGGTCGTGTTGAAGAACGTCCGGCTGAACGGCGGATCGCCCGCCCCGCTCGGTCCCAAGAGATGAATCGCCATCACGCCTCCGATCAGTACCCAGTGGAAAAGGAAAAGACTATTCTCGCACCTCGCCGTCTCTGTCGCTATTATTCGACAGTTTCAGCGCAAGAGTGCGCACGATTCGACGACTCGGGCACCCCCCAATGCCCAAGCCCGTGACGACCGCGTTCACCGGGAGGACGCCGTGCGAATCGCTCAAATCGCCCCGCTCATCGAAAGCGTCCCGCCGAAGCTCTACGGCGGAACCGAACGGGTCGTCTCCTACCTGACCGAAGAACTCGTCGCCCGGGGACACGACGTGACCCTCTTCGCCAGCGGCGACTCCGTCACGAAGGCGCGCCTGGTCGCGCCGTGCCGAAAAGCGCTGCGTTTGTCGAAAGATTGCTCGGATCCGCTCGCCCATCACATCCTCCTGCTGGAGGCCGTCGCCAAACGCGCCAAGGAGTTCGACCTCCTGCACTTCCACATGGATTATCTCCACTTCCCGGTCACCCGCCGGCTGGGTCTTCCGACGCTCACCACCGTCCACGGTCGCCTGGACCTTCCCGACCTCGTACCGCTGTATCGCGAATATACGGACATGGGCCTCATCTCCATCTCCGACGCGCAGCGCCGCCCCCTGCGATGGGCCCGATGGATGGGCACCGTGTATCATGGACTCCCACCCGACCTCTTCACGTACCGCGATCGGCCCGGCGACTACCTCGCCTTCATCGGACGCTTCTCGCCCGAGAAACGCTGCGACCGCGCCGTCGAGATCGCCCGCCGGGCGGGGATGAAACTCAAGATCGCCGCCAAGATCGATCCCGCCGATCGTGTATACTTCGAGGAGCACGTGAAGCCTCTTCTGGATTCGCCCTGGGTGGAATACGTCGGCGAAATCGACGAACGCTCCAAGGACTCGTTCCTCGGGAACGCCGCCGCGCTGCTGTTCCCCGTCGATTGGCCGGAGCCCTTCGGACTGGTCATGATCGAGGCCTTCGCCTGCGGCACGCCCGTGATCGCCTGGCCGCACGGCTCCATTCCGGAGGTCATGGTCGACGGCGAAACCGGCTACCTGTGCGCCTCGATCGACGAAGCCGTGGAGGCCGTCCGCAAGATCGCCCGCCTCGATCGGCGCCGATGCCGCCGCGTCTTCGAAGACCGCTTCACCGTCTCTCGAATGGCGGAGGATTACCTTCGCCTCTACGAGAAAGCCCTGGTCGGAGAAAACGCGTGGACGAGCTGACCTCGCAGGAGCAGTTCTATTACATCCTCGCGACGACGTCCCGGGTCATCGACCGCGTCCGGGTCCTCAAACACGCCGACACGTTCGCGGTCCTCGATCCGTCGGGCGACATCCTGCCGGCCCGCCAGAGCGGACACGGCCTGTATCACGACGGCACCCGCTTCCTCAGCCGCATGGAGATGCGACTCCTCGACAAGCGGCCGTTCCTGCTGAGCTCCACGGTCCGGCAGGACAACGCCATGCTGGCGGTGGACCTCACCAATACCGACTACCACGTGGAGGATCGCCTCGTCCTCCCGCGCAACATCCTGCATGTCTTCCGCAGTTCGTTTCTCTGGAACCGGACGTGCTACGAACGCTTCCGCATCCACAATTACGCCGCCGCCCCCGTGGAGGTCTCCCTGTCGTTGTCGTTCGATGCCGACTTCGCGGACATCTTCGAGGTGCGCGGAATGCGGCGGGAAAAACGCGGCCGCACCCTGCCTGCGGAATCCGGACCGGACTGGGTCGCGCTCGCCTACGAAGGACTCGACGGCGTCGTGCGCCGCACGCGCATCCGGATCGCGCCCTCCCCGGCCGAGATCAGCGGTTCGCTGGTCCGCCTCGAGAATCGCGTCGACGCCAACGGCGAGATCGACATCGCCGTCACGACTTCGTGCGAACTCACGGCCGCCAAGGCCACGCCGGTCTTCTTCGAGCAGGCCTTCCAGCAGGCCGCCGCCGAGGCCGACGCGGGACGCTCCGGCGAGGCGGAGGTGGAGACGACGAACCCGCAGTTCAACTACTGGCTCCACCGGTCCGTTTCCGATCTGCGGATGATGGTGACCCGAACGCCCCAGGGGCCTTACCCCTACGCGGGCATCCCCTGGTTCAACACCGCCTTCGGCCGCGACGGCATCATCACGGCGTTGGAATGCCTCTGGGTCAAACCGGACCTCGCGCGGGGAGTCCTCGCCTATCTGGCGGCCACGCAGGCGCGCGAGGACAAGCCCGAGCAGGACGCCGAACCGGGCAAGATCCTGCACGAAACGCGCCGCGGCGAGATGGCGGCGCTCGGCGAGATCCCCTTCGGTCTCTACTACGGCAGCGCCGACGCCACGCCCCTCTTCGTGGTGCTGGCGAACGCCTACACCGAACGCACGGCCGACCTCAATTTCATCCGCACGCTCTGGCCGAGCATCGAGCGCGCCCTCGATTGGATCGATCTCCGCGGCGACCTCGACGGAGACGGCCTGGTGGAGTACCAGCGCCGCGCGCCCCACGGGCTGATCTGCCAAGGCTGGCGGGACTCGCACGACGCCGTCTTCCACGAAGACGGCACGCTCGCCGAAGGTCCGGTCGCGCTGTGCGAGGTGCAGGGCTACGTCTACGCCGCGCGGCTGGCGGGCGCGCATCTCGCCGAGAAGCTGGGCCACGCCGATCGCGCGGAAGGCCTCCGCCGCCAGGCCCACGCCCTTCGCGAGCTCTTCGACCAGCGCTTCTGGATCGAAGAGCGCTCCACCTACGCGATGGCGCTCGACGGCGCGAAACGCCCTTGCCGCGTTCGAGCCTCCACCGCCGGACATGCCCTCTTCACCGGCATCGCCCGACCGGAGCACGCGCGCGCGATCGCGGCGCTGCTCGGGGACGACACGTTCTTCTCCGGATGGGGCATCCGCACGGTCGCCTCGACCGAGGCGCGCTATAACCCGATGTCCTATCACAACGGCTCCATCTGGCCTCACGACAACGCCCTCATCGCCATGGGCATCTCGCGCTACAAGATCGGCCAGGAGATGATCCTGCGGCTGCTGAACGGACTCTACGAGGCGAGCATCTTCTCCGATCTGAACCGGCTGCCTGAGCTGTTCTGCGGCTTCGCGCGCCGCGGAGGCGAAGGCCCCACCCAGTATCCGGTGGCCTGCTCGCCGCAAGCGTGGTCGTCCGCCGCCGTCTTCATGCTCCTGCAAGCCGGCCTCGGGTTGTCGATCGACGCCACCCGCCCCCGCGTCTGCTTCCACTCGCCGGCGCTGCCGCCGTCGTTCCGGGGTCTCTCGATCCGCAACCTCCGCGTCGGAAACGCCCTGGTCAGTCTGGACCTCACGCGGCAGGCATGGGACGTCAGCGTCAACGTCGTCCACCGCGAGGGGGATGTCGAGATCGTCGTGACGAAGTGAGCGCGCAACAAAATCCGCGAACCTGCAACGTAAAATATTGAATCTCCGGCCTCCGCGCGCTATTCATGAGGCGTCATGACGTCAGGCACACCTCTCACGGCGGAACAATACCGGCTCCTCGTGGAACACTCCCCGGTCATGATCTGGCGCTCTCGCGGCGACGGCCGGCGCGATTACTTCAACGCCGGATGGTCGGCCTTCACGGGCCTCACGCCGCAGGAAACCGCCGGAGACGGCTGGAGGCGAAGCGTGCACCCCGACGACCTCGCGCCGTATATGGCCGTGATTCAGGACGTGGACGCTCACCCGCAGCCTTTCCAGACCGAATACCGGCTGCGCCGCCACGACGGCGTATACCGCACCGTCATCGAGCGCGCCGCGCCGTTCACGGACGATTCCGGCGCCTTCGCCGGCTTCGTCGGCAGCTCCGTCGACATCCACGATGTGCGGCAGGCCGAAGCCGAGAAGTCCAACTTCGCGGCCCGCATCGCTCACGAGCTGCGCACGCCCTTGACGTCCGCCATGGCCTACGTCGAAGCCATCCGCCGCCGCGCCGGCCGCCGGCAGGAAATCGGGGACGACCTCTTCGAGCGCCTCCACAGACAGATCGAGCGCTTCAGCTCCCTCGTGCAGGATCTGGGCGAAGTGACGCAGGCCGGGGAGGCGCGCCGGCTGCCTCTGCGCGTGGCACCGGTCGACCTCACGGAGGTGGTCCGCGAAGGCGTCGGGTTCTTCACCTACGGCCTGGCCACGGACGTCCAAGGCCTCCACACGATCTCCATCGAGGCGCCCGAGGAGCGGTTGCTCGTCCGCGGCGATCGCCGCCGCCTGGATCAAGTCGTCGCCAATCTCCTCGACAACGCCGTCAAGTTCTCCCCCAAAGGCGGCCCCATCCGCATCATCCTGCAGCCCGGTCCGACGGCCCACACGTTGAGCATCTCGGATACCGGAATCGGCGTGCCCCGCGAGGAGATCCCGCTCTTGGCGCGCCCTTACTATCGAGCCAGCAACGTGCCGGGGGCGTCCATCTCCGGACTCGGCCTGGGACTGTCCGTGACCAAAGGCATCGTGGAAGCTCACGGAGGCGCCCTCACGATCGCCAGCGAGCTCGGGAAAGGCACGACGGTCGCCGTCCAGCTTCCGAAGGCAGCAGCCCCATGAAACACGTTCTGCTCGTGGACGACGATCCCGACATCCTGGCCAGCCTGCGCATCCTCCTGGAAGAAAACTACCGGGTCACCACCGCGGAGAACGGCGCGGTAGCCCTGCGGCTGATGACGGATTCCCCCTTCGACGTCGTGGTCCTCGACCTCATGATGCCCGTGCTCGACGGCGTCGAACTCGTCCAGGAGATGCAGACTCGCGGCATCGCCACGCCCGTAATCATCGCCTCGGCCGCCTCCAACCTGGACTACTGGAAGCGCAAGCTGCGCACCGCCGACGCCATCAGCAAGCCGTTCGACATCGACGCGCTGATCGCCAAGATCGAACGCGTCGGCGGCGATACGGCCGGCGGGGAGCTCGGATCCCCGCCCGGTTCGCCCCCTAATCGCGTGCTCGCCTGAGGCCGCGCAAGACGGCAAGAACGACCCTCGCCCCCTCCCGCTGCGCCGGCGTCGCGGCCGCATCCGAAGCCAGCGCCTCCACCTGCGGCACGATCTCCGGCCACGAGACGAGCCCCAGCGCGCACGCCGTCGTTTGGGATTCTTCGGGCCGGCGCCTCAGCGCCGCCACGAGCGCCTCCGCGCATCCCTTGCGCGTCTCCTGCGCCTCCGGCGAATGCGCCGTCCCCCGCGCTTCCCACCCCCATTCGCTCCCGAGCAACCCCAGGGCCGTCACCAGCGAACGCCAGACCTGCGGGTCCTCTTCCCCGCTCTCCAATCGGCGGCGAATGGCGATCAGGGCCTCTCGATCCGCCACGCGCCCCAACGCCCGCGCGCATGCCTCCCGCACGAGCGCGGGCGCCCGACCGTCGAGCACGCCCGTCAAGACGGCCAAGCCCTCGCCGCCGCCCCCCATTCCCAGACTCACGGCCGCCTGCCGGCGCCACGAAACCGGCGCTCCGTCCATCCGCAACACCTCCGCGAGAAAACACCGGGCCCTCGCGTCCCCCAACTGGCCAGGCACGTGCAGAATCGCCAGCCGCAGCACCTCGCGTTCCTGCTCCCCGAGTTCATCGGCCGACAACGTCCACCGCCATCGCTCCAGCAAGAGCGGCACCGCATTCGTCCCGCGTCGCGTTAACTCGGCGGCGCAGGCAGGCTCGGGTCGGCGAAACCGACCGTACACGGCGGGATCAAGCCCGCGCGGATGATCCACCGCCGCGGCCAAACCCGGTTCGGCCAACCGTACGCGACAGGCCTCCGCCGCCAAGGCGCGCACCCATCCGTCCGCCGTCCACCGATCCGCGGCCCCATGCTCCACCAACGCCGCCGAACCGAACGCCAGCACGCGTTCGCGCGCCTCGCGGTACGTCGCGGCATCTCCGGGCTTCACCGCCGCCAGCACGTCGAGCGCCTCATCCACCTGCGCCAGCACCACGCACATCATGATCTCGATCATGGCATGTCCCCCCACCATTCGCGGGCGGGCGGAGTCCGCACCCAGTTGACCCCGCAGTGCGCCTGCCCCATCAGCACGTGATACGAAAAGAAGACGTCGACATACCGCACCGCGACACCCAGCGCCTCCAACCGCGCCGTCGTCTCCGCCTTCCACACATCCACCGGTTGATCGGGCCCCTCGGGATCCGGCACCACGAGCGTCGCCATCCCGCTCGACGACGGAATCACGGCCAGGTTCACCACGGCGGGATTGTAGGCGACCGCGTACCCGTCTCCCGCGTCTTCATAGAGAACCGGCAAGTCCACGATCTCCGAATCCGCCAGTCCCAGCTCCGACACGTAGACAGACCGGATCGCGTTCAACCGCAGCTGCGCTTCCTGGTTGAACGTCATCAAGGCCGTGTTCGACAGGATGGCGTTCACCGTCGTTTCATAACCGCCGCGCCCCTCGAAGACGGGGAGATTCCCTCCTCCCGACGCCTGCACGTTCAGGAGCAGCGTGCGCGCCAACGCCGGCGACGCAAACGCGATCGCCCATCCGCGCGGCGACATCGCGGCCGGCACGATCTGCGTGTGCTCGTCGACGTGCCCGACGGCCAGCCACTCGGTCGACACCTCGAGATGCGGCCCCTGAATGGCCAGCGCGTCGAAGAAGGTGCGATAGGTCGACACCATGCGTCGCGTGACCGGAGGCCCTCCGCCGATGGGCGCGGACGTCCCGCCGCCCACGATGATCCGTCCCCACGGCTTGCCCGGCAGCGGCCCGCTGATCTCCAGGTTCCCTCCGTAGTTCTCGGACGCGTTGTTGGTCGAGAACCGCGCGATGAAATCGAAGTCCGGCCCCCAAAGCGTGTCGCGGCACCATCGGTCGACGGGGCGCCAGCGCGCGCATTGCAGCACGCTGCGGATCCGCCGGCGGCCGCCGGCGGCCGGCAGGAGCACGCCGCCGTCCTCCGACGAGTCCTGGAGCCACTGATCGTAGGAATACGCCGCGCCCGGCACCTCCCGATACGTCACTCCGCTTTGCGCGCAGACGTCGGCGAACGTCGACCGGAACAGCGCGTTGTCGGAGTCGAGGTTCACGACGTGAAGCTCCTCCATCGGCCATAGATTGCAGGACATGAGCCATGGGGCGCACCGCAGCAGCACGACATCCGATCCGATCAGCCCTCCGCTCGCATCACGGATCTCCAAGGTGAGCGTCACCCGGCCGTCCCAGGCCGGTTGGAGCCGCTGCGTCGCCTCGACCCCGAGCTCGACGTCCCCGGCGGCCACGTCCGCCTGAGGCAGAGAGAACGATGCGCCCGTCTCGTACGCCTGCGTCCAGTTCCCTCCGGCCCTCCGGAAGATGCGAACCCTCCCTTGCGCCGGGCTCGACACGGACATCGACACGGCCGCTCCGTCGGGCGCGGCTTGGGTGCCGCGGACCACGACTCGGGCGAGGTCCGCGCCGTCCGCCGTACCGTTCACCACCGAGTCCTTCGCATCCTCCAGCTCGTCGCCGTCCTCGTCGTCGATGTTCGCGTAGAAGACGGCGCCGCGCGAGGCCGTCCAGGCGTCCTCCCCGTCCTCGTCGGTCGCGGCGTCCACGACGCCGTTGCGATCGGTGTCCACGTCCAGATCCACCGAGGTCGCGGGATCGGGCGGGCTGGTGTCCGGCGAGGAGTCGTCCGAGCCGCATCCCCAACAGGCCCCCATGCACAAGGCAAGTCCGACGGCGGCGCTACGCATGGCTCTCTCCTCTCAACCCACACTGGATGAGACACCCCTCGGACACGCCCGAGGCCTCTCTTTCGCGCCGGCCCCGCACCCTTAGTTGATGGGTTAGAATGGTAGTGGACACCTTGAGCGCGCTCGCCAGATTCTTCGGCTCCCGCGACGACGTCCCGGATTGGGCGAAGTTCTTCCCGTCCGAAAGCTACCTGGCCTTCGTGACCGCCCTCGCGGAGGACATGCACCGCCGGAAGGCGCGCTTCGAGCTGGCCGACGGGATCGTCGCCGTGCGCCGGCGCGGCCGAGCCCGGCAGGAGTTCGGCCTGCAGAACTTGGCCCAGTTCTGCCATCAGATGCCTCGCGAGGAGTGGGCCTCCATCATCGCGCGGCACTTCGATACGCTCTTCCATATCGATGCTCAGGCCGCGCGGCTCGACCGGCTGGCGGAGAACTTCGAGCGCGTCCGATCGTGCCTGAAGATCCGCCTCTATCCGTCCGACATGCGCGGGCTGGACTTCGTCGTGCGCCGGGAATCCGCGCCGGGCCTGACGGCGGTGCTCGTCTACGACTTGCCCAATTCGGTGGCGACGGTCCATCCCGACAGCGTCAAGAAGTGGCACCGGCCGATCGAGGAGCTGTTCCGCCTCGGATTGGAGAACGTGCGTGCCGAGGGAGCGTTGCGGCGGGACGTCACGGAAATCGACAAGGGCGCCGCCGTCATCTCGCTCGTCGGAGAGACGTTCTTCGCGGCCTCGCACGCGCTGCTCCTGGAGGACTACTTGAAGCCGCCTCCCCGGTGCGGCGCGCTGGTCGGCGTCCCCAACCGGCATACGGTGCTCTATCACCTGATCGAGGACTTCCGGGTCCTGCCCGCGATCAAGGCGCTGCTGGTGGCGACGTTCAGCATGTTCCAGGAAGGCCCGGGCTCCGTCAGCCCGAATCTCTATTGGTGGCGCGACGGGGCGCTGACGCTCCTGCCCTCGATCGTGCGACCCAAGACCATCGATTTCGCCCCTCCGATGGAGTTCGTGGAAATGCTCAGCGGTCTGGGGCCGTCCCTCTGCGACAGCGCGTGAAGAGCATGCTCAACAGCGCATGAGTGGGTGCGTAGAGGATCGGCGGGTAAGCCACCATGCAGAGGGCCAGATATGCGATCGGTGGAAGGAACGTCTGCGGCTTGTTGAACGGACCCCAGACCCAGTTGATGTTCTGCTCGGGGCCCAAGAACAGGAAGCACACCGGCAGGACAATCCACACAACCAGGAAAGGAAGTCGGTCGTTCTATCCTTCGGTCTTCCTCCTGGCTTCCTGGCTTCCTCATAGTATTCCCCGGACGGAAAACGGAGGATCCCCGAGTTCGGTTGCGGCACCGCCGCGCTGCGCGCTCTGCTCCCCTCTGTTTCCTCGCACAAGCCCGAATTGAACCGTGCCGGATTATGAGGCCCCCTATCGCCGCCAGCATCAGCGGGCCCTGGCTCCTTCCACGCACGGGTGCCTCATATCGAGGTTCAGCGTCCGCGCGAGCGCGTCGCTTCATACAGCAACACCGCCGCGGCGGCCCCCACGTTGAGGCACTCCCAATCGTCCGACATCGGAATGTACACCGTCGCGCGACACGCCGCCAACACCGGGGCGGAAACTCCCCGTGCTTCCCCGCCCAGGACGACGCACGTCGGACCCGTAAAATCGACCTGGCTGATCGCCTGATGCTCCCCGTGAATGTGGGCGGCGTAGGACTTGAGCGACGGATGGCGGCGCAACGTCCCCGCCAGATCGCCCGTCTCCCATATGGCCACGCGCAGCACGCCCCCCATGGATGCCCGCACGGCACGCCGCATCCACGGCGAACACGTCGCCGGCCCCACGAGGATCCCGTCGATTCCGAACGCCGCGCAGCTGCGCACGATCGCACCCACGTTCTCCGCGTTGGAAAGCCCATCCAGCGCCGCCAGGACCGGCGCCGCCTTGGACGCCAACACGTCATCCAAGGGCGGCGGGGGCGGGATCCGCGCCAACGCCATCACGCCCTGGTGCAGCTTGAACCCCACGATCGCGTCCACCTGCTCCTGAGTCGCCACCCGCACGCGCAGTTCCGGTTCGGGGCGCCTTCCCAAGAGCTCCCCGAGGAGGTCGTACCATTTCTGCGTCAGCAACACGCGCTCCACGCACAGCGCGCTCTCCAGAATCCGGCGCACGATCTTGAGACCGTCCCCGATGAAAAGCCCGTCCGGCAGCCTGCGCTGGCGCAAGGAGCCGAAGATCGCCAGGTCGCTCTCGTCCGCCCGATCCGGCATCGCGGGGGCCCCTACCCCGGCTCCGTCATCCTCTTCAAATCCAGCACCTTCGCCGCCTGCTCCTCCGTCACCAGCTTCTGCTCCAGCACGAGCTTCCGCACGCTCATCCGGCGCTTCTGCGCCTCCTTGGCGACCTGCGCCGCCTTGTCGTACCCGATGACCGGATTGAGCGCCGTCACCAGCGCGCTCGACATCTGCGCCAGATCCTCGCACCGCTCCACGTTCGCCTTCAGCCCGTCCACGCACTTCTCCGCGAATGCCCGGCACGCGTTGGCCGTCAGCGCGATCGAGTGCAGCAGATTGTGGACCATCACCGGGATCATGACGTTCAGCTCGAAGTTCCCGCCCTGCCCGCCGAGCGTGATCGCCGCGTCGTTGCCGATCACCTGCGCGGCCACCTGCGTGATCACCTCGCACATCACCGGATTGATCTTGCCGGGCATGATGGACGATCCGGGCTGCAGGTCCGGCAGCATGATCTCGCCCAAACCGCAGAACGGCCCGCTGCCCATCCAGCGGACATCGTTGGCGATCTTCATCAAACCGCACGCGAGCCCCTTGAGCGCGCCGCTGACCATCACCATGTCGTCGCGCGCCCCTTGCGCCTCGAAGTGATTGCGCGCCTCGCGCACCGGCAGCCCGATCTCCTGCGCCAGCTTGGCCGCCACGCGCCGGCCGAACTCCGGATGCGCCGTAAGCCCCGTGCCCACCGCGCTCCCCCCCAGCGCCAGCTCGTGCAAGCCCTCGGACGCCCGCCGGATCGCGTCGATCCCCTAGCGCACCTGCATGGCGTATCCGCCGAACACCTGCCCCAGCCTCACCGGCACCGAGTCCATCAGGTGCGTCCGCCCGTTCTTCACGATCGAAACGAAGTCCTACGCCTTGCGC
>JACPRB010000312.1 GCA_016190155.1 Planctomycetota bacterium
CACGGCCATCTGTGCGGACTGTGGAAAGGAAGCACCCGTACCCTTCAAGCCACGAGGGGACAAGCCCGTTTATTGCAGCGACTGTTTCAGCAAGCGCCGCTAGTAGACGACGCGGTTTGTACCTGTCCGGTCCGCTGCAGCGAATTCCTCGATAGGAGAGGTACCGTCACGGCGGGTGGGTCGGGGTTTGAGCGCAGGTAATCGGGGGTTCGCTGGGGAGTCGATGTCGACCGTTCAAGTGTTGACTCGCGTCGGAGTATGGGGTATACTCTACATGAGAATGAGACTCAGTTGCAGTTATAGAAAGCCGTCTCTTCGCTTTTTTTCTACCCCAACCTGAGATCAAGTCTCAATGACTAGAGACCTCGCCGCCTTCTGCGATTACCTGAAGACCCACGGCCTCAAGCTCACCGCCTCCCGCAGACTCGTCGTCGAGAAACTCGCCGGTACCCATGGCCATATCAGTGCCGACGACCTCCTCGACCTGCTCCGGCGCGATAAGACCCCCGTCTCCAAGGCCACCGTCTACCGCACCCTCTCCATCTTGGAGGAATCCGGCCTCTTCGACGGCCACGACTTCGGCAGCGGACGCAAGCTCTACGAACCCGTCGTTGGCCGGGCCCACCACGACCACCTCTACTGCATCAACTGCGGTAGGGTCATCGAGTTCGAGGAACCCCGCATCGAACGCCTCCAGCAAGAAGTCGTCACCCACCATCAATTCACGCCCGTCTACCATAGCCATAAGATCTTCGGATACTGCGCCGACTGCCGTGACAAGACCGCTCCTCAGAAAGGTGGAGACCATGTTTGAATCGTTCGTCATCACCCTGCGCGAAGGCGTCGAGGCCGCCCTCATCATCGGCCTCCTCCTCGCCTACTTGACCAAGACCAATCGCGCCGCCCTCAAAGGCCCCGTCCTTTGGGGCTTCGCCACAGCCGTCGGCGCCTCCGTCGCCCTGGCCGTCGTCGTGCGCCTCCTCGAGATCGACCCCGAAAAATACGAAGGCGCGATCCTCGCCGTTTCCGCCCTCCTCGTCGTCTCCATGGTGATCTGGATGCACCGCCACGGACGGCGGCTCAAGGCCGAGATCGAGCAGAAGGTGGAAACGCTCTCCTCCGCCCCAGGCCCCGCCCAGAAGTTCTGGCTCTTCCTCTTCGCGTTCCTGATGGTCGGCCGAGAAGGCGTCGAAACCGTCCTCTTCCTGTCCGCCGCCTCGCTTTCCACCCAGGGCACGCTCACGATCATCGGCGGGCTCGCCGGCATCGCGATCGCCATCCTGCTCGGCGTAGCCCTGGTCAAAGGAAGCCTGCGCATCGACCTTCGCAAGTTCTTCGGCGTCACCGCCGTCATGCTGCTCATCTTCGCCGTGCAACTCCTCGCCGGCGCCTTCCACGAGTTCATCGAGCAGAAACAGCTGATCGTCGCCCGCCCGGACCAAGTCATGGCCGTCCTCGGCCCGCTCGTCCGAAACAGCGCGATCTTCATCATCGCCCTCCTCGCCTTGCCGTTCGCGCTCATCGCATGGTCCGCCCTGCGCGCCCCCGCATGCCCGCCCATGGCCGCCGACAACCCCGCGGAAGCCCGCAAGCAGCGCGCCCTCCACGCCTCCGAACGCACGTGGCGGCTGGCCTTCTCGACGCTGGCCATCGTCGTCGTGGCCGCCATCGGCACCAACTTCGTCTACGCCTCCCGCGGACTGGAACTCACCCCGACGACCCTGCTCGAACCCCGCGAAGGCGCGGTGCGCGTGGCGCTCTCCTCCGTCAAGGAAGGCGAGCTCGCGCGCTTCGGCATCTTCTCCGTCGATCGCGTCGTACGTTTCATCATCTATCGAGGCGCCGACGGCCCCCGAACCGCCTTCGATGCCTGTCTTATCTGCTTCGACAAGGGATACGTCCAACAGGGCGAACACCTCATCTGCCTCAACTGCCTCGCCGAGATCTTCGCCCCCACGATCGGCCTGGAGGGCGGCTGCAACCCGATCCCCCTGACCTCGACCACCCAAGGAGATGAAATCGTAGTGCGCGTCTCCGACCTCGAGGCCGGCCGCAACTATTTCGAGGCCCTTCCGGAAGGCGTGTGCAAGGGCTGCGGGATGGTCTTCAAGATCACGCGCCCCAACCAGACCGCCTGCGACATGCCGGAGTGCCAGGGGAAGTGACCCATGTTCATCCGCCTCGTCCGGGAATCGCTGCTCGTGCGCTGGCGCCGCAAGCTTGCGGCGGTGGCCGCGGTCGCCCTGGGCACCGGCGCGGCGGCCGGCCTCCTGGCGCTCTTCATGGGCGTCGGCGACCTCGTCTCGGCGGAGTTGCGCCGCTACGGCGCCAACATCCTCGTCACGGGCCCCGGCGGAACGACCCTGCCTGAGAGCGAGCTCCCCGGCATCAAAGACCACTTCTGGAAACACCAGATCGCCGGCTTTGCGCCGTTCCTGCCCGTGGAAACCACCGTCAACGGCAAGACCGCCACCGTCGTGGGCACGCGGGTCGCCGACCTGCGCACCGTCGTCAGCGGCTGGAAGATCGACGGCGACTGGATGCGCGCCCCCGGCGACGCCATGATCGGCGCGTCGCTCGCTCGCGATTGGAACGCGCGTCCGGGCGACCGACTGCGCGTCGGCGACCGCGAACTCCTCGTGCGCGGCGTCGTCTCCACCGGCGGCGATGAGGAGCGGCAGGTGCTCGTAGATCTGGCCGTGGCCCAGGCGATCGCCGGCAAGCCCGGCCGCGTGAAACACATCCTGGTCTCGGCCGTCGTCACGCCCGAGGCGGAACTGGCCCGCATGCTCCACAAAGACGACGGCACCGTCGCCGCCGTCATCCGGCAGATGCGGATCGACCCGACCAAGGTGCGCCCCGAAGTCGTTGAGCGCTTCGCGTGCACGCCGTACCCCACGACGATCGCCCTGAGCATCGAGCAGAAGATTCCGGGCGCGCGGGCGCGTCCCATCCGCCAGGCGACCGAAACGGAAGGCGCCGTGCTCGAGCGCGTGCGCGGCGCGTTCCTGTTGCTGACGATCCTGGCGGCGGTGGCCGGAGGTCTCGGGGTACTGGCGGCGATGACGGCGAGCGTGGTCGAACGCCGCAAGGAGATCGGGCTCCTGAAGGCTCTGGGCGCCACCGACGGGCGGGTGGCCGCGCTGATCCTCGTGGAAGCCGCCGTCATCGGCGTCATCGGCGGGCTCCTCGGTCTGGTCATCGGGTTCACGGCGGCGCGCGCCATCGGCGCGCACGTGTTCGCCACGCCTCCGCCGATCCCGCCCGCGCTGGCGCTGCTGACGTTGTTGGTGGCGGTGGCCATCTCGCTGACCGGAGTGGCGTGGCCGCTGCGCGAAGCCGTCCGAATGGAACCTAAACGCATTCTGCATGAGGCGTGAAGGGATATGCTCGCTCGCATCGTCCGCGCGTCGATCCTGCACAACCGCCGGCGCCTCTCCGTGGCGCTGGCGGCCATCCTGGTGCCCGCCGCGCTCGTGACCGCCGTGGCCAACTTCGTCCTGGACGCCCGCGCCAAGATGCATCGCGAACTGCGCCGGCGCGGACCGAACCTCACGATCATCGGCGACGTCGCGGAGCTCCCGGGCCTGGCGACCCGCCGCACCCGCGCGACGGCCCTGCTGCCCGAAGGAGTGGAGGTTCCCGTCATCGGAATCGACGCCGCGGCCCGGCAGCTCTATCCCGGATGGCGCGTCGAAGGCGAGTGGGGCTGCATGGTCGGCGCGCGACTCGCCGAACGGCTCGGAGTGCGCCCCGGCGAACGCCTCCTCGATCGACACATCGACGGCATCCTGGAGACGGGCGAGATGGAAGACGACGCCATTCTCGTGCCGCGCGATCCGTCGGCGCCCGTCGAACGCATCGACGCCAGCGTCCCCGGCACCGTCGAAGAGGTGGAGGAGACGGCGCGACGGATTGAGGCCGCGCATCCCGGCGTGGAGGCCCGCGTCCAGCGCCAGCTCGCCGAGAGCGAGCAGGCCCTGCTGGACAAGCTGATGTTGACGTTCGGCCTCGTCGCGTTCCTGGTCGGCGCGGTCTCGACCTTGTCGAGGGCGCTCTCGCTGGCGGCGGCGGTGGCGCAGCGGCGCCACGAATTCGCGCTGCTTCGGGCGCTCGGAGCGGCGGGACGGGCAATCGTGGGACTGCTCGTCGCGGAGATGGGGGCGCTGCTCGTCGTCGGGGTCGCGCTCGGCGCCGGGATCGGATTGGGGCTCTCGGCTTGGCTGGCGCAGGCGGTCTTCGGAGAAGACGTAACGGTGCGGCCGTTCGCCGTCGTGGCGGCCGCCGTGGCGTGCATGCTGGTCACCGCCGCCGCCGCCATCGTGCCGGTGCGTCGAGCCCTCGCCGTCGAACCCGCCCGCGTCTTGAAGGAAGAATGACATGCCGCTCATCGAGGTGCGCAATCTCACGAAGGCCTACGGCGACGTGGCCGCGCTGGCCGACGTCACGCTTTCCATCGAGAAGGGCGAGTGGATCGCGATCATGGGGCCCTCCGGCTCGGGCAAGACGACCCTCGTCAACATGCTGGGGGCCCTCGACCGTCCGACGTCCGGGCGCGTCGTCTTCGACGGCCGCGACATCTCGACGCTCTCATCGGCGGACCTGGCCGTGTTCCGACGCGAGAACATCGGGTTGGTGTTCCAGCAGTTCCACCTCGTACCTTATCTGACCGCCCTCGAGAACGTGATGCTCGCGCAGTACCTGCACAGCATGGCCGACGAGGAGGAGGCGCGCAAGGCCCTGGCGAGCGTGGGGCTGGGGGAACGGCTCCGACATCTGCCTTCACAGCTTTCCGGAGGCGAGCAGCAACGCGTGTGCGTGGCGCGGGCGCTCATCAATCACCCCAAGCTCATTCTCGCCGACGAGCCGACGGGGAACCTCGACGAGGCCAACGCCGCGCTCGTCCTGGGGCTGTTCATGAAGCTGCACAACGCGGGTCACACGATCATCATGGTGACGCACTCGCCGGACGTGGGCCGGCTGGCCAACCGGCGTTTCGAGCTGCGTCACGGCCACGTGCGCGCGGAAGTTCGTTCGTCGAAGGAGGAAGAGGAGCTCTTCGAGGACGTGCTGCAGCAGCTCTGGGAGCGGCAGGAGGCCGGCGCCGACGCCAACGCCTGCGCCGATACCCCCAACCTGCTCGAAAACCGCAGCCTGTTGATGGCGATGCAACAGAAAGGGCTGGTGGTCGCGGACAACGGCGGATTCGCGCTCTCGCGACAGGGGGTGGATCACGCGCGGGACGTGATCCGCCGGCACCGCCTGGCGGAACGCCTGTTCCAAGACACGTTCGAGATTCGCTCCAACGAACAGATCGAGTCCAACGCGTGCGTCCTGGAGCACGTGCTCTCCCCTGAGGTGACGAACTCGATCTGCAAGTTCCTGGGCCATCCCAAGGAGTGCCCGCACAAGCGACCGATCCCCGGCGGAGAGTGCTGTGAGCGGTCCGGGAAATTCCCCAAGGTGAACAACATGTAAAAGCCAGAGCCGCCGACCGGATGAGTTGCTCGCTCGGTTCGATCAGCGGCTCTCGGGATCGACGGGACGCTTCCGCCCCGCCGACTCCTGTATACCTCGCCGGAAGCCGAGATTCAACAGGAGGTTGTCGTGAATGGGTTCCTGACCGTGCTCATGTTGCTCCAGCCGCCGCAGGATGATACGAAGGCCGAATTGGAGGCGCTGAAGAAAAAGGTGGATGAACTCGAGAAAAAGCTCACGCCTCAGGAAACGCCGCAGGATCTCGCCGGCCGGGCCCAAGAGGGCGTCAAACGGGACGCGGGCGAGGTCTACTCCAAACCGTTTCTCGCGCGCTTCGGCCGCAACGTCTATCTCGGCGGATATGTCGATCTGGAGTACTTCAACGTCGAGGATTCCAACAGCGACACGTTCGACCAGCACCGCCTCGTGCCGTTCATCTACGCCGACGTCTCCAAATACGTGAAGGTGGCCACCGAGATCGAGATCGAGCACGGCGGAGAATTGGGCGTCGAGTTCGCCCACGTGGACGGCTGGTTGTCCGACGCGCTCAACGTGCGTGCCGGGATCATCCTGGATCCGCTGGGCAAGTTCAACCTCACGCACGACGCGCCCTTCCAGGACCTCACGTTCCGGCCGCTCGTCAGCGAGAACATCATCGGCACGGTGCTGCGCGAGCCCGGCGCGGGGTTCTTCGGACAGATCGACGCCGACCCGTGGGAATTCGAATACGAGCTCTACGTCGTCAACGGCTACAAGGGCCTGCGCAAGACCGGCGGCGCCGGCGCCACCGTCATCAACCGCACCAGCGGCCTGCGCAACGCCCGGCCGCACCGCAGCGTGTTCGGCGAAGGCGGCTATCGCGACTTCAACGACAACAAGGCTGTCGTCGGCCGCTTCTCGGCCTCGCCGTTCCTCGGCCTGGAGGTCGGAGTCTCCACCCATGCCGGCAAGTACGACGAGCGCGGAGACAACCAGTTGACGATCACGGCCCTGGACCTGACGATGCGGCTCGGAGGCGTCGCGCGCGAGCTCGGCGTCGAGTCGGAATTCCTGGGCTCCTTCGAGATCGTCGCCGAATGGGCGCGAGCGGACATCGAACGGGACGACTTCGCCAAGGCCCAAGGCGTTCCAGACAACTTCGACGGATGGTACGGCGAAGTGCGATACCACTTCATGCCCGAGTTCCTCCGCGAGGCGATCCCGGGCGCAAGCGACGAGTCGACGTTCACGCTCGTCTACCGGTATGACTCGCTGGACCTGGACAACGCCGATCGCACGCAACACACGATCGGCCTCAACTTCCGGCCGCGCGAGGACACCGTCGTCAAGATCGAGTATCAGTTCCGCGAGGAAGGCGGCGTTCTGGACGAAACGCCGAACGACGCCTTCGCGGCATCCGTGGCCACCTATTTCTGAGAGGCTTTAGCCGACGCCCCAGGCGAGATCGATGACACATGATCAAGGCGTTGCCCCTGTTCGTGAATAGAGGGAGTTAGTGTGACAGTCCTGATGTTGCTACTGGCGTTGGGCGAGGAGTACCTCACGAAGGACGAGGCCGTCCGCCTCTTCTTCAAGAACGGCGAACGCGTCGTCGAGCACGCCATTCGGCTCGACGACGCGGCGCGCCGACTGGTCGAGAAGGCCTACGGCTCGTCCGTAGCGCCCGATCAGACGGTCATCGTCGGCACGAAAGAGGATCGTGTCGTGGCCTACGCGATGATCGTCTCGGAGATCACCAAGACGCTGCCGATGACCTTCATCGTCGGCGTCGATCCGGCGGGGACGGTCATCGAAGTCGCCGTGATGCGACACGAGGAGCACATCGGCACCGACTGCGCCAAGCGCCGGTTCCTGCGGCAGTTCGACGGCAAGCGCCCGACCGACCGCCTCCGGATGGGGACCAGCTATCAGCCGGTCAGCGGCGCGACCCTTTCGTGCAACGCCGTCGCGCGCGGCACGCGCAAGGTCCTCGCGATCATCCAACACCACTTCCTCGACCGGCCCGACCACGTGAAGGCGCTCCTTCAGGAGGAACCCATCCGCCGGCAGCGCTACATCATGGGTTCGATCTGCACGATCACCGCCTACGGCGACCGCGCCGCCGTGGAGAAGGCCTTCGACGCCATCCAATCCGTCGACGCCGCGCTCTCGAACTATCGCGACGACAGCGATCTGGCGCGCCTTCACCGCGACCGGTCGATCCAGGCGAAACCGGAGCTCCTGGCGTTCGTGAGCGGCTCGCTCGCCTTCAGCGAGCGCACGGAGGGCGCCTTCGACATCACCACGGGGCCCCTCGTGCGACTGTGGGGTTTCCACGACGGCAAGCATCGCGTACCGTCCGACGAGGAGATCGCCGCGGCACTGGCGCGCGTCGGTTGGCGCAAGATCCGCGTCGAGAAGGACACTGTGACGCTGCCCGAAGGGGTCGAGCTGGATCCCGGCGCCATCGGCAAGGGCATCGGCGTGGATCGCGCCGCGGAGGCGCTCAAGAACGCCGGGATCGCGCGCGCGCTGGTGGACTTCGGAAGCAGCGCCCGGGCGATCGGCGAATGGACGTTGGGGATCCGCGATCCGTTCGACACCGACCGGATCCTCGGCCATGTGACGCTGCGCGACGAATCGATCTCCACATCCGGTGGCTACGAGAAGTTCTTCGAGCAGGACGGGCGCCGCTACGCGCACATCCTGAATCCGCAAACCGGTCGGCCGGTAGAGGGTGTGGCGTCCGTCTCGGTGATCACCCCGACCGCGACGGAATCCGACGCCCTCTCCACCGCGGCCTTCGTTCTCCAGCGGATCCCGGATAAGGTGGAAGGCCTTCTGGTGCCGGAGAAGGGCGAACCGGTCGTCACGGACGGCTGGAAGAGACGCTTCCGCGAGGAGAAGAAGTAGATGCCCCCTTACATGGCGGTTCCGCAATTCCACTTGTCGAGGCTGCCGCTGACGACGAAGGTGGCCCTGAGCTGCTTCTACGCGGCGACCTTCGCGGCGATCGCCTTCACGGCGTTCGCGGTGTTCG
This sequence comes from Planctomycetota bacterium, assembly GCA_016190155.1. Lineage (GTDB taxonomy): Bacteria > Planctomycetota > MHYJ01 > MHYJ01 > JACPRB01 > JACPRB01. The sequence continues at coordinate 8,498 of JACPRB010000312.1, forward strand.
CCGAGCGCACGCACTGGCGGACCGCGGAGGTGCAGGCGAATTTCGCGGGAGACGAGCGCGTCACCGAGGAGACCGGCCGGACGTTCGATCGCATGCACGCCGCGCCGAGCCGGCGGGCGATCTACGACGTCGTTCACCCGCACTCGTTCATGATGCCGCTGCTCTACTTCGTGCTCGTGCACCTGATGGAGATGTGCGCGTCGCGGCGCGCGTTCAAGATGACGCTCTATCTGGGCGCGTTCGCGTCGATGATGCTGGCAATGTTCGCGCCGCTGCTGGTGTGGACGTCGCTTTCCCTGGCGGTTGTGGTCGTGCCGGCGGTCGCGCTGATGCTGGGATCGTTCGCGCTGATGATCACGGTGCCCGCCTATCAAATGTGGCTGGGCGGCGGTAAGATCAAGCCGTGAACGTGTTCGCGGTCTGGTGTTTCCTCCTGCCCCTCCTGGTCGGCTTCGGCATTCCCGCCCTTCTCGCGTGGCGGCCGGACATTCGAGGCCTGCGCGCGTCGGCCCTCTACCTCGCCGCGCTTCTGGCGGTCGCACTCCTCCTGCGCCTGGTCGGCGACGCGCCGCCGTGGGCGCTCGCCTCCGTCGCGGTCTTCATCTGCGCGTTCGCCCTGTTCGTCTCGGGCCTGACGCTCATCTGGCCCTGGCCCATCGCCGGCCAGATCACCAGCGGTCTGGTTGTGTCGGCCATGATGGGATCAGTCTTCTATTTCCGCCCCGTCATCGATCCGAGCCTGGATCTCCCCGCCCTCCAACAACGCATCGAGCTGGCGCTGGCACTCAACCCCTACGCCATCATCGCTTCCTCTATATTCCACATCGATGTGCTCCGTCTGCCGACGCTGTATTCGGAGATGGCGGATTATCTGATCGATGCGCCGGGCTGGGGCGCGGTCGCCGCGGTGTATGCGCTGCTCGGGACCGGGTTGCTCGCGGGCGCGTGGACCCGGCGGGCTGTCGCCAAGAAACCGTGACATGGCCCTTTGCAGCACGACGATGGTAAGGAGAACATCATGCGTAAGTTCCTTGTTGCCCCGTTCGTGATTTCATGGCTCGCGGCCTGCGCTTCCGCTGTCCCGCCCACCCCCGCCCCTCCCACGACGGGCCAGTGGATCACTCTCAAGTTCGTCCAATCAGGAGGCTTTGCGGGGCTGAGGCGGACAATCGAGGTTTCCAATGACGGCAAGGTCGTCACGGATACCGCCCAGGTGAGCGGACAATTGTCTGCAAATGATCTATCCCGACTGAACGAGTTGATCGCGGGGGATTCTCTTCGCCGTTCCGACGATCTTCTCGCTAGAATGCCCCCGTGGACCGCTATTCCCGCCAACGCCTCTTCCCGCCCCTCGGCCCTGCAGGCCAAGAACGCCTCCGCGCCGCCCGCGTCACCCTCGTCGGTTGCGGCGCCCTCGGCTCCCACCTCGCCCAACACCTCGCCCGCGCGGGCGTCGGCCGACTGCGCCTCTGCGACCGCGACTTCGTCGAGCTCGACAACCTCCAACGCCAGATCCTCTTCGACGAAGACGACGCGCGCGCCAACCTCCCCAAAGCCGTCGCCGCCGCCCAGAAACTCGCCCGCATCAACTCCGACGTCGCGATCGACCCGCGCGTCACCGACGTGACGTGGTCCAATGTCGAGGAGCTGCTCGCCGACGCCGACCTCGTCCTCGACGGCACGGATAACTTCGAGACCCGGTTCCTCCTCAACGACGCGTGCGTCAAGCTCGGCCGTCCCTGGGTATACGGCGGCTGCGTCGGCAGCCACGGCATGACGATGACCATCCTTCCCGGCGAAACCGCCTGCTTCGCGTGCCTCGTGCCCGACCTGCCCGCGCCCGGCAGTTCTCCCACCTGCGACACCGCCGGCGTCCTCGGCCCCACCATCGGCGTCGTCGCCTCCCTCCAGGCCGCGGAAGCCCTCAAGATCCTCGCCGGACAC
>JACPRB010000313.1 GCA_016190155.1 Planctomycetota bacterium
CTCCAAAAGAAGGTGATGAAACTCCTGGCTGTTCCCGTGACACGCTACATGTCCCCGCCCTGACCTTGCGGGGTGAGGCTAATTCGTGGTAAATGGAAGCGAGATGTGCGGAAAGTCAGCTTTCTCGCTTCGTAAGACGATTGTGCCACACAAGCGGTTACCGTTGAAGTGCCCCGTCTCGTCTTGATGGCAAGTTCATGGTCGGCTATAGTAGGGGTCGTGAAGCGAGCAAGACGCGGAGTTGCCATTCGAAAAGCGAGGTTTACGGTCGTGTTCGACCGGCACGAAGACGGCTATACGGTCACCGTACCGGCTCTGCCTGGACTGGTTACCTCGGGACGAACCCTCGCGGAAGCCCGGCGCATGGCCCAGGACGCCATCCGTTGCCATCTGGAGAGCTTGCGCAAGGACGGCGAACCCATTCCTTCAGAGCAGGAGGTCGGCGTCGAGAAGCTCGAAGTGGAGCTTCCTACCGCGTGAGCTCACGGCTGCCCAGCCTCACGGCGAGGCAAGTTCTGCGTGCCCTCAGGCAGACCGGTTTCTATGTTCACCACCAAACCGGAAGCCACGCAACGCTCATGGCCTTCGTCAAGCAGGCGGGAATGACCTTGGATGAATTTGCGGGCTATCTCCAGCGCTCATTTCGCATGCGAACGGTGGTTGTTCGCCGGTGATTACGTCGCTGTCCGTTGCGTCACACGCGGTCCGGCCGGTACAATTCCCGCGTGCGCGGGGACTTCTCATGCTGCTGGGCCGCTTGAAGCGCGAGGCGCGATGATCACGCGGGAACTCCTGCGCGAAGTGGAGATCTTCAAGGGGCTGTCGGACGAACAGATCGAGAAGCTCCTGCCGCTGGCGCGCGCCGAGACCTTCCGCAAGGGCGACGCGATCTTCCGCGAACGCGACCCGGCGTCCAAGATCTACATCGTTCTGTCGGGCGTCGTGGAAGTCGGGCGGACGATGAGGCCCGAGGGACGTTTCCTTCGCCTGGCGCGTCTGGAGCGGGGGCAGATGCTCGGCGAGCTCGCGCTCTTCGACGACGCGCCGCGATCGTCCGGCGCCGTGGCCGCGCTCGTGCCGGAGACGCGAGTGGGATCGTGGGAGATCCAGGCTCTTCACGCGTTGTTCGAGCAGGACCCCGCGCTGGCGAATCGGGTGCTCCGCAGCCTCGTCAAGAGACTCGCTCACCGGCTGCGCGCGACGGCGGAGGGCCTGATGGCGCTGCTCAAGGCTTTCGACGGGTCCCGGGAATAAACTCATGCGGAACAACGTTGCCGTGAGGTGAGAGCGAGGTGGGGAATCCGAAACGCGGTGAATTCGAAGACGCGCTCATGCCGCTCATGGATTCCTTGTACCGAACGGCTTTCCGTATGACGGGCCAAGACGCGACCGCACAAGACCTCGTGCAGGAAACCGCGCTGCGCGCCTACCGCGCGTTCGCGACGTATCTGCCGGGCTCCAATTTCCGTGCCTGGATCTTCCGCATCCTCACCAATACGTTCATCAACGAGTATCGGCGCAAGATCCACCAAGCCCACTCGGTGGACGTCGCGGAAGCCGATCCCGGCGACGCCGCCGACCTGAACCCCGTGAATGCGCGGGACGTGGAAGCCCTCACCGAAACGCTCGGCGATGACGCGCGCCGCGCGATCGACCGCCTCCCTCCCGACTTCCGATTGGTCTTCCTGCTGGCGACGTTCGAGGGCTTCACCTACAAGGAGCTGGCGGACGTGCTCGACATCCCCATCGGAACCGTGATGAGCCGCCTCCATCGGGCGCGCCAGATCGTCCGGACGGAGCTGCTCTCAAAAGTTCGAGGGACCTCCCCATGACGTGCTCAGAGAACCTTCGCGCCTTGGAGGCGTTCCTCGACGGCGAGCTGGATGCCGAAGCGAATCTCACGGTGGCGGAACACCTGCGTCTGTGCGGCGATTGCACCCTCGCGTTCGACGCCGAGAGGCGACTGCGCGGCGCGCTGCGCGAAAAGGCGTGCGGTCCGAAAGCGCCGCCGGAATTGATGGCGCGCGTGCGGAAGACCCTCGACGGAGCGGATCGCTCGATCGCTCGAAGACGGCTGTTGTCGTCGTTGGCGGCCGCCGCGATCTTCGTCGCGGTCCTGGTGGGCGTCCTGACCATCAGCGGCCCGCCGAGCGAGGCCGAGGTGGTCGCGTTCGCCGCGGAATTCCACGATCGCAATCGCGACGGCTGCACCGGCCCGTCCATCTGTTGCGCATGCGCCGAGCAGCCGAAGACGGCGCTGGCGCGGTTCTTCAAGCAGCAAGCAGACTACGAACCCTGCGTGCACGATTTGGACGCCGCGGGTTACCGCTTCCGATCCGGAGTCGTGGGCACCCTGCGCGGCCGGGCGCTCTGCTGGACCGTCCAGCGCAACGAGGCACGCGCCTCCTTCGTTTCGCACACGATGCTGCCGCCGGACCAGCTCCCCAAGCGACGGCAACATGGCTGGAGGCGGTATGAGGTGAAGGGACGGGTGGTCCTCGTCGTGGACATGCCGGGCTTCGTCTGAGTCTTCGTGATGGACGACGCCCGTGAGGCGGATGAAGTCGAAGCGGCGCTGAGAAACCAGGAACCTTAACGCCGCCGTAACCGTTCAGCCGTTCGTTCGTTCTTCCGTTCACCGGTTCTTGCGTGTACCCGTTCCTGCGCTCAAAGGCCTTTGCGAAAGGGCGTGTGCGGCCGGCGGAGAACGGATGCCCGCGCGGACCAGAAGCCCGGAACGGGCGAACCCTCCTTTCCTCCTCCGCCAGTCGGCATCGCGAGGACGAGCGCCGTCGTACAGAACACGAAGCTGTGGGAAAGGCTACAGA
>JACPRB010000314.1 GCA_016190155.1 Planctomycetota bacterium
CTCCTGGCTTCCTGGCTTCCTCATAGTATTCTCCGGACGGAAAACGGAGGATCCCCGCGTTCGGTTGCGGTCGCCGCGCTGCGTCCTCTGGTGTCGGTTTCCTCTCCGCGTGCTCCGCTTCCCTCTGTTTCCTCGCACAAGCCAGGATTGAACCGTGCCGGAAATCGAGCGTGAGGATCCAGAGGGTGGCAGTGGGCGCAGAGAAAGACAAAGACCAACACCCGAGAACGCCGGGGACGCAGAGGAGACGCGTCACTCCGCGAGGGCGGACTCCGGCGGCAGTCCGGTCGGGTAGGCCTTCGAAAGGACACGCTGCAGCACGGCGCAGATCTTCGTCAACGGCTCGAACATGGCCTGCTGGTTGGGGATCGTGTCCTTGGCTGCATACATCGCGCGCAGCTCCGTGGTGGCGACGATGTCCAGGAGCGACTTCGCCCCCACGCGCCACGGCGATTGGGGCTGCTGCTCCCACACGCGATTGCAGACCTCGCTCAGCGGCGTCAGCTGGGCGTGCCACCAGGGCCGGAAGCGAGTGACCACGTTGGCGATGGTCTGCTCCGCGGCGGCCGCGCGGCTCTTGTCGGTGCCTTCCGTGATCAGCCGGCGCACCTCTTGCGGGAAGTGGAGCGCCGCTCTCGCGACTTCCCACCGCGCGAAACGCGTCCCCAAGGACGGGAACACGTCGAAGACGACCGCCGCCACCTTGAGCGCCTCCAGCGCGACCACGATCTCACCGTGGACGCGATCCTCGGTGATCGGCTTCTCCTGCGCCTCTTCGGTCTCCGGCTCCGGCGCGACGCGCTCGCGGACGCGGGTTTCGAGCCGCCCTTCGACCAGTCCCTCCTGAGCGCGGAACAGGATCTGCCGCGTCTCCGGAGTGAGGCACTGGGCCAGATAGACGGTGATCTTGACGATCTGCTGGCGGCGGTCCAGATTGAGGACCTGCGCGAGCGCATCGAGAGCTTCTTCGCGAGTGCGGATCATGATGAAGCGATTATGACCCGCACATTCGTTGCGGGCAAGCATCTGCGGGAAAGTAACCGTTCACCCGTTCCGGGCTCCTGGTCCGCGCGGGCATCCGTTCTCCGCCGGCCGCACATGCCCTTTCGCAAAGGCCTTGGAGCGCAGGAACGGGTAAACGCACGAACCGGTGAACGGAAGAACGAATGAACGGCTGAACGGTTACGCGGGAAATTACTGCGCCGAGTCGAACAGCTCCTTGAGTTCCGCCAGGAGTTCGTCTTCATCGAGCACGTATTCGGCGATCTTGCGCCGGATGATCAGCCGGAAGAGCTCGCGGGTCTGGTGCAGACCGTTGCGGACGTCCGTCTCCGAAAGGCCATGGCGGCGCGCCAGTTCCGTGTAGGAGGGAGGCCCGGCCGGTCCCGATTCCAAGGCGCATTCCCGGAAGATTTCGAAGAGGGTTTCTTTCTTCATCTTCTTCATGCGCTCCCGCAGGACGCCGACGCCCCACGCGAAGAGATTGCGCGCCCACTCGCGATCGAAGGCCTGTTCCGGCGTATCACCGGGGGAGAGGATCGGCAGATCCGGATCGAGCTGGAAGCGTCGCGTGTGGCCGCCTCGTTTCTGCCGGGTTTGGCTGCGGTTCTCGTCGATCAGGAAGTGCTCCAGGGAGGTCTTGAGAAACTGCCGGAATCGACCACGACCAGGATCGACGGACTGGAGGGCGTCGCGTTCCATGAGCGAGGCGAAGAACTCCTGCGTGAGATCCTTGGCGTCTTCGTTGGACTTGTCCCACCGGACGCGCACGTAGGCGTAGATCGGCTTCCAGTACTGCTTGAGGAGGCGGTTCAGGAGCTCGCGCCCTTCCGGCGTGCGCCAGTCCTTGAGCCGCAGCAGCTCGCCCCAGAGGGTGGTATGAAATCGCGGGTCCAGGCCGCCGGTCGTAGTGTCGTGTTCTTTCATGGCGCACGAAGCCGCGTCAGCGTCGAGACAAAAGCAATTCGACGGCGTGGCGCTTCTGCCCCTCCAATACGTGGCGCAGGACGAGGTCGCTGCGGCCGTCGCCGTTGAAGTCGGCCGAGAAGGGCTGCGTGGAGACGCAGTCGGCCGGCGGGTGGAACGTGAGCGTGCCGCCTTCCTGATCGCGGATGAGGGAGCCCTGCGTTCCGTAGTAGATGCCGAGGGTGCGTCCGTCCTTCTCCACGAGCAGGTCCAGGCGCCGATCACCGTCGATGTCGGCCGCGAAATAAGGTCGGAACGTCAAGTCCACCGAGGCGGATTCGCGCGTCGCGGTGAAGGTATAAGGGACGGAGAAAGTGAGTTGTTGCACCGGTTCATTGGGGTAGATGACGCGCTGGGGGTCGTAGCGGAAGACATGCAGCTCCAGATCGATCTTCTTGGAGATGAAGGCGTCGATTCCGCCGATGATGCCGAACTTGCGGACGAACGTGAGGACGATCTCCAGGGTCCCGTCGTGGTCGAGGTCGTGAGCATAGGCTCCCGCGCTCCAGGCCTTGTCGATCGCCAACACGGAGGTGGGATTCGTGAAATCGAGCTTGCCTCCGTGATTGAGATAGATGTGCGCGCGTCCTTTGGAGGCGTACACCACGAGCACGTCGAGGAGATGGTCGCCGTTGAGGTCGATGATCTGCGGCGGGACCTCGAAACGCAGGTAGGTGTTGCGGCGTTTGCGCCTCTCGCCGACCGCGCGGGGATCGTCCGTGGCGAAGCGCCCGTCGGGCTGCTGGAAATAGGTGCCGATCGTTTCATTGAGATAGTAGCTGATGTCGGGGAGTTCGTCGGCGTTGATGTCGCCGAAGGCGATGATCGGCACCGACGTCACCTCGCGTACTTGCTGATGCGGCCCGAACAGCATGAGCAGGCCTGCATCGATGGGAACGGCCAGTTTCTGGGCCAGGCGGAAACTCGGCTGGCCGGCGGGGTCGGGCTCCTGCATCATGACGAGGATCTCGCCCCGGGCGAAGAGGACGGCGTCGGCAAGCGGATCTCCCGTGAGGTTGCGCATGAAATCGAAATAGAGCGGGGCTTTTCCGGGAGCAAGCGGGCCTTCGAAGATGCTGGGATGGATGATGAGGTCCTGGGGCTTGGGGCTGAAGCCGCCGTCGGTACGCACATAGCGATGGATGCCGCGGGAGGAGGCGGTCGTGACGGTCGGTTGAGGGCTGTCGCAGAACGTGGCGAGCGTCCAGAGGAAGGTATTGGCCTCCAGGCGCAGGACGAGGTCCGGAGCGTCGCGGAACCCGCGGTCGGGATGAAAGGTGAAAAACCGCAGTTCGAGGCCCGACTGAACGACGAGGTCCGGCCGGCCGTCCCCGGACATGTCTTGCGCGAGGAGATGATCCGCGCGTTCGCCGATCGTAAGGGTGATCGACGTATACTCGGGATCGCCCGCGGGAGCCATCGACAGAAGAGCGGCCAGCAGGATGTACATCGACTTCCACTATATACGAGCGGGGGCGCGCGGGCGATGGTTCTTGCGGTCGAGGAATCCGATCCCCATCACCGTCGTTTACATGCTATGTTGGTGCGGCATCGTGAAAGGAAGAATATGAGATTGGTTCTGATGACGGTGGTTCTGGCGGTATCGGCCCTGGCGGCGCAGGCGCAATCGCTGGAGGAGAAACGCGACAAGAAACTCAAGTCGCCTTTCCTCGGCAAGGCGGCCTGGGTGACGGACTACGATCAGGCCCGCGAAGCGGCGAAGAAGGAGGGGAAGCTCATCTTCGCCTATTTCACCCGCAGTTACTCGCCTTGACCCCCCTGCAGCGCGCTGGAAAGCGGTACGCTTTCCGACAAGAAGTTCGCGGAATGGGCCAAGGGCTACGTCCTCTTCTGCCACATCACCTCCCAGGTCGAGGGCGACAAGGACCAGGACCTGCTCGAGAAGAAGGGCGGAGAAGGTTTCCCGTATCTGGTCTTCATGGACCAGAATGGAGACGTCGTCGCCAAGCCGGGCGGCCGCACGGTCGAGGCCTTCGAAGCCGCCGACCGGCAGGCGCGGCGGTATATCGATCTAAAGAAGAAGGCCGACGCGGGAGACGAGGCGGCCCGGAAGGAACTGACCATCCTGTCGGCGGAGCTGGGCCAGTTCACCGCCCAGGAAGGGCGCGCCCGATTGCAGGAGCTGACTGATCTGTCGCCGGCGCAGCAGAAGACGGTCGACGCGCTTCTGACCGGTTACGAGGTCCGTGCGATCCTGTCGACGGTTACGGAGGAGAAGTCGACGCAGCTCGAGGCCGGCGGGAAGTTCCTGGAGATGAAGAAGGCGGGCCGGATCCCCGGCGGCGAAGAGGAGCTTCAAGGTTTCTGGATCCTGATCCTGGACTACGCCGAGAGCGAGAAAGACGCGACGTCCTTCGAGGAGGCGCTCGATGCGCTCAAGGCGAAGTTCGGACGGCACCCGGCCGCCAAGAAGTTCTTGGAGGAGAAGACGAAGGTTTTGGAACGGCTGAAGGCCGAAGGGAAGGAGAAGTAGGGCGCCCGGCTCAAAGTCCTGCCTGAGCGCGCACGAGGTCATAGGCGTGGCGCCATTCGGCCGGGAGGGTCTCGGCGAAGGCGGACAGCAGACCTCGAGCCTTGTCCAGCGCCTTTCGGCGTTTGTCCGCCGGCAGTCCCTGTGCATCCAGCAGGTTGTCGAGCGTGTCCGCCAGCTTGCAAAGTTTCACCCCGATGGGCGCTTGGGCTAATTGCTCGACGAATTCGCCCTCGCGGGTCCCTTCTTCCTTGCGCTTGTCCTTCGAGAGCAGGGCCACGAAGTCGGCGATGCGCGGGTTGAATTCCCGGGCGATGTCGTCCCAGTCGGTGGTCGTGTCTTCGATCGTATCGTGCAGCGCCCCCGCGGCCAGAGTATCCGGGTCGCTGACCTTGAAGACGTGCCCGAGGATAAACAGCACCCGGGCGGGGTGGGCGACGTAGGGAGTCTCGCCGTCCTTGCGCCATTGCGCTCCGTGCCGGCGTGCCGCGAAGGAAAGGGCGCGCAAGGCGATCTCGGGGATCGCGTCACTTTTCGGGCTGGCGGAGTTCGTCATGAGGGATCTCGCCGTTGACCTCGTAAAGGGACGCCGTCTCGGTGATCGTGACGTCCTGGTCCGGGCTCTTCGCGGCCAGACGCCGCTTGAGCGGGACGTACCGCTCTTGATCGATCCACATCGTGATGGATATCGGTTCCAGGTTGGAGCCGGACCATTCGGCGCGGAAGGAAACCACCCAAGTCTTGCGGTCGGCCAGCGCCTCTTCGCGCTCGAGAGTGAACGCCGAACACTTGAGGGACGCCAGGTCCGGCAGATCGTTGCGTGTCTTCTTCTCGTAATGGGACTGGCAGGCCAGGAAGCTCAGTCCGATGAGGCCGACGCGGGCAAGAGCGGCCTTGATCCGCCGGGGCGTGTCGCGATGCACGTCTTCCGGCGCCAGCGTCTGGCCGTCCTCCATTTCGGTGCATCGGGCGTTCTGGAAGAAGAGCTTCACGACCTTTCGAGCGTCTCCGCGGGAGACGGACAGGTCCAGCCGGGCGGTCTCCCCTTTCAATCGGACCGAGCCCGCGGCCGTCGCGCTCGCTTCTCCCTGACGGATCTCCGCGGTCACGTCCGCGCGCACCGAGGCGGCCTCTTCCAGGCCGGCGCATACTTTCCGGAAGATCTCGGCCGGATCGGTTTGAGCGAGGATCAGGGCCAAGACGAGCGGCATGGCGCCGATCATACCGGATGGCGGCGCCCCGGAACAGCAACGTCGGACGTGCCCTCGCGTGGAGGAGATGGTATGCTACCGGAGATGTCTGAGGGCCTCTATCAGCGGCTGCTGGGGTTGCCGCCTGAGATGCCTGCGCCCGACTATTACCAATTGCTGGGTCTGCAGCGCGGTTGGGTGGATCCCAATCGGATTATCGATACGCTTCGGAAGCGGTTGGAGTCGCTGGCGGCAGCGGATCCCTCGGAGCGGGATCTGGTGGAGTTCCTGCGGCGGGAGTTGCAGCGGGCCCGCGCCACCCTGGATGATCCCGGGCGGCGGGCGGAATACGACGAGCAGCTCAAACGACGACGCCTCGAGGATCTGCGGGCCTATTTCGAGCGGATGGTGGCGAACGGCAGTCTCGGGGCCGCGGCCGAGAAGGCGATGCTCCACCGGATGAGCGAGTTGGGGATCGAGGAAGCCGAGGCGCGAGCGGTCGTCGATGAGGAGCTCGAGAAACGCCAGATGGCGAGGGGGCGCGGTGAAGCGGATGAGCAAGCCCTGCGGGAAGCGCAGGCGCGTCTCGAGGCGATCGTCACGGAGATCGCCGATCAGCAGTTGATTTCGGGCGCGCACGCGACCGCGCCGGCGAAGCGCGAGACGAAGACGGTAGCCCGCGCGGCGCTGCCGGAACCCGCGCCGGTGCGCAAAGAAGGCACGCGGAGAGTCGCGGCGAGCCCGCCTCCGGAGCCGCCCGCGCCGCGCAAGGTGACCACGCGGCGTCTCCGGCCCGAGCCTTCGGCTCCGGTGCCGGTTGCGGGCAACGAGGGCGAGCACAAGACCCAGATCGCCCAGCTCAAGGGGCAGGTGGCGGTGCTCGAGCGCACAAAGGCGCTGCTCAACCAGCAGCTGGGCCGCACCGAACCGGCGCAGCGGGGCGCTCGGCGCCGTCGGCGCAGCCTTCTGGCGATGCTGGCCGTCATTCTCGGCTTCGCGGCGGGCGATCTCGTCGCGGCGTATCTTCCGGCGGTGGTGATTGGGGTGGACGGCGCGACCGCGGGTCTTCGAGGACGCTTGGCCGAGTGGGAGTCCCGCCATTGGCTGCTTTGGATAGGCGTGGGGGGGGCGCTTCTGGCGGCCGGGGCGGTCGTGTGGCTGGCCGGCCGGCCCGGGAAGCGGGCCTTCCTCGTCCCGACCGGTCTCTTATGTCTGGGCGCCTTCTGTGCGGGGTTGATCCCGATGGGAGAGGAGCGGGCGCTCGAAGAACGCAGGGCCACCGTCGAGGAGAGCGAGAGGAACTTCGCGGCCAACCAGACGGACTGGCAGCGCAAACTGGACGAGGCCGAGGAACGCGCCCGCCGGCACGCCGAGAAGATCGCGGAGGTCGAGAGGCAGATCGAAGAACTCAAACAGGGGATCGCGACGCGCGAAGCGGAAGTCGCGCGGCAATCGGCGGCCAAAGACCAGGAGATCGCCAAGCTCAAGGGCGAATACGAGCAGATCTACCGCATGGTCGAAGAGCAGACCGGTCTCAAGCGCCAGATCGCGCAACTGAAGGACGAGCGGGCCAAGCAGGAGGAGGTCATCCAGTCGCTGCGCAAGGAGATGGACGACCTTCGCAAGAAGGCGGGCGAGAAGAAATAGCCGGGCCCGTCACTTCAAGGCCTTGAGAGCCGCCTGCGGATCGGGAAGACGGAAGATGGCGGTGCTTTGGCCGGTGCCCGCGGTGGTCGCGTAGGCGTGTTCGATGTTGACGCCGGCCTTCGCCAACTTGGCGGCGAGCTTGGCGCCCGCGCCTTTGCCGGAAGCGGCGGTGACGGCCAGAACGGGGTTTTCCGTCGAGTCGAAGCCGCCGGCCGCAAGGGCCTTGCGCGTCTTCTGGTCGTTGTCCGTGACGAACATGATGAGCGCCTTCTCGCCTTCTCCCCATCCGCAGAAGGCGAGGACATTGACGCCGCCCTTGGCCAAGCCCTCCAGCAGCTGGGCGAGGACCCCGGGCTGATGCGGAACGGTGACCAGGAACTCGACGCGCAGTCTTGTGGCCATGGTTGTCCCTCCGTGGAAATGCAGTATAGCTTTTCGGCCGGGAGCTGTTAGCCTTTAGCGGGTCATCGAGGGAGGACCGGCATGTTTACATCCATCCAGGGCGTGGTCGCGGAATGCATCGCGGAAAATGAGTTGACCCGCGGGATGATCGAGGCGCTTCCGGCGGAGAAGTACGCCTATCGTCCTCATCCGAAGGCGCGCACCGCCGGCGAACTCGCCTGGCATCTCGTCACCGGGCGGAGGTGGTTTCTGGAGGAGCTGCTGCAATGGCCGCTGCCCGACGCCGTGAAGCTCCTGCTGGCGAAGCCGCCGGCGGCTCCGCAGCACATGCTGGAGGCGCTTGATGCCGTCATGAACGAGCAGCTGGGGCATCTGCGCGCGAAAGATGATTTCTGGCTGAGAGAAGAAGCCGAGTTCTTCGGCCGAGCCACGACCCTCGGCGGCATTCTCTACGGCATGCTCAAGCATGAGGTCCATCATCGAGGCCAGCTCAGCGTCTACCTGCGCGCGACGGGGATGCGCGTGCCGGGCGTCTACGGCGGGAGCGCCGACGACGAGGCATAGTGCTCGATGCTCGAGCGCCGGGGACGTCGGAACCTCTACAGCGTGATCGCGAGAATCGCGTCCGGCCCCTGGGCGATCGTCGCCCGCCACGTACCCTGCAGCTGACGCAGTCGATCGGAGGCGTCGATGTCGCCTTGGACGATCGCGGTCGCGGCCTCGTAGCGTTCCAAGAAGTGGCGTAGTTCCGCGTGCGTCCAGTAGCTGAACAGGGGGGAGTGGACGCGCGGCTCGAAGCTCAGGAACGAGAGATGTCGCGTTTCCAGGCTCTCGGGAAACGCCGGTCCCAGCGCGGGAGCCAACCGGTGGGCCAACGTCCGGACGGCGGCGAGGCTGGAGGCTCCGAACGCGTCGTCGTCCACGCGCACGCAGAGCGCTTCCAGGATCGAGCGGAAGACCGTCGCGTACGTCTCGGTCAGGGGTTCCTGCGGGACGGGTCCCAGGAGGATGGCGCGCAAGGTCTCGGAGGCCGCGTCGGGATCGTCGAAGGACCCGAGGGTCCGCTCCGAATACACGCGCTCGTAGAACCTCTCAGGGTCCCCGACGCGGGAACGCACGGGATCCTTCGCGAACACGAGGCTCTCCATGCGTTCGAGCGAGCCGGCGTACACGCAGATCAGCGTCATTGAATGTGATTGTAAACAATTTGAACAGCGGTGCCTATCTTCCCATGAGCACGCAAGCCGTACTATCGTAGCAGCCTGGGGATCGCGCTTACTGCAGCAGGTCGCCGATGTCGCGGCCGACCTGATCGAGGTTCGCGCGCGCTTCCTGGAGGACTTGCTTCAGCCGGAGGGCCAGCTCGCCCTTGGCCTTGTTGAGGACCTCGTCGATGTGCTTGAGCTCCTCGGTGAGCTTGGCTTGCAGCGACTCCACCTCGCGGGAAGTTTGCGCGATCGACTCGATGCGTTCGCGCGCGTCCTGCTCGGTCTGCTTGAGCAGCGCCTCCGCTTGGCTGCGTTTGGCGGCGGCTTCCTTCTCCGCCGCGGCGATGGCTTCGCTTCCGCGCTTCATCGCGTTGGCCAGGGCGTCGGCCGCGCGCTTGTCGACGTCGGCGGCGCGCCGATCGACCTCGGCTTCGGCGTTCTTGAGTCGGAGTTCACGGTCCCGGAGTTTCTGATCGCGCGCTTCCAGGGCCTTCTCCTGGGCGGCCAGCTGGCCGAGGAGTTGCTCGTGATCGGTGATCAGTTTGATGACCGCCTGCAGGTCGTTCTTCTTGCGCTCCATCTCCCGGTCGATTTCGCGCAGACGAATCTGGAACTCGGGATCGCTTTCGACGGCGGCGAGGTTCTTGTAGCGCGCCATGTACTCCTGGCGTGCGCGTTCCTTCTCGAAGTCGGCCACGATGCGGATGACGGACTCCGCTTGGCGGGCGTAGCCCACGACGCGATGGCGGGTGTCGACGACGGAGCTGGACTTGCCGTCCGGTGCCGGCTTGGGCGCCGGGCCCGACACGATCTTCGTGTCCGCTCCCGGTTGAGGGATCAGTCCGGGGGATGATTTCGGGTCCGCCATGGACCCATTATACCTTGCGAGTGCGGCGGGCCCCATGACTTCCTGCCGGCCGGGTGAATAGCGGCGAGTCGGGAATCGTTTAATAGGCGGCGTTCATGGAGAGCGGAGATGGAAACGGGAATCTACTTGGACAACGCGGCGACGACGTTCCCGAAACCTGAGGTCGTCTATCGCGCCGTCGATCATTACCTTCGATGTTGCGGAGGAAGCCCCTCCAGGGCTTCTCATCGAAAAGCGCGCGAGGCCGACACGGTGGTTTTGCAGGCGCGACAGGCGCTGGCCCGGTTGTTCGGGATTCGCGACTCGACGCGGTTGATCTTCACGTGCAATTCGACCGAGTCGTTGAACTTGGCCGTTCAAGGGGCGCTGCGGGAGAGGGATCACGTCGTCGTCACGGATCTCGAGCACAACGCGCTCGTGCGGCCGCTGTGGAGGCTTCGCGAGAGTCGGGGGGTGCGGGTGACGATCGTGCCGAGCGGCCCCGAAGGATTCGTGGATCCACGCCTCGTCGAAGAGGCCGTCACGAGCGATACACGCATGATCTGCTGCGTTCATGCCAACAACGTCCTGGGCACGATCCAACCTGTCGAGGAGATCGGACGAGTCGCGCGCCGGTGCGAGGTCGCTTTCCTGGTGGATGCCTCGCAGGGCGCGGGAGTCCTCCCGATCGACGTGGAAGCGATGGGCATCGATCTGCTGGCCTTCACCGGGCACAAGGGGTTGCTCGGGCCTCCCGGAACTGGAGGCCTGTACGTGCGGGAAGGCGTAGTCGTTCAGCCGCTCAAGCACGGCGGAACGGGCATCTCTTCGGAAGAGTTGGATCCGCCGGACGTGATGCCCGAGGGCTATGAGCCGGGCACGTTCAATTCCGCGGGACTGGCGGGGCTTCTGGCGGGAGTCCGGTTCATCGAAGAGACGGGCGTGGATCGCATTCACGCGCGGGAGCGGGAGCTCAACGCTCGGTTCATGGATCGGGTTCGCGGGCTGCGGGGTGTGCGCCTGTATGGTCCGCCGGACGCGGAGAGGAAGGTCGGCATCACCCTGCTGAATGTGGAGGGTCTGGAAGCCGCCGATGTCGCGCGGCTGCTGGACCGCAAGTTCGGCGTCATGGTGCGCGCGGGGCTGCATTGCTCGGCCTTGTCGCATCGGAAGCTCGGCACGGAGCACAAGGGAGCGGTTCGCTTCTCGTTCGGGTACTTCACGACCCTCGATCAAGTCGAAGCGGCCGTCGACGCGTTGTGCCGGATTGTGGACGCGGTTCATTGAGGAGCCCACGATGCGTTATTTCGTCAGCGCGGGGTGGCCGTACCTGTACGACGTGCCGGGCTTGCACAACTGCGTTCCGATGCTCTTCGCGGACGTTACCGCACGGTTCCTTCGCTCTCGCGGCGACGAGGTGTTCTACCTGTGCGGAGGCGACGAGCACGGTTCGCGCGTCGAATTCGTGGCCAAGGGGTTGGGAAAGCGTCCGCAGGAACTAGTCGACGAGAAATACCGTGAGACCGTGCCGCTCTTGAAGGCGATGGGGATCTCGGTCGATTCGTTCGGGCGCACGAGCGACCCGCGCCACAAGGAGTTCGTGCGGTCGTTCCTGCTCGAGTTGCGGGAGCGGGGGAAGGTCTCGGCGAAGCCGGTCGAAGTGCCGTACTGCCCGCGGTGCTCCAAGCACCTGCCTGATCGCTTCTTGCAGGGGCGCTGTCCGCACTGCGGGGATACGACCTACGGCGGTCAGTGCGGCAACAAGAGGGCGTGCGGGAAGATGATCGCTTCGATGCGTGATGGGCGCTGTGCGCTGTGCGGGGAAACGGTCGAGTTCCGGGCGCGCGAGCATTGGGTATTGCCGGTGTCGCCGTACCGGTTACGGATCATGCCGCACGTCGGGTCCGATCGGCGGAATCAGGCGGAGGTCGTTCGGCGCGTGGAGGAGACGTTCCGCGACATCCCGGAGGTGACGTTGACACGCGACACCTCCTGGGGCATTCCGCTGGTGGAGTCGGAGCGCGAGCGCACGGTGTACTCGTGGGCGGATTCGCTTCTGGCCAAGATCTCCGGGGCGCCGGAGGAACTCTGGAAGGACGCGGCGACGCGGAAGCTCTTCTTCCTGGGGATGGACGGCGTTCCGTTCTACGGGGTGCTCTTGCCGTCGCTCCTCTTGGCCGCCGAGAAGGGGCATTCGGTGTCGCACTGGACGCTCCTGCCCAACGAGGTGTTGATCTACGAGGGCGGTGTGTGTTCGAAGTCGACGGGCACGGGCATCTGGCTGAAGGAGGCGCTGTCGGTTCTGGAGGGGGATTTCTGGCGCTTCCACATTTATTACACGTACGCTCGCGCGGAGAAGCACGCGGATTTCCGATGGGAGAGATTCGTCGAGGCGGTCAACACCCTGCTCATTCACGGTTTGGAGGAGAGCGTGACGCGCGCGGTCGCGGCGCCCTCGGCGGGGGAGGTGGATCGGGAGCGGCTTGGAAATATTCGGGCATCGTTCGCCGAGGTCGACACGGCGGGGGCGTTCCGGCGGACGCTCGAACTGGTGATCGATCCCGGGGTGTCGCGGGCGACGTTGCTCGAGGCGATGCCGCTGCTGGGCTGCTTTATTCCTCGCATCGCCGAGCGGGCGCTCCGGAGGCTGGAAGGTTCAGCCGATCGCATTTTCGACGGCAGGCCGCTGTCGCACCAGGAGTTGCGCGTGCGGTATCAGGCGCTTGTGGACGAGCGGCGCGACCGGCAGACGTTGCAGGAGGAGGTGACGAACTTGCGCGCGGATTCATTGTGCGTGTGTCCCATCAACTTGAAGGAGCAATAGATGAAGACGTTCATCGTCGGATTGACGGCCGGGATCCTGGTTTTGGCTTCGGTGGGGTGCGGGGTGCCGGCGTCGAAGGCGGGTAGCGGGACGGCGGCTCCGGTGGCCGGCAAGCAGTACGCCTGTCCGATGGGGTGTGCGACGGCGCCATCCCCGGGAAACTGCCCCAAGTGCGGTATGGAGATGGTGGAGAAGAAATAGACAAGGAACGTTTTATGACCATCGTGGTTGCCGCGTTGATGGCGGTCGTTTGCGTCCAGGGTCAGGATCGTCTGGAAGTGACCGTTCCTCTCAAGGGCCTTGTGGCGCCCTGTTGCGAGGGGCCGGTTCAGCAGGCGCTCAAGAAGATCGAGGTCGTAGAGTCGGTGAAGCTGCGGAAGAAGGGGGCGTTGTACGGCGCGGAGATCGCGCTGAAGCGATGGAATTCGCTGGCGATGTCGGCGATCGACAAGGCGTTGGAAGAGGCCAATGCCGGGATGGGCAGCTCCATGGGGACGAAGTACGAGGTGGATGACTCCCTGCCGCTGGCGCAGGTGCATTTCTTCAAGACCGCCGAGGCGCCGGAGGAGGGCAAGCTCAAGGAGGCGTTGGGCAAGCTCGGCCGGTTGGCGTCGCTGTGGACGACACCGACGGGGTTCTCCGCGGCCTTCGACGGGCCGCGCCAGCCCACGCTGGCTCAGGTCAAGGAGGCGGCGGGAGTGGAAACGACGGACGTGTATCTGGCGCCGTCGCGGGGTCGCATCCGGCTGAGTTGCGTGGAGCATCCCGAGAAGGTGGCTCTGGAGCCGGCGAAGTGTCCGGAATGCAAGAAGGTCATGGTGAAAGTGGTGGGGAGCGCGCCGGTGGGGAAGTAGCGTTCGGACATGTCGGACGACGGGATTTCACGTGTCGTAGAACTCGTGGTTTGAATGACTGTGCTCGGGCGTGAGCTTGAAACGCCTTCGTACGGTCTTCACGGGGCCTCTGCCCAGTTCGTAGCCTTCGCCATGGCACGTAACCGGATATCCGTCTCAGCTCGGCGTGTAGTGCCACCACCGCTCACTACCCTTGCCGCGCCCCGGCTCCTCTACGATGCCGTACTTCTTCACGCAGCGGAGAAGGTCACGATACTTGATTCTTCGCTCCACCTTCTCTCCGCGAATGGATCATCTTGACGAGCTTCTCCCCCAGTTGATCCAAGAGCGTCTTCACATCCTCGAAACGCCGAACGTGCACCATCTCGATCGCCTGAGGGAGCATCTGCCAATACTCGCGGGGGGCGGGGTTGTAGATAGTGCTCAGGTTTTTCTTGGCAAGCGCGTCCGTGATCTGAAGCTCTAGAGCGTCTTTGAGATTGCGAACGGCATCCGCCGGACTCTTCCCTTCGACAACGGTGTCGGTTTCGAGGCAGTGCCCCACCCAGCGGTCATCTTCTCGGTAGAAGATGAACTTGAATGGAAACCGGACTTCGGCGTAAACCTCGCGTTCGGCCTTGAGTGCCACGACAGACTCCTCAGCACGGATCGTGTTTCCCGTTTGCTCCACCGGGCTAATGTGATCATAGCCGAGCGTGGGCCAGGCATCAATATGTCGTTCCAGGCAGGGGTTGACGTCGCCGCGCCGTGCCTGTATGTTCACACGTGATAGAACATATGGAGGAAGGGGTGCGGGCGGACTCTCTGGGAGCGCTGGCGTTGTATGCGGGCGCGGTGGTTGCCCTCGTGGCCGCCATGGTGGGACTCTCCTGGGTCCTCGGAGAGCGCCATCGCGAGCGGGCCACCGGCCAGCCCTATGAGTCCGGCATCCTCCCGACCGGTTCCGCGAGGCCGCGCCTCTCCGCGAAGTTCTATCTCGTGGCGATGTTCTTCGTCGTCTTCGATGTCGAGGCCGTCTTCATCGTCGCCTGGGCCGCCGCGGCGGTGGACCTGGGTTGGACGGGCTACGTCGAACTGCTCGTCTTCGTGGGAATCCTGGGGGCGATCCTGGCC
>JACPRB010000320.1 GCA_016190155.1 Planctomycetota bacterium
AGGGCGTGTGCGGCCGGCGGTGAACGGATGAACGGTTATCTGCTCGCGACCACGTTGTCGGCACCGGCCAGCGCCGCTTCCAAGGCCTTCTGAAACTCCCCGGCGTCGGCGAACCGCTGTTCCGGCAGCTTCTCCAGGGCTCGCATGATGACCTGCTCCAACGACGCGGAGATGTGCGGATTGAGCGAACTCGGCAGCGCCGGCTCCGTCATGCGAATGCGCAAGGCGACTTCCCCGAACTCTCCCCCGCCGAACGGATGCTGGCCGGTCAACAACTGGTACAGGGTGGCTCCCAAGCTCCAAACGTCCGACCGGCCGTCGATGCCGCGCACGTCGCCGATCACGTGTTCCGGCGACATGAACGGAACCGTCCCCTGCACCAAACCGGCCACCGTCATCTCGTCGGAACCGTTGAGCGACTTGGCCAGCCCGTAATCGATGAGGTACGCCTCCCGCTTCTGCGTGACCAGGATGTTCGCGGGCTTCACGTCCCGATGCACCAGACCGCACCGGTGAAGATGATCCAACACCTCCGCCACTTGAACGATC
The DNA here is from genome assembly GCA_016190155.1 of Planctomycetota bacterium. Lineage (GTDB taxonomy): Bacteria > Planctomycetota > MHYJ01 > MHYJ01 > JACPRB01 > JACPRB01. Next base: position 550 of record JACPRB010000320.1, read on the forward strand.
AGCTGCACAACGTGTCGTAGGCGCGCCGGCTCGTCCAAATGGGACATGAGGAAACGGTTGTACGCCCCCAAGGGCGCTCCCTCGACGTACTCCGATACGAGATAATGGCTGTGAGGCGCCTGCTCCTCGACGCCCGCCTCGTACACCACGGGGATCCGCGGGTGCCTCAACGAGGCTTGAATCCGGCACTCCCGCCGGAACCGTTCCGCCACCTCGCCCTGCAGGCCCCGAACGAACTTGACGACGACCTTGCGTCCCGTGCTCGACTGCACCCCCAACCACACGTCGCTGAACTCCGTGCGCGCCAACTGCCGCTGCAGCACGTATCCCTTGATCCTGGCGGCGGGAAGCATGTCGGAGACGGCCGGCTGGGGAGCGCGCTCCGTCAAGTCCCGGCGCTCGAACACCGCGTTCAGATCCTCCTCTTGGATCTCGCCGAAGGGAGCGGCCACGCCCGCCGCCTCCAGCGTGTGCGCCAGCTCGCGCACGTTCCCAGGCCAAGCACGCGCCCGGAGCAACTCGCGCGCGCCGTCCGCGATCCGAAGAGGACGGCCGACGCGCTTCTCGAGCCCGCCGAGCAGCTCCTCCACGATGAGCGACAGATCCTCCATCCGCTCGGCGAGCGAAGGCACCTCGATCCGCAGAACGCTCAAGGCGACCTGAAGCTCTTCCTCGAGGCCCAGAGTGCCCGGCGTCTTGCCGCGCACCGTGGCGATGAGACGCACATCCTCCTGCCGGACGTTCCTCGCCAGAATCAGTTGCGCGGCGACCGGCAGCTCGTGGACATGCTCGAGGATGAGCGTCCCGCCGGCGGCCGCTTCCAGAAGCCCCCCGCGGCGGCTCAGCCGACTGTCGCCGAAGAAGACCTGCTCGAACTCGTCGCACGAAAGCCCCGAACAGTCGAAGGCGACGCACGGCCCCACCGACCGCGCGCTCCGGCGATGAATCTCCCGCGCCACAAGCTCCTTGCCCACGCCTTGCTCCCCCAGGATCAGCACGGCGCAGTCCGATCGGGCCGCCCGAGCGATGCCGTTGTATACGCGAACGATGGGGGCGGTTCGTCCGACGAGCCTCGGTTCGCGCGCGGCGGCGACCGGCCCCGCGCACCCCGACGGCTTCACCTCCAGCGCTCGCCGCACCGTCGTGAGAAGCTGATCGACCTCGATGGGCTTCGACAGATAACCGACGGCCCCGAAGTTCATCGCCTCGACCGACGTCTCCAGGTCCGCCTGCCCCGTCATGAGGACGAAGGGGACGCGCGAGGCCGCTCGCTGAAGCAACTCCAGGCCGGTCTTCCCGCCGTCCAGATATAGGTCGCTGACCACCAGATCGCACGATTCCTGTTCGAGGATGCGCGCGCCCTCCGAGTACGCCGTGGCCTGAACGGTCTCGAATCCCGCGTTCTTCAGCAGGGTCGAGATCAACTGACCCGTATGGACGTCGTCGTCGACGATCAGGATGCGGGCCGTAGCATGCGACACGACCATGGCTTCAGGCAACCCGCTGCGCTGCCCCTCCAATGGCTTCTCTGAGATCGAACAGATCGAAGTCGCCCCTCAGGAATACGGCCGACGACAGGCAGAAGCCGGATTCCAGGCATTCCGCCAAGGGCGTCTCCGCCCCAAGCACGGGACGAATGCCTCGATGGACGAGGTGGGCTCTTATCCAAGACGCCAGCGCCGCCGCCCCACGAATCCCCCACCGCAAATCCACCACCGCCACGACGTATAAGTTCTCTTCCAGCCGCGCCATCGCCTCGGAAAGCGACGCCGCCACGTCGCACTTGGCGCCCAGAAGCGCCAACCCGAACGGCACGAGCGCCGCGGTCTTGGGTGCATCGGTAATGACCAACACTCTCGACACGTCCTTCATCTCGCAATCGGTGTGCCAGGCGAAAATCGCGCGTTTTCGCGGTTCAGGCCCCAATATTGTCGGTTGCGCTCCACCTCCGGAATCAGTACAATTTTGAATCGATTCTTTGTCGTCGAGGAGGTTTGTATGGCCCGCACCGCGTGGGCGCTTGTTCTGGTGTCGTTCGTCGCCGTGGCCGCCGCCCCTTTGCAGGAGGAGCCCGCCCAGTTCGCGGGTATCCGGAACGCCGGCCAATACCCTTCTCTCCAGGATGCCGTCGATAGCCTTCCCCCCAGCGGCGGCGTCGTCGTCATCCCGCCCGGCCTGTACGCCCAAACCATCGCCATCACCGCCAACAAGCCCATCCACCTCATCGGATACGGCGCGAAGATCCTCGCCGGCGCCGGCCAGCCGGCGATCAAGATCAACCAGGGCATGTCCGGCGCTCGCGGTGTCACGATCGACGGCCTCATCGTCGACGGACAAAACGGCGCGGGCACCGTCGGCGTCGAACTCGAGGACACCAATTGGTCCGTCCTGCGGAAGGTGACGGTGGAGAACTGCGCGACCGGCATCCTCCTCGAATCCAACCTGCCGGGCAACTTCGTGGAAGGCACCGCCCTGCAGGACGTGACCGTCCGCAATTGCTCCCTCAAAGGCATCCATTACCGCAGAATCCAGGGAACCGGCTCCTTCGGCCAGAACCAGATGAGGAACGTCGCGATCAACGGCTGCGCCGTGGGCGTCCACATCGACTCGGGAGCCCAGGTGTACCGCTCCCACTTCGACAATCTCACGATCTGGCTGCAGAGCAATCAGAAGGCGCTCGTGATCGACGGCGACGTCAACATGAGCCGATTCGAGCTCGCCGTGGAAGGCCAAACGGGATCGACCGGCAACGTGGCCGTGGAGCTCGGCGCTGCCGCCACGGGCACCGAACACCTGGACCTCGAGCTCTCGTGGTGGGGCTCGATCGGGAGGGTAATCGACAATCCCAGCGGCCTTCCCCTGCGCTACACGAAGAACCGGAACTGGTTCTCCTCCGGCAACATCAGGCCTCTGCGGACGCTCTCCCACGGAGACGCCCAGGAGCGATTCGCCATCGCCCACGGCTTCCCCGGCGGCGCGGGCCTGGTGCTTGGCCCGGGCAACATCGTTCCCGACGTCAACCTCTACCGCTCCGCCGCGGACACTCTTCGAACGGACGACACGTTCGAGGTCGGCGGACATCTTCGAGTCTGGGGCGAGCTCTCCAGCCCGGGCGACCTGACGGTGCGGCCCACGGGACAACTCCTGCTGGCGCCCGGAAAGGGCCTCCTGTTCGAGAGCCCCGCCGTCCAAGTGCGCAAAGCGGCGGGAACGAACGCCCTCGAGATCGTCGCGCAAGACGCCGTCCAGGCGCAATTCAAGGAACCGGCGGAAGGAGAGATCGGCTTGCTCGTCCGCCGCAATGTCAACGGCTCCTACACCCTCCAGCGCGTCAGCGTGGGTCCGGCCGGCAGCGCGGGGCGAGGGTATCGCGTCCTGAGGGTTCCGAATTAAGCTGTAACGCCGGGCGAAGGACCGGTGTAGTCCCTTAGGATTCATGAAATGCACCCGGCCCACCCGTCCGACGAAGAGATGGCCACCGCCGCCAAGCGCGGCGACCGGATGTGCCTCGATGGGCTGGTCCGGCGCTTCACGCGACCCGTCTACGCCATCTGCCGGCAGATCCTGCGAGATTCCGCCGATGCCGAGGACGCCTGCCAGGAGGTCTTCTTGCGGCTCCTCAAGGAGCTTTCCAAACACGAAGAGGGGCGGCCCTTCGCCCCGTGGTTGTTCAAGATGACGACGAACGTCGCTTACAACTTCACCCGCTCGCGCCGGCGCCGCGCGCGCCATGAAGCCGCCGCCCAACCCCAAGAAGCTCTCACCGCTCCCCACGACGACATCGACCGCATCCGGCAGGCCATCGAGAACCTGCCCGAACGCTACGGTCTGGCCCTTCTCTACAAGTTCCGTGAAGGCCTGGCGAATGCCGACATCGCCGCGCTGCTGGAGGTCCAGCCCGACGCCGTGCGCGTCATCCTCTTCCGCGCGCTCGCCATGGTCCGGCAACGTCTCGGATCCGCGGAGGCCAAGCCATGATGCGCCACCTCGACGACGAATTGGCGACCTACTACGCTTACGGCCTGGCCGAGGACCAGGAGCGCCGGGACGTCGAATCCCACCTGCGCGAGTGCCCCGAATGCGCCGCGAAAGTCCGCACCTTCCAGGAAGAACGTCCCCAACTCGCGCAAGCCCTCGACCGTATCGCCGCCCCAGGCCTGGAAGCGCGTATCCTCCGGCCGAGACGCTTGCCACGCGGGCTCCTCCTCGCCGCGGCCGCCGCGGTCGTGATCGCGATCGGCGTCCGACTCCTCGCGCCGTCCCCGCGCGGGCTCGTTCGCGGCGAGATCGCCGTGCGCCACGGCGATCGGTGGGAGCCACAACGCGCCCCCGCGACGCTCCTCGAAGGCCAGATCTTCCGCGTGGAAGGATCGCAAACAGCCGAGATCGTGCTCGACGACGCCAGCCGCGCGACGCTCGCGCCGGGCACCTCGGCCACCTTCGGCGGCCGCCGCGGCGAACGCGCCGCCCTCGAGCTCCACGCGGGCCAAGGCCGGTTCGTCGTCACGCCGTCCAAGGAAAGGTTTTTCGTCGTCACGCCTGTCGGCACCGTCACCGTGTTGGGCACCGAATTTCTGGTCGACGTTTGGGAAGGAGAGAAGGACATGAACAAGGCACTCGCAATCGGCGCTCCGATCGCCGTCGGCGTCGCGGTCATCGTCGGCACCGTCGTGTTCCGCACCCCGCAGGGCGAGGCCCGGCTCGAGGGCGGCAAGACGGCCGTCGCGCGGACCGGCGGAGCCCCGCAAGTCCTGTCGGCGCGCGAGACGGAGCGGCTGCGCCGGGAGGTCGAGTCCCTGCGCGAACAGCTTGCGGCACAAACGGCCCGGGCCGAAACGGCGGAAGCGAAGCTCCCCGCTCCGGTCAAGCCGGAGTCGAAACAGCCGATCGATTGGAAGACGGAGCGAGGGCCGGAGTTCGAGGCCAAGCTGCGGGCGGTTGCCTGGGACAAGGGGTGCGGCGCCTTCATCCAGTACGCGTGCGAGCTCGACCAAGCCGTGCGTGAGGGCCGCCCGCCGAACCTCTCGCCCGAGAACCTCGCCGGGCTCTCGCAATTCAACCAGAAGGCAATGGAACTGGCCGACGCGCTAGGGCTGGACACAAAGGATTGGATGAACGTCTACCAGAACGAGCTCGTCCAGCAGTACTTTGCCGACGCGTTCCTCAAGGTCCTGGCGGGACAGCCCCTCACCGAAGCTCAGCTCGCGAAGCTGCGGCAGATAGATCCGTTATCTTCCGAAGGGGCGAGCCCCGATGACGGCCGACTGGCGCAATTCCGCAACGGCATCCAGAAGAACCTGGCGCTCCTGACGAAGACGCGTGAAGTGCTCCAGCCCGAGCAATACGAACACTTGGCAAACCTCGTGACGCCGACGTTCAGGCTTGGAATTCAGGGCTACGCCGAGAAGACATTCCCCGCGGATACCGCTCATCAAGGAGTCGTGACCCATTGGATGGAGACCTTCAAGCTGTCCAAGGAGCACGCCGCGACGGTCGATATCGTCGCCGCGGAATACGTGGAGCGCCTCGCGCAGGTCACGGCGCGTTACGAGAAAGACCCCACCAAGGAGCGCGAGGCGGAGCTTCGCATCAAACTCCTGGACCTGCAAATCGAGGCGGAGAAGAAGCTCGCCGACTCCCTGCCGCTCGACGATGAGCAGAAGACGCGCGTCCTGCGGGGATCGGGCGCGGCCATCCTGCTGAAGTAACTTTACGGCTCCCGAAACGGCCGGGTACAATCCCCTCCCATACCGGAGGAACGAACATGTTCAAGAGCGGAAACGTCACCGTGTACGTCGGCGACTTCGAACGCGCCGTCGAATTCTATACGAAGACCCTCAATCTGCCGCTGAAGTACAGAGCGGGCAACGTCTGGGCGGAGGTGGGCACGGACGGCCTGACGATCGGCATTTGCCCCGCCGCCGAAGGCGAGCCCAAGGGCTTGTCCATCGGACTCATGGTCGAGAAGATCGACGCCGCCGTGGCCCAGCTGCGCGAACGCGGCGTTTCCTTCCAAGGGAAGGTGATGGACTGCGAGTACGTGAAGCTGGCGATCTTCCAAGATCCCGAAGGCAATCCGCACTATCTCTGCGAATTGAAGCCGGCGGCGATGACGGGATGCTGCGAGTGCTCCTGCGCGAAACCGGCGGCGAAGAAAACCGCGAAAAAGGCCAAGAAGACCAAAGCCCGCCGGTAACAGTCTTGAAGGCGTTCCGGAGAGGAAAACCACGGAGTAAGCGTTCACCGCAGAGCGCCCCGAGAAACGCAGAGGGGAGCGCGGAGAAAACGCTCCAACTGAAGAACGAGCGCTTCTGGGGCCTCTTTGGGCCGATTCGGATGCGCCGACTTCCTTCACTCCTCCGGGACTCTGCGTCTTCTCCGCGCCCTCTGCGCGCTCTGCGGTGAACGGTTACCCGCATTCTTCTCTGCGTCCTCAGCGTCCTCTGGTGTTGGTTCTGGTCTTCCCCTGCACTACTCACGATCCACATCTTCTCGCGACGCGAAGATCTTCCGTGGCACTCAGACAACCAGCTCGGCCTTAAGCGGTTGCGTCCGTTTTCGAAAGGACTCTCTGCGTCCTCAGCGTCCTCTGGTGTTGGATTCTTCTCAGGGTTCTCTGGTCCCCTCCGAGTACTCCGGTTGCGGCACGGCTGCGCTGCGTCCTCTGTCCCCCTCTGGGTCCTCCATCTGAACGCAACGTTAACAAGCGCTTCACGCGCGGCTTACCGTCTCTTCCTACCTTGGTCGCATGAAACACTTGCTTGCGACCGGGGTCCTGCTTGTCGCCTGCGCGCGCGCCCAAGCACAGTCCCAAGAGGAGCCGACGATCTCCGCCTCCTTCAAGGACGGGCTGCACTTCAAGTCGTCCGACGGGAACTTCGACGGCCACATCGGCGGCCGGCTCGTCACCCACTTCCGCGACGTCGTCGATCGCCCCGAACAAGGCGCGCGCGCCTCGAGCGACACCTTCTTCATCCGCCAGGCGCGGCTCGAAGCGACCTTCACGTTCTGGAAGGAATGGGAGGTCAAGGTGCAGACCGACTTCCCCACCGGCGCCGCCTCGTCCACCACGGGCACGCTCCAGGACGCCTGGGTGCTCTGGAAGCACACCCCCGAGTTCAATCTCCGCGTCGGCCAATTCAAACAGCCGTTCAGCCAGGAAGAGACGACCAGCACGCGCTTCATCGACTTCGCGGAACGCTCCGCGCTCAACCGCCTCGTGCCCGCGCGCGATATCGGCGTCATGGTCGGAGGCCGTCTCTTCGACGGCGTCTTCGACTACGAGCTGAGCGTCTTCAACGGCCAAGGCCGGGCCATCCTCGACGGCAACGACGAGAAGGACGTCGCCGCGCGACTCAGACTCTCTCCCATCCAGGGCTTGCGCGTCGGCGTGGCCGGCTCTCTCGGTCGACTGGATCGCGTGGCGGCCCCCACCGCGCTCGACTTCTCGACGCCGGAACTGGGCGTCCTCTTTCTCGACACGACGCTCGCGAGCACCTTCCTCGACGGCGAGCGCGTACGGCTCGGCGCGGAGCTGTCGTGGGCGTATGGTCCGTATGGCCTGCGAATGGAATGGGCCCAGCGCGCCGACGAGGTGGACGGTCCCGCGTTCTCGGACGAGGAGATCGCGGCGACCGCATGGTATGCGGCTTTCACGTGGATCGTAACCGGCGAGAAGAAGGCGCAGGAGAACCGCGTAACACCCGCCGAACCCTTCGACCTCTCCAAGGGTACGTGGGGCGCTGTGGAGCTGGCCTTCCGCGTGGCGGGCTTGGAGATCGACGACGAGATCTTCGACCTGGGCTTGGCATCCGCCGCGACGGAGAGCCGGGGCGTGACGACGTTCACCCTCGGCGTCAACTGGTGGCCGACCCAGAACGTCCGAGTCTCGCCCAACGTGATCCTGGAGCGCTTCGACGACGACGTCACGTTCACCGCGGGCGACGCGGAGGACTCGCTGCCGGGGTTCCTCGTCCGGGTGCAGATGGATTTTTAGGTGCCCGCAACACAGGATGTGTAAGAAAGGGAGAGACGGCAGATCGAGTCGCCCGTACAAAGTCCTTTCCTTGCGGGCGACTCATCCGCGGTAGCTCGCGAAACCTCGAAAACGACGCGAAAGCGAAGGCGGATCGCCTGGCGTTTTGATCACAGGAAGCGGCCCCCTCTCGAATTCAGATTCTCACGGGCCCTCGGCAAGTCGGCAAGACCACGATCCCGCTGGATCGCGTCGAGGCGCTCGGAGAACAGGCCCTCTATGCCGCCGGGGACGGACCAGAGACCGCCCTCATCGCCGCTCCATCCGCAGACGCGCCAGAACCCCTTCCGCCTCCCCGCGGGTAGGCCATCCCGAAGGGGCGATCGCGAGCGCCTTCTCCACATCGGCCGTCGCCTCGTCGAATCGCCCAAGGTTGGCGCGCGCGAGCGCTCGGTTGTACAGCGCCTCGGGAAAACCGGAACGGATCCGCAACGCCTCGTCGTAGTCGGCGCAGGCCGCCTCCCACTCCCGCCGTTCCCGCCGGGCATTTCCGCGGTTGTAGTAGGCACTCGCCAGGCGCGGATTGGAGGCGATCGCTTCGCTGCAATCGGCGATCGCGCCGTCCAGGTCCTGCATGCGACTGCGCAGGACACCGCGATTGTTGTAGGCCATGGAGAACGTCGGCTTGAGCTCGAGCGCCCGGCTGTAGTCGGCCAGCGCAGCGGCGGACGCGCCGCGGGCGTCGTGGGCCAAGGCGCGGTCGTAGTACGCCTCCGCGATGCGAGGATTGACGAGGATCGCGGTGTCGAGGTCGCTCAACGCGCCGTCCAAGTCCGAGACGGCCAGGCGCGCCACCGCGCGTTCGATGAGCACCATCGGATAGCGCGGCCGCAGATCGAGGGCGCGCTCCAGGCACTCGAGCTTCTCGCGCCCTTCAGAGACCCGGGCTTCGACCCAATGGAATTCCTCGAGCCCCTTGCGCCCCGCAAAGCGAGAAACCGCGGACGCGACGCGGGCGCGTACCGCGGCGGAATCGCGGTTGTTCACTTCCCGCATGGCGGCGACGAGCTCGATGAGCATCTCATCGTCGGCGTCCCTCTTCCGGGTGGCCGCGATGTCGACATGCACGCCCGCCTCCCGCACCAAACGTTGGATCTCCGGCAGCGCCTCCTGCTGCTCTTCGAGCGACCCGCACATGGCCGCCAGATCCGCCCGCACGAGAAGGAGGCGCGCCAGGCTCACGCGGGCGGGAACGAAATCGTAATCCAGCTCGATCGCCTTCTTCCAGCAGGCCTCGGCCCGATCGTGCCACCCCTTGAGTTCCCAGGCCCGGCCCAGCAGGTAGTGCCCCATCCGAAGGTCGGGCGCCTTCTTCACCGCCTCCTCGATCAACGCCTGGCCACGATCGACGCGGCGCACCAGCTCGTCGTAACTCAATCCGGCGTCGTAGAGATAAAGGAAGGCCTCATCCAAGCCCGGACGCCCGCGGTCCAGCAGCTCCTCCGCCTCCTTGCGGGCGGCCGCCGTCTCGCGCAGTCGCGTCTCCGCCTGCCTCAAGCCGGCCCGCGCCTCTTCGCAGCCCTCCTCCACCGCCAGCGCCGCGCGATAGGCGTCCCGCGCGTCCTGATGCCGTCCCTGCGCCGCCCGGGCGTCGCCCCGGCGCACCAACTCCCGCACTCGCGCGCGATCCCGAACGATGCGGCCCAAGATCCACGCACTCGAGCCGAGCAGGAGCGCCGCGACCGCCGCGGTGCCGGCGATGCCCCGCCAGCGCCTCCGGACCCATCGGTAGGTCTTCTTGGGAGCGGACAGCCGCGCCGCCCGAACCGGTTCCCCAGCCAGGTGCCGCGCCAGCTCGTCGGCGAACTCCCCCGCGTCGGCGTACCGCAACTCGGGGACCTTCTCGAGCGCCTTCATGCAGACGGACTCGAGATCGGACGGCACGTCGGACATGCACCGGCTGGGAGGCACGGGTTCCCGGATGAGAATCCGCTCGTAGAGCTCGAAGATCGTCACCTCTTCCTTACACGCGAAGGGCGGGCGTCCCGCGAGCATCTCGTAGAGGATGGCGCCGAGCGCGTAGACGTCCGTGCGCGGAGTGGCCTTGCCTCCACCCCCACGGATCTGTTCGGGCGCCATGTAGAGCGGCGTGCCAACGGTGGAGCCGGTGCGCGTCAGGCGCGCGTCCGATCCCATCTGCTGCGCCAATCCGAAATCCGCGACCTTCGGTTCGCCGTCCGCCCCGACCAAGATGTTGGAAGGCTTGAGATCGCGGTGCACGATCCCACGCTCATGCGCCGCCGCCACGCCCCGCGCCGCCTTCTCCAACACGCGCAGCATCCGGTCGCGCGTGAGCGACCGCGTTTCGAGAAGCCGGTCGAGAGGCGCCCCCTCCACGAGCTCCATCACGAGGTACGGCCGGCCGCCCCATTCGCCGACATCGTGCACGACCACCAGATTGGGATGCGTCAGCGCGGCGGCCGCCCGAGCTTCGCGCTCGAAGCGGGCGCGGAGCTGACTTCCGAATTCATCGCTCAACCTCAAGACCTTGATCGCCACGGCACGGCCGAGCTGGCGATCGGTGGCGCGGTAGACCGTGGCGGACGCCCCTTCGCCCAAGGACGCTTCCACGGCGTACCGGCCCAACATGATGTCGGGGGGATGAAACGACGGCGGTCCGCTTTCCTGCTCGTACTCCCGAAAGCCGCGACGAAAGCGCTCCAGAGGCCCTTCAGGCTCCGAAGAGGGCATTCCACTCCTCCCGAAGGTCCTGCTCGCTCGACGTCATCTGCCGGAGCTCCCCCAGAATCTCCTCGCGAACCGCTCCGCGCACCTCATGCAGCTGATGTCGCACTTGTCCCTCGGTCAAGTCGAAGCGTCGCGCCAGCTCGGCATACGTGGGCTGGCGCGCGTCCTCGCAAAGATCATAGGCCTCATAGACGAGCATGAGCCCGCCGCGTCCCTCTTTCGTCAGCCGTTCCCGGACTCGCTTCACGGCCTCCGCCACGACCGCGAGGGTCCATTCGCGATCGAAGACCTCCTCGGACGGCCCGACGCGGCCGACATCCAGCGAATCCGCCGATGAAAGATCTTCAAGACTGAGGATGCAAACGTCGCCCCCTCGCTTCAGCCGCACGAGCGCGCGCTCGGCGTGTCCCACAAACCGTCTGAGCAGAACCTTGAGATAGCGACGCAAGCTCCCTCGTTGCCGGTCGTATCGCGAGAGCGCCCCATCCTTGAAAAGCCACAGGAAGAACGCCTGAGTAAGGTCCTTCGCATCCTCGTTGGACTTGGACCAGCAGACCCTCAGATGGCAGTACACCGGCTTCCAATAGCGCCGGCAGAGCTCCTGGTACGCCGGATGTCGAGCCGCGGGCGTCTGATCGCGCAATTGCGAAAGCAAGCCCCAGGTCGTGGCGGGAAATTCCTTTCCTAGCCCCCCCAGGCTGGTGTCCAGCATCCCCATCGCGCATAGTTTACCAAAACCGCCGCAGGAGCGCTCGCGCCCGCGCCCAACCGGACTCGTACCATCGCCAATCCGCGCGCGTTCAGAACCCGGCGGCGAACCCCAGCGCCCAATAGTGATTCCGCTCGTCGGGGAACTGCGTCTGCGCCGCCATCCCGCGATAGTACTCCAGGAGGATCCGCACTCCGGCCGTCGTCCCAGGCACATCCTGCACGAGCCACCACCCCGTCTGCAGATTGAGCGCCCAGTCGGCCGTTTCCTCCCGCCACTTGAGATCGCACGCGACGAACGTGCGCGGGGCGTCCTCCCACAGGCCCTGGCCTACCCATTCCCAGCCGAGCTGGAAACGCCATGGCTCGTTGGGCGTGCCGATGTAGAACCCCCACCCCGCGTCCACATAGACCCGCAGCTCCGGCGTGACGTCGTAGGCCATCGCCACCGCCACCTCGTCCTTGTGATAGCGGATCGCCCTGGACCCCGTGCGCGACATGTACTCGTCGCCCCTATGCGACGTCAGGTGCCAGATGTGGAACTTGCCGGAGATGCGACCCTGGCGGTATCCGATCGGAAAGCCGAAGCGGTAGTCGGCCGCGTCGATGTCCCAGTTCTCGTCGTAATCGAAACGCGAGAGCACCGCGCCCTCGATGCCGACATCGAAGCCCTCCTGCGTCACGGGATCGGCGCGACGGAAGAACGTGCGCTGGGTGCCGAGGCAATTCTCGACCCTAATGTTGTCCTTCTTGCGCACCGGCATCATCACCTTGCTGCCGCTGCGGGGCGAGACCGGATCCGCCAGATACGTGCCGTAGAGCGACTCCGCCGGGAACCACTCGGTGCGCCAGCGTTCCGCCACGACCGGGCGGATCAGGAGCCGCTCGTCTTCGCCGTCCTGAAGGCCCTCCTGCTCGCCGTCCTGCGCGGCGGCGGCGGGAACGTCCGCGTCCAAACGCCACTTCTGCCCGCCCAGGAAATCGTAGCCGTAGCCGTCATCCGGAGGCTGCGGCTGGAGCGCCAGCAGGACGACACATACGATATGCGGCATTCCCGAGTCCTCCCCGGCCGTAGGAACGGCCACCCCTTCGAACGAGCTGGTCTTAATTATACTCCGTCTTGGCCGCAAACAAGCTCCGCGCACCACCGGGTTCAGCGGTGAGCAAACTTCTTCACATTCATCCCACCAATCCATGCAGGAATCCTTCGGGAAGGATTGGCATCCAGTTTGCGGTTCTCCCGGTCGAAACACAGACAGGGACCTCCAGGAGTTGCGCCGCCGCCTGATGGAAGAGCCCTGCGGCTACGTCCTCTTTCCGGAAGGGACGCGCACGCGCACCGGCGCCACGGCCCGCTTCAAGCGAGGCGTCGGGATGCTCGTGGCCGGAACGCACGTCCCCGTCGTGCCCTGCCGGCTGCGCGGGACATTCGAGGCCTGGCCGCCCCACCGCAGACTGCCCCGCCCGGGAAAGATCACCCTCACCGTGGGTCCGCCTCTTCACTTCGCCGACGTAAGGAACGATCCGGACGGGTGGATCAGGGTCGCCGCAGATTTGGAGTCCGCGGTGCGGCGCCAAATGGAACTTTGATTCGGCACGTCCCGGCGGTATGTTCTGCGGTTGCCCATGAATGAGAACAGGCATGGCCCCTTTTCTCAGCGTCCTCAGCGTCCTCTGGTGTTGGTTCTTCGTCTTTCTCAGGGTCCTCCGCTACCCTCTGGGTCCTCAACCTGAACCATGAACGAAAACGTCATCGCCGCGCGCGGACTCATCAAACGGTACGGGACGTTCACGGCCGTCGACGGCATCGACTTCGACGTCCACCGCGGCGAGTGCTTCGGCTTCCTCGGCCCCAACGGCGCGGGGAAAACCAGCACGATGCGGATGATCTATCGCGCAGCCGCCGTCGACGGCGGGACCCTCATGATCCTGGGATGGGAAGCGGCCGACGGCCGCCACGACCGCGCCATCAAGGCCAGGATCGGCGTCGTGCCGCAGGAGGACAACCTCGACCAGGAGTTGTCGGTGCGGCAGAACCTCGAGGTCTTCGCGCGCTTCTACAAGCTGCCGCGCCCCGAAGCAGCCCGCCGAATCGACGAGCTCCTCAAGCTGCTGCGCCTGGAGGAGAAGGCGCACAGCCGCGCGGAGCAGCTCTCCGGAGGGCTCAAGCGCCGCACACAAATCGCGCGCGGGCTGCTGGGTACTCCGGAAATCCTCGTGCTCGACGAGCCGACGACCGGGCTCGACCCGCAAGCGCGCCACGACCTCTGGGAACGGCTCAACGCCCTCAAGAGGCAACAGGCCACGCTCCTGCTCACGACACACTACATGGACGAAGCGGAGCGGCTATGCGATCGTTTGGTCGTCATCGACCACGGCAAGATCGTCGCGGCGGGCAGCCCCGCCGAGCTGATCGCGCGGCATGTGTCGCCGGTGGTCGTGGAGATCGAGCTGACCGACGGCGCCGTCCCAACCGAAGCCGAGGCCCTCAAGCAGCACGCGCGCCGCGTGGAAGTGCTCTCCGACCGCCTGCTGCTCTACGCGGATCACGGCGAGCAACTCATCGCGCAAGCCGCGCACCTGATGCCCGACCGCCGCGCCCTCCAGCGACGCACGACGCTCGAGGACGTCTTCCTGCGCATCACGGGACGGCGACTGGAGGAATGATGGCACCCTCGAGAGGCGTCGATTGGCGACTGGCGTGGGCCGTCTGGATGCGCAACTTCACGGTGTATCGCCGCACTTGGACACTCAACATCCTGCCCAACTTCTTCGAGCCGCTGCTCTATCTCGTCGGCATGGGCCTGGGCGTGGGGTTCTACGTGCGCGAGGGGATGAACGGCGTGTCGACGTACCTCGCCTTCATCGCCCCCGGCCTGATGGCCGCCTCGGCCATGAACGGCGCCTCCTTCGAGGTGACCTACAACATGTTCGTAAAGCTCCACTTCGCCAAGACCTACGACGCGTTCCTCTCCACGCCGGTCCAGATCGAGGACATCGTGATGGGCGAGCTGCTCTGGGCCGTCACGCGAGCGCTCATCTATGGTCTCGCGTTCCTCGTCATCCTCGCGGGGTTCACGCTGGCCGGCACTCCGATGCTCTCCGGCCCCGGCGCGCTGGCTCTGCCTCTGGCGCTCGCCCTGATCGGAACGCTCTTCGCGCTCATCGGCCAGCTCTTCACGTCGAAGGTGAACACGATCGACCTGTACTCCTACTACTTCACGCTCTGGCTGAGCCCGCTGTTCATCTTCTCGAACGTCTTCTTCCCGGTCGACCGCTTCCCTTACGGCGCGCAGATCGCGTGGTTCACCCCGCTCTATCACGGAGTACGCCTGACCCGGGGGCTGGCGCAGAGCCGCTTCGGCACGGAGGAGCTCGTCAGCGCCGCATGGATGATCGCCGTCTGCGCGGCCCTGCTCTGGATCGTGCCGCGGACCTACCGGCGGCGCATCATCCGCTGACCGGAGGCTGTCAGGCTGCGGGTTCCGGCTCCGATCTCAACGTGAAATCTCCCAGGCCGCTGAGGAAATCGCCGCATCGATCATCGAGGACAGAAGCGTGCACGCATGGCCCGCCGTTTGCGCTCTGATACGTCGCATGCACGAATTGGCACCAGGTTTTCGGGAGTGCCGCGATCCCCGCACGGGGGAGAGGTACCTGGAGGTACCGACCGCAGGGAAGCTGCTCAATGATTTCCCGATGTTCAACAAGGGCACGGCGTTCACGCAGGAAGAGCGCGACACGCTGGGGCTGCACGGCCTGCTGCCGCCCCGCATCGTCACGATGCAGCAGCAGATCGAGCGCGTCCTGGACAACTACGCGGCCAAGACCACCGATCTGGAGCGGTATATCCATCTGATGTCGCTCCTCGATCGGAACGAAACGCTCTTCTACCGAATCCTCCTGGATCGTTTGGAACAGCTCCTTCCCATCGTCTACATGCCCACCGTCGGTCTGGCATGCCAACGTTTCGGCCACATCTATCGCCGGAATCGAGGTCTGTACTTCACTCCGGAAGACGCCGGGCGCGTTGATGAGATCCTCGGCAACTGGCCCTTTCAGGAGATCCAAGTCGTTGTCGTTACCGACGGCCAACGCATCCTGGGGCTCGGTGATCTCGGAGCGGGTGGAATGGGGATCTCGATCGGAAAGGGGATCCTCTATGCGGCAGGAGCCGGGATTCACCCGGCTCGCATACTGCCGGTCTGTCTCGACGTGGGGACCGACAATGCCTCGCTCCTCTCCGACCCGCTGTATCTGGGCAAACCTCGGCCGCGCGTGCGGGGCCGAAAGTACGACGACCTCGTCGAGGCGTTCATCGCGGGAGTGCAGCGGCGCTGGCCGTCGGCGCTCATCCAGTTCGAAGACTTCGGCATCGAGAACGCGTTCCGGCTCCTGGACGGCCATCGCACGCGCGCCTGCTGCTTCAATGACGACATCCAAGGAACAGGTGCCGTGGCCCGCGCGGGAATACGGGCCGCGCTCAAGAAGACGGACGGTCGATGGGAGGATCAGCGTGCGTTCATCGTGGGGGCCGGCAGCGCCGGCATCGGAATCGCGCGGGCACTCAAAGGAGTGCCGCTCTGGATCTTCGATTCGAAGGGCCTCCTGACGACCGATCGGCCCGAGATGAGGGAGTTCCAACGGCCTTTCGCCAGGACGGAGCCGGGCGGCGGGCTTCTCGATACGGCGCGTCGCGTGCACCCGACGATCTTGATCGGCGTCTCGGGTCGGCCCGGAATGTTCACGCGCGAGCTGATCGAGTCGATGGCGGGCTCCCACCCCATCGTTTTTCCGCTGTCGAATCCGACGTCGAAGACGGAATGCACGCCTCAACAGGCCATGGAATGGACGAACGGCCGGGCCATGGTGGCCACGGGAAGCCCGTTTCCGGGTACGCCCCAGTGCAACAACATGTACGTCTTCCCCGGCGTGGGACTCGGTGCCGTGGTCAGCGGCGCCCGACGCATCACGGACGGCATGTTCGAAACCGCGGCGGACACGCTCGTGTCGATGTCTCCCGAGGATGGCCTCTTTCCGCCGCTCCGCGACATTCGCCGCATCGCGCGCCGGATCGCGCTGAGCGTCGCGAGAAACGCCATGGCGTCCGGCCTTGTCCCGCACGCCGACGACGTCGATCTGGACGCGAAAATCGCCGCTAGGATGTGGGATCCGCAATACCTGCCGTATCGACCGGCGAACATCGACCGATCCTGATCCGACAGCGCCGGACCTTCAACTGAATGCTCGACGACCCACCCCCATCGGTGGTATCGTGGTCCGGATCGCGGAGGGAGCGGAAGAGGTCGGCCGCGCCGGTCGTCGCCCAGGAAAGGGCTTCGGCCGGAACCGTCCTTGTGACTTGGCAGACGAGGTCGTCTCAACTTCTGGAGGTCGCATGTCCGACAGTCCCGCAAAGCGGATCCGCGAAGCGAAGAAGTTCCAAAAGCGGGCGATGAAGGCCGAACGCAAACGTCTGCGAAAGGAAGGGCGGTTGGGCAAGGACGTCGTCCCGCAGTCTCCTCCGGCAGAGCCGAGCGCGGCACCCATCGTCTCTCCGCCGCAGGAGCCGAAGTCATGAACCCGTCGGCCTTCCCACGGTTCGTGTCCCCATGAGCTTCACCGCGCCCCACGGCTGGGAGAAGGACTCGGAGAAGCTCTACGTCCACCGCAGCGGCGCCCGCATCCAGCTCATGACGTACCGGGAGAAGGAGGGATGGTTCCTGATCCCGGCCGAGCTGGATCAGCCCTTGATCGGGTTCCTGCCGACCTCGGAAGGACGCGACAAAGCCTTCGAAGCCTTTGCCAAACCCGGCCCGACCCGCCCGCCCCGCGTCCGCAAGCCGGCACCGACCGATGAGCCTGAGGCGCCGCCCGAGGCGGGGAAAAACGAGGACGAAGACGACGAGGACGACGAGGAAGACAAAGAGGACGAAGACAAGGCGGAGCCGGAAGGCGAACCTGAAGGGACGCCTTGATCCGAACCGGCGAATGCCCTGTCAGTAACCGCGGAATACGCCGGCATTGCGATGACGGGCTGAATCGACTATGATGCCGGCCGTTCGGGAAGTCTACTTCGGTTGCCGCTGACCTTCCACGTCCGCGATTTCTGAACGAAACGCCCCCGAGTTTATTTTTCAGTCCCCTGTTCACCGGCATCCATCCATGAATCGTTTCGAAGACTTCCCGCTCGTCGAGCCCATCCTCCGCGCCGTGCGCGAGGAAGGGTACGAACGTCCCACGCCGATCCAGCACCAGACCATCCGTCTCGCGACCGAAGGGCGCGACATCCTCGGCTGCGCGCAGACCGGGACCGGCAAAACGGCCGCGTTCGCTCTGCCGATCCTCCAGCGACTCCAAGCGGCGCCCCCGCCGGTGCCGCGTCACGTCCGCGTGCTCGTGCTCTCGCCCACGCGCGAGCTCACGTCGCAGATCGGAGACAGCTTCGCACGCTACGGCCGGCATACGGCCTTGCGGTGCACCACCGTTTTCGGCGGCGTCGGTCAGGAGCCGCAGGAACGCGCCCTGCGCGGCGGCGTCGACATTCTGATCGCGACACCGGGCCGGCTCCTCGATCTCATGCGACAGCGGATCGCGCGGCTCGACCGCGTGGAGATCCTGGTGCTGGACGAGGCGGACCGCATGCTCGACATGGGCTTCATCCACGACGTGCGTCGCATCATCTCCGCGCTGCCAAAGAAACGCCAGACGCTCTTCTTCTCCGCAACGCTGCCGCGCGACATCATGAGTTTGGCGCAGGACATCTTGATCGACCCGATCCACGTGGAGGTGACGCCGCCGACGACGACGGTCGAGAAGATCGTGCAGTCGCTCTACTGCTTGGAGAAGCGCGAGAAGTTCGCCCTGCTCGCGCGGTTGCTGAAGGATCCCCAGATGCGTCGCGTGCTCGTATTCACGCGCACGAAGCGGGCGGCGAACAAGCTCGCGGAGCATCTCAACCGCGAGCGGCTCCATGCCGACGCGATCCACGGCAACAAGGGGCAGACCGCGCGCGAAAAGGCGCTCGACGATTTCAAGCGCGGCGCGTGCCGGGTGCTCGTCGCCACCGACATCGCGTCGCGCGGGATCGATGTCGACGACGTCACGCACGTCATCAACTTCGACCTGCCCGACGTGCCGGAGAACTACGTGCATCGCATCGGGCGAACGGCGCGTGCCGGGGCCGGCGGCGCGGCGATCACGTTCTGTTCGACGGACGAGCGCGAGGAGCTGGCCGCCGTGGAGCGGCTGATCGGGATGGCGATCCCGCAGCGCGACGTGCCGCACGGTTTCATCCGCGCCGTGCTGCCGCCCCTTCCGATCGGTCACGCGACACCCTCGCGGCCGCACGGTTCGTCGCATCACGCCGCTCCGCGCGGTTCGTACGCGCGTCGCCGTCGGCACCGCCGGCGGTAGGATCGGTCGACTTCCGCCGCGGCGCGGGAACCCGCGAAGCGCTACCCGCGCCGCTTGGCCTCCAGCCACGCGCGCTTCAGCCCCTCGAAAACGCCCGTCGCCTCGGCCTCACGCTTCATGTATTGCGCGTCGATCCGGCCCGCGTTGGCGCGAAGCAGTCCGATGACGTCTTCGCAATCGGCGGAGTCGGCGGATCCCGCGCGCATCAGGATCAGATCCTCGCACGTCGCGACCGCCAGCTCCACGTCGAAGACCCATCGACGCTGCGCGCGATTGAGCACTTGCTTGAGGTAGGGCGTCGCGGCCTCGCGCAGCTCAAGATTCACCGTGGCCGCCGGCTTCGCGTCCGTGTAGGACACGCGAGACGTGAACGATCCCGGCGCCGCGGGCATCACGCTGTCCGGCGACTGCTTGAAGCCCTCACCGCGGGCCGCGCTCAGGACAGCGTCCCGTTGAGCCTCGCCGAACGGCGTGAGGAGCTCGACCGCGCCCAGTTCGGAGGGGCAATCCCACGCTCTGTGCGCAAGGGTGCCGATGAGTGCGGGCTCGTAACCCATGCCTTTGAGCGCCGCCAGCATCCGGCGGAGCGCCTTGATCATGGTGTCGCTGGGAGCGGAGACAGACATAGTCGGCGTCCTATCTCGGCCGGCCGAGCCGGAAAAGAGAAGGCGTCCCCCTTTCGGAGGACGCCTTCCATGGTTTGCGTTGGGACCTACCAGCGATCGCGACGCCCCCCGCCGCCGCCACCACCACCGTATCCGCCGCGGCCACCACCGCCGCCGCGCGGAGCGCCCTCGCCCTTGGGGCGGGCCTCATTGACGGTCATCGCCCGACCCTGGATCTCCTGAAGATTGAGCGCCTTGATGGCGGCCTGAGCCTGCGCAGCGTCCGGCATTTCCACGAACCCGAATCCCCGCGACCGGCCGGTCATCTTGTCCATGATGATCGACACGGACGAGACGGTGCCATGCGCTTCGAACGCCTGACGCAGGTCCTGCTCGGTTGCCTGATACGACAGGTTGCCCACAAAGATGTTGGTCATCCACAGCCTCGAAAAAAGAGGAAAAAAACGAACCCGAGGAGGGGGTCGAAAAATGCAGGACGTGTCAGTCTCAGCAGTTAGCGAACCGTACCTCTCAACACGGCTAATATACGGCGCCTGGGCCGCAAGTTCCAGGTTTTTCCGGCCCCCTGTCGGCACCCCCGATCGCAGCGGTGCATGGATGCTCGGTGCGCTCATCCCAGGATTCTGGGTGGAAGTACCGCCCATGATCATCCCAACGACGCTGGGCACCTCGCTCATGGTCGGGGTCGTGGCCGGGGTGCTTCCCGCCGTCCGAGCGGCGCACCTGGATCCAATTCAGGCGCTGATGACGGAATAGGAGATTAGTCATGCCTTCCTCCGGTCTTCACGCGCATTCCCTTCGCGGACAACAGCGCCGCCATGCCGCCGATCGCGCCGAGCCACGGCGCCGGCGTAGGAACGAACGTGACCGCCAAGGGAGGATGCTTGAGCCCGTGGGCCAACGCCTCTTGGGCCAGCGATGTTCCTACGGTGCGGCCGTCGCAATGAGGGCACCCGTTCGGCGGGCTCGCGAAGAGCGAGTTGCAGACGAGACAACGCGATCCCTCGACGGGATTCGTGGTATCGAGGTAAAGACGCGCCACCTTACCTTGATTCATCCAGTCCAGGACCTCGGCAGACCCCAGAGCCACAAACGTACCCTTCGCGCGACGTTCGTGAAATTCGAGGAGTTCCGCCTCCGTGCGCTCATGGACAAGACGCTCGACCGCGACATACGCCGCGGCTCGCAGATCGGATTCCTGCCAGGGTGTGGGACCGACGTACCTCGCGCGCGAACGCAAACTTGGGGGGAGATGGTCGCGGAAGATCGGGAAGCCCTCGCGATCACCGAAACCGAGGATCGCTTCCGGAAATGCCTTTCGCGCATGGATCGCAAGCTCCCGGGCGGCCTTTCGGACCATGGCGGCCGTGAATTCCAGACGGCTCTCGTCGAATCGGCTGCGTCTTCCCCCGCCGATTCCCGAGCCTAGGGCGTGAGGTCGTGTTCGCACCACGACCGCCCGCCCCGAAATCGTATGTTCGTAGTCGCCCGCGAGCGCATCCGCCCTGTAGGCACCCAGCTCCGACCAGACCCCCATGTCAACCTCCTGCACAAGTCCGGTCCTGAGGTCGAACCGAGCGATCGCGACGCGAGGAGCGCGAGCGCGCGCCTCCAGGAGCGGTAGGAGGTACGGCACGGAAGTGATGGTGATGAAGTTGCGCATCGGCACCTGCAACTCGAGCGCAACCCAAGCCGTCGTGCCCGCGACGAGGAAGAGTCCATTCGTCTCGGGATGCCGTTCGACCAGAGAGCCCATATGCTTCCGAATTCGTCGGGCCGTCTTTTCCAGGCCGGGACCGCGCAGCCGCTCCTCCACGACATCTTTCAGGAATGTTCGAGTGGCAACCGGAATGCCCGCCCGCGAAAGATCCAGCGTGAGCGTTACAACGGTGCCCTCCGGCTCAAAGAGGGGCAGAAGCGCATCGACATGAGGTGTCAAGTTCATAACATTCCCCTTACTGGCGAGCGCGAGCGCAGGCCTTCATTACCAATCGAGCAACTCGTCCCCGGGAGTGCTACAGTTCCGCGGTCGCCTGTCGACTCTCATGCCCTCGTCCGACGTTCCGACATGGCTCAGGCCGCCGACCGTAGATGGCGCTCGGCCCATTTCTGTGCGAATGGGCTGTAGTCAAGCCGGTAGTAGTCGGCATTGACGGCCGCGCCAGTCGTTCGGAAGGTCATCGCTCCTGAAGATGGCATTCACGGGACAAGGCTCGACGCAGACCCCGCAGTCGATGCACTCGTCGGGGTTGATGTAGAGCACGATCTCCCCCTTGTCCTCCGGCTCCGTGGGATGCATGCAGTCCACCGGACACGCGGGGACGCAGGCGCGATCTTTTACGCCGATACACGGTTCTGCAATTACGTAAGTCATGACGTACCTTCTTCTCAGGCCGCCTCCTCCGGAACCCACAAATACCCGTCCGCCGCGCCTGACGCACGCCGGCGCTTGTTCAGACGGCGCCGTACGAAGCCGATATCGATCGTGCCAGGGGGCCGGAATCACCCTTTGTCCTTCTTCTCAACCATAGCGGACAGATCTCAGAAGCCGCGCGCCGATCAGCAGATCCGTGGCAACTGCTCCCCGCTGAGCATATCGAGGATGCGTAGCGCCCCGATGCGGCTCTTCACGGTGACCCGGCCCCTTGGCCCTTCCGCCACGCGTCCCGCCAACACGGCCCCGTGTGCCACGCGCGTCGAACGTAAGACGGCAAGCGACCGCTCCGCCTCAGTCGCCGGCACGAAGCAGACGAATCGCCCCTCATTGGCGACATAGAACGGATCGAGTCCCAAGATCTCGCACGCGCCGGCGACCTCCTCGCTGACGGGAATGGCGCATTCATCCATACCGATCGAAACGCCTGCAGCCTCAGCGATTTCGACGAGCGCGCTGGAGAGACCGCCACGGGTCAGGTCGCGTAGACAGTGGATCGAGATTCCCGCACGCAGAAGCTCGGAGACCGCGTCCCAAAGCGGCGCCGTGTCACTCTCGATCGTCGTTTCGAAGGAGAGTCCCTCCCGCTGAGCAAGGACAGCGATCCCGTGTCGGCCTAAGTCGCCGCTCACGAGCACGGCATCCCCAGGCCGAACGCCGGCCGGGTTGATCGCGAGCGAGTGATCCACGACACCGACCCCCGCCGTCGTGACGTAGATCCCATCTCCCTTGCCGCGATCCACGACCTTCGTGTCGCCCGTGGCGATCGGGACATCGCCGGCCGCGACACGCATGGAATCGATCACGCGATGGAAGTCCTCGATCGAGAAGCCTTCCTCAAGAATGAAGGCCGCGCTCAACGCCACCGGGCGGGCGCCGCACATCGCGAGATCGTTGATCGTGCCGTGCACCGCCAACTTCCCGATATCGCCGCCCGGGAAAAAGATCGGCCGCACCACGTACGAGTCCGTCGTGAAGGCGACGCGTCCCGGCACGTCGAAAACGGCCCCGTCGTGCCGCTGATCGAGAAGGGGATTGCGGAATGCGGGCAGGATCAGCTTCTCGAGAAGCCCGTGCATCAGCCGTCCCCCGCCGCCGTGCGCGAGCCGTATTCGCTCGGAATCGACCTTGGGGACGGGGCAGGAAGACGCAACCTCTTCACGCATGACTCGCCTCCGAGAAACGACGATACCGATAATAGGCGGCGCACGCGCCTTCGGCGCTGACCATCGTGGCCCCGAGCGGATGGTCCGGCGTGCAGCGCGCGCCGAACGCGGGGCACTCCTGCGGCTTCCTGAGGCCCTGGAGAACAAGGCCGCTGACGCACTCGCTCGATTCCTCGGTGGCCCGGCCGGCCACGCCGAAACGAACCTGAGCGTCGAACCCGGCGTACCGTTCCGAGAGAGCCAAGCCGCTTCGAGGAATCTCTCCGATCCCGCGCCACCGCCGGTGCACGATCCGAAAGACGTCCGCGATGAGCGCCTGCGCGGGTCTGTTTCCCTCGGCGCGGACGGCGCGGGCGTAAGCGTTCTCCACCTCCGCGCGCCCCTCCTCCAGTTGCTGGATGCAGCGGCAGACGCCGTCCAGGATGTCCAGAGGCTCGAACCCGGTGATGACGATGGGCACGCGGTACTTCCTCGCCAGCGGCTCGTACTCGCCGGAGCCCATGACCGTGCACACGTGGCCGGCGGCGAGAAACCCCTGCACTCGGCGCTGCGGCGACGACACGATCGCCTCGATCGCGGGCGGCACGAGGACATGGGACACCAGGATCGAGAAGTTCGAAACCCGGTGTCGATGCGCCTCGGCCACCGCCATGGCGTTGGCGGGGGCCGTCGTCTCGAACCCGACCGCGAAGAAAACGACCTCGCGCGCGGGGTTCGCTCTGGCCAGGGCGAGCGCGTCCATCGGCGAGTAGACCATGCGAACGTCGCCGCCGCGCGCCTTCACGGCCAGGAGATCCTCGTTCGTTCCGGGCACTCGAAGCATGTCGCCGAAGGACGCGAGGACGACGTTCGGTCGGCCCGCGATCTCGATCGCCTGGTCGATGAGTTCCACGGGCGTGACGCACACGGGGCAGCCGGGACCGTGAACAAGGGTGATCGTCGGCGGCAGCAGCTCGTCGATCCCGAAACGCACGATCGCATGCGTCTGCCCCCCGCACACCTCCATGATCGTCCACGGTCGTGTACCGGCGCGCGCGATCCGATCGGCGAGCCGGCGGGCCGCCTCCGCATCGCGGTACTCATCGAGATATTTCATCGCTCTCGATCTCCTTCAGATACTCGAAGATGCGGACCGCTTCCGCCTCGTCGATCCGGCTGATGGCGAATCCGACGTGGACGAGCACGTAATCTCCCCGCCGCGCTTCCGGCACAAAGGCGAGATTCACGTCCTTCACGATGCCGCCGAAGCGCACCCGGCCCGATCGAGCGCCGGGTTCGTCTCCCTGGATTTCGAGGATTTCTCCGGGCACGGCCAGGCACATAGATCAGCTCCAAGAAGCAGCCACGATTTGTCCGATCGCGATCCCTCCATCATTGGGCGGGATGCGCCGATGCCAATACGGCTTGAAACCGGCCGCGCGAAGCGCCGTCACGGCACGTTCCGTGAGATAGCGATTCTGGAAGCAGCCGCCGGAGAGCACCACGCGCTCCTCGCCTACCTCTCGCGCGACGGTCACGATGGCCTCGGCGAGCGTGTTGTGAAACCGCGCCGCGGCTCTGGACCGATCCGTTAGAATGGCGCGTATCATCGGCTCCCAATCGAGTACGCCGCCGCGCAGTGGGAGCGGATACCCATCGTCCGACGGCTCGGCCTCGGCCGCGAACTCCAGCGCCATCGCCGCCTGTCCTTCGAAGGCGCTGCGATCCCGCAGCCCGACGAGCGAGGCGACGGCGTCGAACAGTCGACCCACGCTCGATGTCCACGGGGAATTGACGCCCCTGCGGAGCATTCGGACCCGCGGCTCGTCCGGCAACGCATCTCCGATTTCGTAGAGCACGCCGAGCGCCGCACGACGCGGCTCTCGCGCGGCACGGTCGCCCCCCGGAAGCCGGAACGTCCGCATGTGCGCCGCGCGCGTGAACCGCCCGTTTTCCACGCGCAGGAACTCGCCGCCCCAGAGGGTGCCGTCGCTCCCCAGGCCGTTGCCGTCCCACGCGACACCCAGCACCGGGCCGTCGAGCTCGTTGTCGGCCATGCACGCGAGGACGTGAGCCAAGTGGTGCTGTACGAACACTCGTGGAAGCGACCCGCGCTCCGCGTGCCGGGACGACGCGTAGTCCGGATGAGCGTCGCACGCCACTCGAACGACAGGACTCTCATGCAACGCGACAAGGCTTTGGACGCTCTTCTCGAACGCATCCACGGCCTGACCGGTGTCGAGGTCGCCCACGTGCGGACCGAGGAAGACGTGCGACCCCACCGAGACGGCAACCGCGTTCTTCAGATGCGCGCCTGTCGCGAGAGTCCGAGGCATTTCACGTGTGAGCGTGAACGGCAACGGCGCGTAACCTCGGGCGCGCCGTAAGATGAGCTCGCGTCCCAAGACGACGCGCGTCACGGAATCTTCCACCGGTCGAACGATCGGCCGGTCGTGCATGAGGAACTCATCCGCGATCCCGCCCAAGCGCTCCATCGCCTCCCGCTCGTCGATGCAGATGGGTTCCTGGGAAAGGTTGCCGCTCGTGGCGACGACCGGGAAGCCGAGCTCCCGCATCAGGAGATGATGGAGCGGGGTGTACGGAAGCATGGCCCCGAGATACGGATTGCCCGGCGCAATGGCCGGCGCCACTTCGACGCGTCGTCGCAGAAGCACGATCGGCGATTCGGGCGACGCCAGGAGCCTGGCCTCGACCGGCGAGACGCGGCACCACTCCCGCACCGCTTCAACCGTCGGGAACATGAGCGCGAACGGCTTCTCCTCGCGCGCCTTGCGCTCCCGCAGCCGCCGTAGGGCCGCATCGTTACGGGCATCGACGACGAGATGGAAGCCGCCGAGGCCCTTCACCGCGATGATGGCGCCGCGCCGAATCGTGTCGGCCACGTCGCGGATCGGCCGATCGAGCTTGGGCCCGCAAGCCGGACACGCGTTCGGCTGCGCGTGAAAACGCCGATCGCTTGGATCGTCGTACTCCGCCCGGCAGGCGCCGCACATCTCGAACGACCGCATGCTCGTGTTCCCGCGGTCGTAGGGCAGCGCCGCGAGGATGCTGTAGCGCGGACCGCAATTCGTGCAGTTCGTGAACGGGTAGAGGTGCCGCCGGTCGTGGCGATCGAACAGCTCGCGCAGGCACTCCCCGCACGTGGCGATGTCGGGCATGACGACGGCCGTCTTCGCGTCCGATTCGTCGCTTTCGCGGATCTCGAAGCCACGATATCCGACCGGATCGAGATGAGACGCCTCGAGACCTTGGATGAGCGCACGCGGCGGCGGCTCGGCCCGCAACCGTTCCAGAAAGGCTTCGACGCCCGCGCCTTCGATCTCGATCGTCACCCCCTGGCCGCCGTTGCGGACCCAGCCCGAGAGGCCGAGCTCGCCGGCCAGTCGATGAACGAACGGCCGGAAGCCGACGCCCTGCACGGCGCCCCGCACGTCGATCCGCAGGCGCTTCACCCCGCCACCTCCACGTCGATGCTCCGGACAATCACGTCCTGGGCGCGCGGATCGGCGAGATCGGTCGAAACCTCGATCTCGAGCGCCGCGTCGTGGGCGGTCGTCCCGCGTGAAGCCTCCTCGAAATGCTCGCGGAAGTGCTCCGCCGAAAAGTGCGAGAGGGCGCCCAACCAGACCCGCACGCCCTTGACCCGTTTCGCGCGTTGCTCGCGCGCCAGGGACTCCAGCTTCGCCATCAAGGCGCGCATCAGCGAGACTTCATGCATGACGCCACCTCCTCCACAAGGGACGACAAGGCGCCCTCGACCTCCGCCGACAGGCCGACGCCGGCCGTGAAATCCCGACCTTCAATGCCAAAGACAAGGACACGCGCCGGGAGAGTCCCCAACGCGCGCGAGAGCTCAACGGCGTCCGCCAATCCGAGCGCGTGGGTCGAACTCTTGAAAAGCTCCCGCGGAAGGGGCGACGCGCCGGCATCGAGTCGATGCACCGTGCCCGGCGCCGCTCCCGACCAGACGGCATCGACGAGGACCACGCCGTCCGCGCCCTTCCATTGATCCATGAGGGTCGCGAGATCGCCCTCGTGCTCCAGAGCAGCCACGCCCCGTTCTCGCAATCGACGCGCCGCGACAAGACCGGCCGCGTCATCGTGCCGGAACTCATGGCCCAGGCCGACGACGATCATGGCTCCCGCTCCACTTCGAGCTTGAGGAAGTGCGTCGCGCACGAGATGCACGGATCATAGTTGCGGATCGCCTGCTCGCATTCGGCGCGCAGCTGGTCTGTCGGCATGTCCACGCGCGGGGCCACGTACTGCCTCAAATCGTCCTCGATCGCCTTCTGGTTTTGCGACGTGGGCGGGACGATCTTGGCGTCCTGAATGATGCCTTTCGCGTCGATGGTATAGCGGTGATAGAGGCTCCCGCGCGGGGCCTCGGTGCATGCCGTGCCCGTGGCCGCGCGGGGCTCGCACGCCACGGCCGGGACTTCCGGCGGTTCGTACTCCGCGATGACGCGGATCGCCTCCTCGAAGGCGTAGAGCATCTCGAGGGCGCGGACGATGATGCTCTCGAACGGATTGCGACACGTCGCCGCGAGCCCCACCTCTCGGGCCACCTCCTGGACGGAGGCCGGCAGCCGGTCGCGGTTCAGGTTGTAACGCGCCAGCGGCCCCGTGAGATACGCCCCGCGTCCCTTGATCACCGAGTGAAGGGCGTTCGAGTGCGCGACGTGCTCCTCTTCGAAGTGGGCGTCGTACTCGCGCGCGTGGATGTCGAGCCCCCGGCTCGAAACGAGCCGGCCTTCGTTCATGGGATATTCGGTCGGATGTCGCAGCGCCACGAATTCGGTGTCGTGCGAGTACTCACGCATCGGGAGCGTTCGGGTCCATCGCACGTCGTCGCGGCAGGCGTCGCATCCGTGCTTCAAGCGCTCGGCGAGAGGCGCGAGCTCCTGCCGCGCCGGCACGCGATAGAAGCCTCCCACGCGGACATTGACGGGATGGATGGCGCGCCCGGCCAGAAGCGAGATGATCTCGTTTCCGAGCTTCTTGAGCTCCAGACCCTGCTGGACCAGCTTCGGATGGTCCTTGGCCATCCGGATCGCATCGGGGTAACCGAGGAAATCCGGCGCGTGGAGCATGAAGATGTGAAGCGCATGGCTCTCGATCCACTCCCCGCAGTAGATCAGGCGCCGCAGCTCGCGGATGGAGCGCGGGATCGCGACGGCGAGCGCGTCCTCCATCGCGTGAACGGCGCTCATCTGGTACGCCACGGGACAGATGCCGCAGATGCGCGCGGTGATGTCGGGCGCCTCCATGTAAGAGCGGCCGCGCAGGAACGCCTCGAAGAAACGGGGCGGCTCGAAGATCTTGAGCTTCACGTCGGCGACCCGCCCGTTCTTGATGCGAACGACCATCGCGCCTTCGCCTTCGACGCGCGCGAGATAATCGACTTTGATGGTCTTGTTCGTCATGAGAGCTTCTCCTGCCGTTCGCTCTCCTCGCGGAACGCGGGCGCGTCGGAGTTGAAGTTCCGAAAGACCCGCATCACTTCGTCGCGGGACGTCCCGACTCGCGCGAACCATTCCGCGAGCGATCCCGTGTTGGGATTCTCCTTCGGGCCGAAGCAGCCGTAGCAGCCGCGCGCGTACGACGGGCAGAGGACGCCGCATCCCGTATGAGTCACCGGGCCCATGCACGGGATCCCGCGGGCGACCATGACGCAGACGACGCCCTTGCGCTTGCAGTCGAGGCAGACGCTGTGCGGCGGCACGGTCGGCGCGGGGCCGTAAATGAACGCCGCGATGACGTCGACGAGCTGGTTCTTGTTGATCGGGCAGCCGCGCAGCTCGAAATCCACCTTCACGTGCGCGGAGATCGCCGTCGACTTCTCGAGCGTCTGAATGTATTCCGGCTTGGCATAGACGATGGATATGAACTCCTTGACGTCGCGGAAATTCCGGAGCGCCTGGATGCCTCCGGCCGTGGCGCAGGCACCCAACGTGACGAGGAAGCGGGAGGCGGCGCGGATCCTTTGGATGCGTTCCGCGTCGTGCGGCGTCGTGACGGATCCTTCGACGAGCGACAGATCATAGGGACCTTTCACGACCGCGCTCGAAGCCTCCGGGAAGTAGGCGATCTCGACCTGACCGGCCAGCGTGAGCAGCTCGTCTTCGCACGAGAGGACGCTGAGCTGACACCCGTCGCAGGATGCGAACTTCCAGACGGCGAGCTTCGGTTTGCGTGCCATCAAATGTTCCGAATCACGAGCCAGGGTTCCAGGCGAGGGTAGGCAAACACGGGGCCGTCCTTGCAGATGAAAGCCGGCCCCAGCTGACAGTGACCGCAGAATCCGATCGCGCACTTCATGTTGCGCTCCATGGAGACGAAGAGGCGTTCGCGCGGGACGCCGCGATCGGACAGTGCTTGAACGGCGAACTTCATCATGATCTCCGGGCCGACGATGAAGGCCGACGCGCGCGAATGCTCGAAGTCGGCGCGCGGAACGAGTGTCGTGACGGGTCCCACGGAGCCTTCCCATCCGAGCGCCGCGGCATCCACGGTGACGCGAACGTCGATGTCGCGCGCCCGCCAGCGATCGAATTCGCGAGGATAGAGGAGAATGTCCGGCGTTCGAGCTCCGATCAGGAGGGACACGCGTCGATATCGAGCCCGGTCGGCCATGATGGCGTATAGGACCGGCCGCAGCGGCGCCAAACCGATCCCGCCGGCCACGAGCACGACATCGTCGCCTTCGCACTCTCCCATGGGCCAGGCGCTCCCGAAGGGGCCGCGTACTCCGATGGCGAAGCCGGGTTTCGCCTCGCAGATGGCCCGGCTCACGGCTCCGGCGGCACGAACGGTGTGGACGATCGCCTCGCGCTGCGCCGGATCACCGCTGATCGAGATCGGGATTTCGCCGACGCCGAACACGTAGAGCATCATGAACTGGCCAGGCCGCCACGCCGGTGCTTCGGTCTCGTCGCGAGGGACCAGCTCCAGCGTGCGCGTATCCGCGGTCTCCCGGCGGTTCTTCCGCACGCGGAAGGCCGCGCTCAGCATGGGCTCAATGGGCGGCGGTTCCATACAGATCCAGGAGCTGCAGGCGTGCCGCCTGCAGGCGGTCCATGAACACCTGCGCGAACCGCTCATGAAGTCGTACCCCATGGCCGGATCGCGATCGCACTTGCCTCTGAGACATTCGCCGTCGAAGCTGATGGCGCGAATCTGCTCGATCGCGCGCGCATCGAACGTCCAACGGTACGGCGGGAAGAGCCATGACCAGCCGAGGATGTCCCCGGCCTCCAGGGTCTGAAGGATGAGGGGGCCCTTCTCGGGCGCATGGAGTTCGATCGACGCCCGCCCGTGACGGATCGCGAAGAACTGATTGGCCACGTCGCCCGTCTTCGCGATGAGCTGTCCCGCGTCGAAACGCACGTTCTTTCCGCAGCCGGCGATCAGCGCTCGATAAGGCGCGCTCATATCTTTGAAGAACGGGTGCTCCGCCAGGAGCGCTTCAATGTCCTTTTCCACGATTATCCTCCCGAATCGCCCGGACCTCCTCCGTGATGTCGATGCCGACCGGGCACCACGTGATGCATCGGCCGCAGCCGACGCAGCCCGACGTCCCGAACTGATCGATCCATGTGGCGAGTTTGTGCGTCATCCATTGGCGATAACGCGACAGCGTCGTCGGCCGCACGCTGCCGCCGTGGATGTACGAGTGCGCGGCGGTGAAGCAGGAATCCCATCGCCGCCGGCGTTCCGCGTGGTCGCCGGTGAGATCCGTGACCTCCTCGACGGTGCTGCAGAAGCACGTGGGGCACACCAGGGTGCAGTTCGCGCAGGACAGGCAGCGCGCCGCCACGTTTCCCCACCGGGGATGGTCCAGGGCGCGATAAAGGAGTTCCTTGAGGTCGGTGGTGTCCATCGCCCGCCCCATCTGCGCCACGGCGCGGTCGACCATGCGGCGGGCGGCGCGGGCGTCGCTCTCGGTCGCGGCTTGGCTCGGCAGTTCGCCCGCCACCTCCGCGCCGCGTGGGCTTCCGACCTCGACGAGGAATTCATGGCGCCCGTCTTCGAGAATCTCCGTCAGGGCGAGGTCGTAGCCGGCCTTGGCCATCGGGCCGGTCTCCATCGAGACGCAAAAGCACGTCCGAGCGGCCTGTCCGCAGTGGACGACGACGATGAACGCGGCCTCTCGGCGCGCCTTGTAGGTCGGATCTACGTAAGGACCCGTGAGGAACGTGCGGTCTTGCACCGCGATCGCGTTGAGGTCGCAGGAGCGTACCCCCAGGAATGCGTGCGGCGTGGCCTTCTCCCCGGGTGCCTCCGCCGTGAAGCCGTCCGGCGTGCGCTTCGCCTTCATGAGCAGCGTCGAAGGCGGAAAAAGGTACCGCTTCCACGACTGAGGGCCGGCGGTATAGCCGAAGCGTGCCTCGTCATTTCTCTTTTTCAGTCGATAGGATCCACCTTCTTGCTCGTCGGCCCAACCGATCGGGAGATCCCGTTCGGAGCGAATCTCGTCGTACACGACGGCCGCATCGCGCAGGGTCGGCCCGATGCACATATAGCCTCGTTGGCGGAGAGCGTGCAGCAGGGAATCCACACAGTTTCCAGGCGCGATTCGGGCCACGTGGGAGACGTGAAGCATAGCATCGCGCCATCGACCTCACAATGTTGTGTTCAATGAATGTGATACGCTCGCTACATTGAGAGGATCCTCTCCGTCACGCTCTCGAGCCCCCGGCGGCACGGCCCGGAGCGCGTCACGGCTGACCCGCGATGAGATCGGCAAGCGATCTTCCTTCGTGAAGCCGCCGGATCGCCTCGCCGACCAGAGGTGCGAGCGAGATGTGGTTGACGGGAACATTCGGGATCTTATCTGACGGAACGCTGTCGGTGACGAGGAGGCGCGCGATGTGACGCTCGGCGAGGCGTTGCGGCGCTCCGTCGACAAACAGGCCATGGGTGGCGGCCACCATGGCCCCATCTGCACGGGCCCCACGCGCCGTCAAGGCTTCGAGAGCCGCGGCGATCGTGGCGCCCGTGGAGATCATGTCATCGACGACGAACGGCGTGCGATCGCGGACTTCGCCCGCCACTTCCTCGACCACCACCGCGGAGGCCGCAAGCCGCGACTTGTGCACGAGCGCGACGGGGAGTCCGAACCTGCGTCCGTACGCATGCGCCAGCCGCGCGGCTCCGAGGTCGGGCGCCACGATGATCATGTCCGGGCTCAGGAATGGTCGGGAAGCTTCCGCGAGCAAGGGCACCGCGGTCAGATGCTCGGCGGGACAGGAGAAGCAGCCTTCAGTCGCCGGGGAGTGAAGATCAAAGAGAACCAAACGATCCAGGCGCGCCTGGGCCAGGAGATCCGCCACCACTCGGACGCTGATGGGTTCCCCCCCGCGTGTGCGGCGGTCCTGCCGGGCATATCCCAAGTAGGGAATGATTGCAAAGAGGCGCTTCGCTCCGCTCCGCCGGCAAGCGTCCGCCAGCAGCAGGACTTCGACGAGGCTTTCGCCCACCGGGGCCGACGTCGACTGAAGGATGAAGACGTCACCGCCCGCCAGGGATCGCTCGATTCGAACGTGCCGCTCGCCGTCAGGAAATAGCTCATTGGCCATGGGCGTCCGCTGGATTCCCAGGTCGCCCGCCAAGCTCTCGCCCAGCGTGCCCACGTGCGAACCCACAATCAGGAATAGTCCATCCATATTCATGATCCGTTCCAGCTCTTTAACGAACGTCTGATGGCCACATGCCGGGCGCTCGTCGAGGATTGGACCATAACTCTCCCAGGCATCGCAAGCTACATGCCACCGCCGGCTTCACGTACGCGGCCCGCCACGACTGCGCCGAGCCGCGGAAAGATTCAGGGCGCGGACGTTCGCGCGCGCGATGCGTGAATGCTCACGGCATTCGCAGTTGCGAGGTTGCAAGTTCACGTGGTGTTCGCTCCCCTGAAATGGGCGCCTTGTTCATCCAGAACCCAGTTTGTCAGGTGCGTTATGCTCGTCTCGATCCGTGCCGACACGATCACCCTGGAAGGCGATCTGAGCATCCCGCGCAGGGTGCGAGGCCTTGTGCTTTTCGCGCATGGCAGCGGCAGCAGCCGTCACAGCCCGCGCAACAGACAAGTGGCCAAGCACCTGCAGGACGCGGAGTTCGCCACGCTGCTGATGGATCTCCTCACGGAGGAAGAGGACGCGATCGAGGGGATGCGCTTCGATATCGCACTCCTGGCTCGCCGGCTCCGAGAAGCCACCCGATGGACGGCCACGCGCCAGGCCATCGCCAGGCTGCCGTTGGGCTACTTCGGAGCGAGCACCGGAGCGGCGGTGGCGCTGCAGGCTGCCGTGGAATTCGACGAGCGTGTCATGGCCGTGGTCTCCCGCGGCGGGAGACCGGACTTGGCATGGGAGATCCTCGATCGAGTGCGGGCACCCACGCTGCTCATCGTGGGAAGCCGAGATGAGGACGTCCTGCAGATCAATCGCGAAGCGCTCGAGAGGCTCGGCGGACCGAAACGGCTTGCGATCGTCGAAGGCGCCACGCATCTCTTCGAGGAGCCTGGAGCGCTGGAGGAAGTCGCAGAATTAGCCGCCGCCTGGTTCAGGCTTTGGGTGGCGCGCGAGAAGATCCCGGCGTGAGGCTCGGATGCAAGTCAAAGAGTGTATGCGGCAAGATCCAGCCACGTGCGGCCCAGAGACGACTCGCGCGCAGGCCGTCGGGACGATGTGGGAGCGCGATTGCGGCATGCTGCCGGTAGTTCAACAGGACGGGCAAGTGGTCGGCGTCATCACGGATCGCGATGTCGCCATCGCCCTGGGAACGCGCTCGCTTCTGGCATCCGAGGTTGCCGTGCGCGACGTCATTTCGGGCGACGTCGTGTCGTGCGGGCCGGAGGACGATGTGGGCGCAGCGTTGAGCACGAGGGGACGCCGGCAGGTACGCCGTCTTCCCGTCCTGGACCGGCAGCGCCGGTTGCTGGGCGTCATCTCGCTGACGGACATTGCGAGGCGTGCGTCGGGCACGGACGTGCTGCGTTGCGCCGAGATCGTGTGTGCGCTTCAGGCCGTAACGGAGCCGCACTTCGAGCAGGCGCAGGCGGCGCTGCAGTCGGAAAGCGACTGAAGGAGTATCCGGATGTCATTCATAAACCGACTTGATGCGGCTGAGCAATTGGTCGCTCGGCTCTACGAGTACCGGGGGCACAAGCCGCTCATCCTCGCCATCCCGAGAGGCGCCGTTCCGATGGGAGCGGTCATTGCGGAGGCTCTTGACGGAGACCTCGATGTGGTGCTTGTTCGCAAGCTCGGCGCACCGTTCGAGCCCGAGTTGGCGATCGGAGCGGTCACGGAGTCCGGCGAAGTCATCCTGAACCTCGATCCAAGCCAGGTCGAGATCAGCGATACCTATATCGAAGAGGAAGTTCGGGAACAACTCGCCACGTTGCACGATCGCCGCCGCAGATACACGCCCGAAGCTCCCGCGATCAATCCAGCAGGTCGGATCGTAATCGTCGTCGACGATGGGATCGCGACCGGTTCAACCATGCTCGCAGCGCTGAGAACGATTCGAGCGCGGCGGCCTTCACGGTTGATCGTGGCCGTCGGCGTAGCCCCCGTCGATACCGTACGACGGATGGCTCAACACGCGGACGAAGTCGTTTGCCTCGAAGTTCCCGAGGATTTTCGCGCCGTCGGGAACTACTACGACGATTTTTCCGAAGTGACCGACGAAGACGTCGTTCGCGTGCTGCGACAGGCCCGAACCGTCTCGAAGCGGGAGAGACTGTGATTGTTCGCTCACCCAAGGCGGAGCAAAGACCTGCTGAACTGGCATCTCCGGCGGCCCAGCGGGAACGCGGAGCCGGCGCGTGGACGGCTCCGGAGGATATCGCGTGCAGGAGCCGCTATGGTGCCCCCAACGGGGCCGGATACAAAAAGGAACGCGGGAAGCGCGGCCAAATCGCGGGTCTTGAGACTGTACTACAAGACCGGCGAGGTGGTCCAGGTCGGGTCGTAGCCCGACCACCGGCAACCCGCGTTCTTTGGCAAGAAGCAGATCGGCGTGGCTGCGCCCTGGGTGGCGGGGTCGTCCCCGGGCGCGGCAGGGTCGGGGCCGCAGACGCGGCGCGGCCGAACGGAAGCGAGACGCGGACCGTCTCATGACCGGTCGGCCGTGCTGCGGCGACCCCAGTGGGGTCCGGCTCGCGCGGCGAGTCGCGGCTCCGACCCTGTCGCACCTATTCAAGCACACAACCCATACCCTTTGACTCCCCACCCAACCGCCTCGGAAGCCCGGTCCAACCCCTCACCCTTCGGATCGGGCTTCGCGGGACGGCGGGCGCGGTCACGCTGGTCGACCGGCGGCCGATGGATGCGCCTCGGCCGCCCGGAGGTCCTGGTCGCGCTGTCGGCGAAGGGCGGTCGGATCGAGCACTTCGTCCTCTCGCCGGAACTCCATCAGCAGTTGTCGCGCTATCTTCGGACGTACGGCGGCAGGCTTGCGGACCAAGACGGCTACCGCGCCGCCTACAAGCGTGCGATTGAGGCTGCGGGCGGCCGAGTCACCGGCACCCATGGCCTCCGGCGACTGTCCGTCCAGGACTTCTACCATCAGCGCTACAGATCCGCCGTCGGCGACGGCCTGGCGCCCCAGGCCGCGGCCGAGCGCGCCGCAGGCGACGCCATCGAGCGCCTTGGACATAGCCGTGACCGCGCGGATCACCGTCGTGTGTATCTGGGACGGTAGGACGCGGATCGCCAACGACCTCGACATGGTGCCGACTTGATGCCTTGAGCGGCACCAAGTCGAGGTGCTCTCCGTTTCGGGACATGGCATCAGAACTTGAACGGTTC
>JACPRB010000317.1 GCA_016190155.1 Planctomycetota bacterium
AAGTCGGGCGCAGCGAAGGCGGCCGTCTCGTGGGCTACGTCTTCGTCGATCCGGGCGAGCGAGCCCTAGGCGACTACGTGGCCGAGGCGCGCCGCGCGGTGGCGGAACAGGTGACGCTGCCGGCCGGCGTCCGCGTCGCGTGGTCCGGACAGTTCCTCTACCTCGAGCGCGCGAAGGAGAGACTGAAGATCGTCGTGCCGATCACGCTGCTGCTCGTGTTCGTGCTGCTGTATTTCAACACGCGCTCGGTGCCGGAGACGTTCATCGTGCTGCTGGCCGTGCCGTTCTCGGCGGTGGGCGCCGTGTGGCTGCTGTGGATGCTCGACTACAACATGAGCGTCGCCGTCTGGGTGGGGCTCATCGCGCTGGCCGGACTCGACGCCGAGACCGGCGTGGTCATGCTGCTCTACCTCACGTTGTCCCACCGGCGATGGAGCGAGGAGGGCCGCCTGCGCGCGTTCGCGGACCTGCGCGAGTCGATCGTGGAAGGCGCCGCGAAGCGCATCCGGCCGAAGCTGATGACCGTGATGGCGGCGATGGTGGGGCTGCTGCCGATCCTGTGGAGCGCGGGCGCGGGCTCGGACGTGATGCGCCGCATCGCCGCGCCGCTGATCGGCGGGCTGATCACGTCGTTCCTGCTGGAGCTGACCGTCTACCCCGCGATCTTCGCCCTCTGGAAGGCACGAGGAGTGGGGTCATGAGATACGGCGCGGTTCTCGCCGCCCGGCGAGAGCGAGGAGCGGGCGCGCGCGACGCCGAGTTGCGGCGGCAGTTGAACCTGCGCGCCTACGGCACGAACTCCCTCCACATCCTCGCTTTGTACGTCGGGACCCCGCCGAGACGGGCGAGGTTCTCGTCCCAGTGGAACGCGCCGCCTCCGCCGATCTGCACGTCTCCCGCGATCAGCGACCCGTAGAACGCCGACTTGCCCTGGTACTTGAACCACGCGTCGGGAGCGTACACGAGTCCGTAGAAATCGGCGGTCCCGCCTCCCAGTTCCGCGGGCTGATTCTGCCCGGTGCCCGGATTGTAGCGGTTGCTCGTGTCCATGATGTAGACCTGGAGGTTCGCGGGGTCCTGCGACGTGTTCGTAAATCCGCCCGCCTGGAAGAACCCTTTCACGTAGATCTTCACCGGACCGTTGATGACGATCTGGGACGTTGGCTTGGATTCGAACGTCTCGAAGTAATATACGCCGGGCTGGAACGTCACCGAGCCGCCCGTGGCCTTGAAACTACCCGTGGCCGGATCGTATCCCCGGCCGATCAGCGAGGCGTTGTTGTTGTTGCTCGCCGCATTGCCCGGCTCGATCGGGGGCAGGCTCATAGGGCTGTCCAACGCCGTGACCGTCCCGGAGACATAGCCGTTGGCCCCGTACGTGATCTGTCCGCCCACTCCCGGACTGGCGTTCCCGAAGACCCTTCCCGAGATGTCCAGATTCCCATTCCCCCCGACGTTTCCGTTGCGGTCGGCGATCATGCTGTTGGCCCCACCCGCGCCGCTCGGGTTGACGGCCTGGCTGCCGTAGGTGCCCTGCGTGGAGTCCCAGCTGTCCGTAATTGTCGCCGGATTGGTCGACAGGCTCTTATCGCCGAAGGCCGCGTACGTGAACAGGGACTTGGACTCCGGCCCGACGATCGCTTCGATCCCCCGGCGCTCGTCCTCCCGAACGCCCACCGATCGCAGCATGTACTCACCCTCTCCGGCGAACACCGTGGGGACCCCATCGGTATCCAGCAGCGCCACCGTGAACGCGCCGCCGTTCACCTGGCCGGTCACGTTCCCAATGCCGTCGTTGCCGTAGTCGACGCCGGCATTCAGTTCGTTGACGGCGGCGTCGATGCCGCTCTCGGCGACATAGAGCGCCATCTCGCTTTCGGAGGCGTTCGAGGTCACCTGGTTCTGCGCCAACATGAGCGTGATGAACGCGGTGGCGAGACCCGCGCAGACGATCGTGATGATCAGCGCAAGGGGGAGCGCGCTGCCCCTCCGGGCACCCTTTCCACTCTTCATGGTCGCCTCCCAAGAGCGCGTAAGAAATGGGGAGAGGGAGAGCACCACGAGATGGAGAGACCCCTCTTGAATGGAAGGATTCAGAGGAGAATCCGACTCCCCCTCTCCTCTTCTCTCGCCGACTCTCCTCTTCTTACACCTTCGCACACACCCTCCGAGATCCGGATCAGTTGCGTAGGGTGACCGAACTCTCGACGACGGTGGACAGTTCTCGATTCGCCTCGTCCGTCGCGATCACTTCGAGCTTGACGGTGAGGTTGTTGCCGGTCCGGGTGATCGTCAGCCCGCCCGTCTTGACGGACTGGCACAGGACGAGCGTCCGACCCTCTTGGATCCGGACGAGCCTGCTCTCGTCCTGCTGTCCGTTGTTGTTCGCGTCGACGGGAGAAGGCTCGCATTGGTACTGGATCGGCGTGGACAAGACCACTTTGCCCCCCGCGTAGCCCGTGGCCACGGCACAGTCGATCCTGCCGGAGCCGTTGAGCTGGCCGATGATGAGGGTGTCCTTGTCCGCCATCCGCAGTTCCTTGATCATCTCGTCCATCACCTGCCGCGCTCGCTCCTGAACGGCCGCGAGGTTCGACTGATTCGTGTAGGACCTCATGGATGAGGCCAGCACCGCGTACGTCGCCCCCAGCACGAGCGCGAGGATCGCCACCGCGATCAGGATCTCGATGAAGCTGAACCCACGCATCATTTCTCCGCGACAAGCGAATTGACCCTGATCTCGGCGCCGCTCTTCAGACCCGCGTAGGCGACCACGATCCTCACGGGCAGCAGTTTGTAGTCGGCGTTATGGGCATTCGTATCGATCACGCCGTCGCCGTTGAGATCACGTCCGCCGGGCATCCCCATCTCCGGGTCATCGACGTCTTCGCGAAGACCGGCGGGACCTCCGCCGGCGCCGGCTTCCGGGAAGACGATCCGACCCACCGGTTGTCCGTTCGGTGAAGTCAAACCGTCGACGGTGAACGTGTTTCCGGGGCCCGTGCCGGCTCCTCCGGGGTCGTCGCTCGGGTCCGCGTTGTATCGAGCGTAGACCTCGGCGAACGTCTGGTTTCTCATCTCCTCGAGCTTCTTTCGGGCGGCGTTGTACGCCAGCGTCTGCTCTCGGGTGGACTGCTGGAGGGACGTGGCCGCGAGGATGGCCGACAGGAGACCGAACAGGGCGGTGACCAGCACGACCAGGGCGATCATCAGTTCGAAGAGGGTCACTCCCGCCCGCGCTTTGCGTACATTATTCATGGTCTCACTCCGATCCGCGACCGCACCTCCCCGACAGCGCAAGGAGACTCTGCACCCTTCTCCTCTCTATTGACGAAAAGGAGGGAATCATCCGGACGAATTCGGCATGGTTCAGGTCGAGGACCCAGAGGACGCAGCGCGGCACCGCCGCAACCCAACGGGGCACGGGTGAGGGGCGCAGAGGAGACCAGAGAACCCTGAGAAGAACCCAACACCAGAGGACGCAGAGATTCCTTTCGAAAACGGAGGCAACCGCTTGAGGCCGAGCTGGTTGTCTGAGCGCCACGGAAGATCTTCGCGTTGCGAGAAGATGTGGATCGTGAGTAGTGCAGGGGACTCTGAGAACTTGACGGATTCACCGCGACAAGGGCGGCCCCAACAGAACCTCCGGCGGATTCGCCGCCGTCAGGATCGTTCCAATGTGCACGCTGTGCACCCCTTTGGGCGCCACCTCCGTCAGCCCCCCGCGATTCGTCAACCGCGCCGGACGATCCAGCGCCAGCACCTGGAGCGCCACGACCTCCCGCTCCGACAAGCGGTACCGGCCGACCACCCGCGCATCCACATAGCAAGGGATCTGCGGATCCTCGTGCATCCGCCGGCCGATCCCGTGGCCGCAGTACTTGCGCACCACCTCGAATCCCGCGCCCCGCAGGGTGTCCTCGATCACGCGCGAGATCTCCTCGACCGGCTGTCCCGGCGTGCAGCGCGTCACCGCGGCCGCCATCGCGCGCCGCGCCGCCTCCAGAAGCGCCAGCGCCTGGGGCGCCGTCCCGGTCCCGATCGCATACGTATTCGCCCAGTACGCGTAGAAACCGTCGCTCTCGACGCCCATCTGCAGCTTGAGCACATCCCCGTCCTGGAGCTCCCGCTCCCCCGGGACCCCGTCGATCACCTCCTCGTTCACGGAGGCCGTGATGCACGCCGGATAGCCGCGATACCCCTTGAAGGCCGATCGCACGCCGTACGACTCGACGAGCTCCGCCGCGACTCGATCAATCTCCGCCGTCGGCAACCCGGGACGGATCTGCTTCTCGAGATCGCGGACGATCTCCCGCAGGACCCACGCGCAGTCCCGCATCCCTTCCAGTTCCTCGGGAGTGAAGATCGACATGGATAAGGCGCGTCAGGGGTGCCGTTCCTCGGAGGTCGACGTGCGCTGTTCCTGGCGGTACTTGGCCTGATACGACGTGAACCAACTCATCATGTAATCGACCAGCTTCTGCTTTGCGGGCGCCATCGGACCGAATTGCACTCCGGTATAGTAAACGGGCGTCCCGCCTCCATCATGATCTTCCCGGACCCAGATCACCTCGGCGTCCGTCT
Organism: Planctomycetota bacterium; assembly: GCA_016190155.1. Classification (GTDB taxonomy): domain Bacteria; phylum Planctomycetota; class MHYJ01; order MHYJ01; family JACPRB01; genus JACPRB01. The sequence goes on from JACPRB010000317.1 coordinate 4,585, forward strand.
GCAACGTATCGGCGAACTTGTTGAGATGCAGCGTGAAGAGGATGCGCATTCCCGACGCCAGCTTCTCGGTGCACACCAGCTGCGCGCCCGTGCGGCTCATGTCCACCACCGACACGGCCAAGTTCTTCCGCAGCCCCACCGTGGAGAGCAGCCCCGCTCGAAACGCCCTCACGGTATAGTCGTCGACCTTGAAACGCGCCGCGGGACCGGGCGGCGCGACCTTCGCCGGCGCCCCCTTCGATCCCGAATCCCAAAGAGCCGGCCGGGCCTGCAAGGCCACGCGTCCGTGAAGGAACTTGTCGCGCTTGGACAGCGGGGTGAAGATCTCCTGGAATTGCACGCCCGCCAAACAGGCCGACTTCTCTTCCCCCGGGACCGCATCCACCCACCGAACGGCCCCGTACGCATGGAACAGATCGCCGGTCGCCGTCTCGCGAAGCTCGATCGTAACGGATGCGCCCGACTCCACCGCCTCGGACAACCGGATACGGCAGCCGCCGGCGCTGATGTCGAGGATCGCCTCTCCGATGTTCTTGCGCGGCCGATATCCAGCGGTCGCCTTCGTGCGGTAGCAGGTGAGAGTCATCCCGTCCGTGTTACGTCGCGGGTGCTTACGCGCATCCTTCGTGACACCCATGGCTCCAATCCTACTGCACAGCCGTCGCCCGGTGCAACCGGCGACATGCATTTCGCGCGAATCCACGGAACCCGACACCCGCCCGCCGCGTCCAACCGATAAAGATCAATGATCCGCGACGGAGCTAGAACCGACGACGGATTCGACGGAAGAAACCACGGATTCCGCGGATTCCTCCTCGTTCAATCCGCGGTTGGTTAGCTTCATCGCGGGTCGTTGATAAAGATAGACGGAGGGCCTCATGAACAACCGCCGCGCCATCATCACGTTCGTCGTCGCCACCCTCGCGATCGCCTGCCAAGTCATCCCCAGGGACCCTCCCGAGCGCTTCGGCACCATCGTCCATAAACGATTCGAGGTGAGCGTCACCGTGCGCGACCAGGTGGCCGACGTCACCGTGCGCCCGACCTTCCACAATCCGAACTCCTTCGTCGTCGAAGGCACCTACTTCCTCGCCCTGCCGGCCGACGCCCAGGTGCAGGATTTCAAGCTCCTCATCGGCGGCAAGGAGTTCGAGGCCGAGCTCCTCGACGCGCAGAAAGCCCGACAGATCTACCAGCAAATCGTGCAGAAGCAACGCGACCCCGCCCTCCTCGAGCTCGTCGGCACGCAGATGCTCAAGGCCAGCGTCGCGCCCGTTCCGCCCAACAGCGACTTCGACGTCGTCGTCAACTACACGTCGCTGCTCAAGGACGAAGCCGGACTGCTCTCCCTCGACATCCCCTTCACCAATCAGTTCGGCGCGGATTATCCCGTGCCGCAGGTCAGCGTCTCCGTCGACATCGAGAGCCGCCGCGCGATCAAATCGATCTACTCGCCAACGCACGCCGTCGAGATCGTCAAGCAAAGCGACCGAGCCGCGCGCGTCCGATATCAGGCGACGAACTACAGCCCCCGGAAGCGTTTCCAGCTCGCCATCCACCGCTCGGACGACGAGGTCGGCCTGTCGATGCTGACCTTCCGCCAGCCGGGAGAGGACGGCTTCTTCGCGCTCCTGGCCAGCCCGAAGGTCGAGGTCGAGAAGGCGAAGCTGCTCCCCAAGGACGTCGTCTTCGTGCTCGACCGCTCCGGCTCGATGGCCGGCGAGAAGATCCAGCAGGGTCGCGAGGCCCTGGCGACGTTCATCGCCTCGCTCAACGAGCAGGATCGCTTCAACATCGTCGACTTCTCCAGCGAGGCCTGCCGCTTCGAGAGCGGGCTGGTGGAGGCGACGCGCGAGAGCCGCGCGCGGGCGACGCGCTACGCCGAGGCCCTCAAGGCGGCGGGATCGACCCACATCGACGAGGCGCTGGCGATGGCCCTGGAGATGTTCCCCAAGGATCCCGCGCGCATGCCGATGGTCCTCTTCGTGACGGACGGCCTGCCGACGGTCGGCGAGCAGCGTTTGGATAAGATCCTGGAGAACGTCCGCGCGAAGAACGCCGGCGCGACGGCCGCGCGCGTCTTCGTCTTCGGCGTCGGCCATGACGTGAACACGCAATTCCTGGACCGCCTGGCCGAGGAGCACCGCGGGGCGCGCGATTACGTGGCGCCCGAGGAGAAGATCGAGGCGAAGGTGAGCGGTCTCATCCAGAAGGTGTCCAATCCGATCTTGAGCTCGATGGCGCTCGACTTCGGCGGCCTGCAGGTGCAGGAGCTTTATCCCAAGGTGCTGCCGGATCTCTTCCAAGGGAGTCAACTGGTGATGTTCGGCCGCTATCGCGGCACGGGCCCGGCGAAGGTCACGCTGAAAGGCGCGGCGGGCGGGACCGAGCGCTCGTTCACGTACGACGTGTTCTTCCCCGAGCGGGAGACGCGCCAGGAGGCGCTGCCGCGGCTGTGGGCCTCGCGCAAGATCGCCTTCCTGATGGACGGAATCCGGCTGGGAGGCACCGCTCCGCAAGAGGTGGTCGACGAGATCGTCGCGCTGGGCAAGCGCTACGGGATCGTGACGCCGTACACGTCGTTCCTGATCACCGAGGACAACGTCGTGGGCATGCGGCGGGAGGCGGAGCGAGGATTCAACGACATGGCCGGCAGGGCGAAGGATTCGGGAGGGGCTTCGGGCGTGCCCGCGGCGCCGGCGGAGTCCACTCTCGCGCAGGCGGAAAGCAAGAAGCTGCAGGAGCTGCGCAAGGGCGCATCCACGGACGATTTGGAGGAGGCCCTGGAGGCGGCGACCGAGCGGGCCCGCCGACAAGGGCGTCCGGACGTCGGGGTCAAGGTCGTGGGCGCCAAGACGTTCTTCCTGCGCAACGGCATCTGGACGGACAGCGCGTACGACGAGAAGGACATCGAGAAGGCGATCACCGTCACGTACTTGAGCGACGAGTACTTCAAGCTGGCGGAGGACGCGGCGCTGGCGAAGCTTCTTTCGGTCGGGGAATCCCTCATCGTGGTGTTTGAGGGGAAGATCTACCGCATCGTGAAATAGGGTCGTAACGCCCGACGGTTTGCCTCGTCTGAACTGGCGAACGGGCACGGGGGGTTTTTGTTGTCCCTGATCGCCTCGAAGCTATAATACCGCGTCTTCAGTCAGGCAGACGGCGATGAAGCTTTACGCCTCGGTCCAGGAATCCACGGAGCAGGAGCCCGCACCGACGGGGGCGCCTCAGGGCAATCCCTTGATGTCGATGCTCGTCCCGCTGGTCGTCATCTTCGTCCTCTTCTACTTCCTGCTCATCCGTCCTCAGAAGCGCCAACAGAAAGAGCGCGACCAGATGCTGGCGCAGATCAAGAAGAATGACCACGTCGTCACGTCCGGAGGCATCTTCGGGATCGTCGACAAGGTCAAGGACAACGAAGTCGTCCTGAAAATCGATGAGAGGAGCGATGTCCGCATCCGCGTTCTTCGCAGCGCGATCGTGGACATCCGTAAGACGTCCGGCGCCGCCGAGGAAGTAAAGGCCGAGACTCCGGAAGGCTCGGAGAAGAAATGAGCGGCGCTCGCCCCTTCCTGCAACTCCGCTATTGACGGAAGAAAGCGATGCGAGACACCCGCGCCCGCCTTATCATCATCGTCGTCGCGAGCCTGCTCTTGGCGTACGTCGCCGCGCCGATCAAGGACAAGCCCATGCCGGGCATCCTCTCCGGCGCCAAGATCAACCTCGGAATCGACCTCGCCGGAGGAGCGGAGCTCACCTACCGGTTGCTCTGGGAAGAGGGCAAGTCGTACGAGAAGGACAGGATGGGCAACCAAGTCGTCCATGTCCTGCAGAACCGCATCAACACGCGCGGCCTCAAGGAGCCGCGGATCACCACCCGGGGCGAAGATTACGTCCTGCTGCAGCTGGCGGGCGTGGACCAGGACGCGCTGGAGGACTTCAAGAACCTCATCAGCCAGGTCGGCAAGCTCGAGCTCAAGAAGGTGGCGACGCGGGAGGTGCACGAGCGGTTCAACACGGACGGCATCGTGCCGGACGGCTTTGAGGCGTACAGCCCGCAGAAAGAGGTCGACAGCGCCACTCACCCGTGGATCAAGACGAAGGTGCTGGTCGAGAAGACTCCCGTGATCACGGGCGAGGACATCGCCAGCGCCTATCATACCGCGGACATCCGCCTGCGGGGAGGCGCGGGGTGGAGGATCAGTTTCACGCTGCACGCCGACGGCGCCAAGAAGTTCGACGCCGCCGCGGAGGAGCTTTACAAGCGGGATCCGAAGGGGCAGATCGCCATCATCATCGACAACCAGCTCAAGTCGGCCCCGGCCGTCCAGTCGGACGCCTTCGGCGGCAGCGGAGAGATCACGGGCGGTTTCTCGGAACGCGAAGCCGAGGATCTCGCGACCGTTCTGCGCAGCGGGAGCCTGCCGGTATCGATCGGCAAGCTCGAAGACGGCATGCCCAAGGAACGCATCCCCGAGGCCGAGAACTTCGTGGGCCCGTCGCTGGGACAGGACGCGATCATGCGCGGCCTGTGGGCAAGCATCACGACGCTCCTCGGCGTCGCTCTGTTCATGATGGTGTACTACCGCGTCGGCGGCATCATCGCGGTGGTCACGCTGGTCCTCAACCTCGTCTACCTGATGGCGATCATGGCGTTCTTCGGCGCCACGCTCACGCTGCCCGGCATCGCGGGCATCGCGCTGACCGTCGGCATGGCCGTGGACGCGAACATCCTCATCTACGAACGTATGCGCGAGGAGCTGACCAAGGGCAAGACGCTGGCGCAGGCCTTCGAGGCCGGCCACGATCGCGCGTTCGTGACGATCATGGACTCCAACCTCACGACGCTCCTGGCGGCGCTCGTGCTCTACTGGCTGGGGACCGGTCCGGTGCAGGGCTTCGCCGTGACCCTCTCGATCGGCATCCTGACGACCCTCGTCAGCGTCCTCTTCGTCGGCAAGACGATCCTCGAAGTGCTCATCACCCGCGGCGCGGTCCGCGAGATGCGCATGATGAAGATCCTGGCGAACCCGAACTACCAGTTCGTCAAGTACCTCAAACCCGCCGTCCTGATCTCGCTGCTCGTGATCGCGGCGAGCCTGACCGTCTTCGGCATCCGCGGGAAGAAGAACTTCGGCATCGACTTCAACGGCGGCAGCGTCCTGAACTTCGCGTTCGGCCAACCCAAGAGCATCGACGAGGTCCGCGCCACGATCCGCGGGATCAAGGACGCCGGCGGCCATGCGAAGTACCCCGACGCCGAAGTCCAGACCGTCGCCGAGCCGGGGACCACGTTCGTGCCGCGATTCGGCTTCAGCGGCAGCGCATCCCGACAGTTCGCCCTGCGCGAACGCACGCAGGATCTGGATCAGCTCCGCCGGGACGTCAAGGACGTCTGGAAGAACGACCTCTCGCAGCCGCCCTTCGAGGAGATCCCTCAACAGGACCTGCCGGAGGAATCCCGCTACTTCGCCTCCGGGCCCGCGGGCGGCGGGTGGTACGTCTATCTCCGCACCGAAGACGCCTTGAAGTTCGAGGACGCCCAGAAGAAGATCACTGAGGCGTTGGGCAAACACGTCGGCAAGGATCCCAACAGCGGGGCCCCCGAAGTCCGTGTGGAGTTGACCGAAGGCGCGCCTAAGGGCGTGGTCAAGCTGCGGGTGGTGCTTTCGGACCAGGACGTCAAGGCGGATCGGGACCTGCTCCGGAAGATGCGCGACGAGATCAAGACGCTCTCCCAGAAGGGCGAACTCAAGCTCAGTTCGTATCCTTTCCTGGTCGAGAGCCGGATCGGTCCCGCGGTGGCCGAGGAGTTCCGCAACAAGAGCGCCTTGGCGATGATGATCTCGTGGGGGCTGATGATCATCTACATCGCGTTCCGATTCTCCTCCGCGCGCTTCGGTATCGCCGCCGTCATCGCGCTCATCCACGACGCGCTCATCTCGATCGGCCTCGTCGCGGTTCTCGGCACGATCGTGCCCAAGACGTGGGGACTGTCGTTCGACATGAACATGACGTTCGTCGCGGCGATCCTCACGATCATCGGCTTCTCGATCAACGATACCATCGTCATCTTCGACCGGATCCGCGAGAACCTCGCGCTCATGAAGAAGGAATCGTTCTCGGAGATCATCAACGTCAGCGTCAACCAGACGCTCTCGCGGACGATCCTGACAGCGCTCACCGTCTGGATCACCGTCATCGTGCTGTATCTGGCGACGATGACGTCCGGCGGAGGCATCGCGGAGTTTTCGCTCCCGCTGATCATCGGAGTGCTCGCGGGCTCGTATTCGACGGTGTTCATCGCCGCGCCGATCGTGCTGTGGTGGTATCGCGGGCAGAAGCCGAACCTGTCGTAGGGCCACGAGCACGGATGGCGGATTCTCGCGGATCATGCCGGCGAGAGTGTGGTCGAACCTGAGGATGGGGATTTTCTGCGCCGGATTTCGCTCAAGTTCCAAGCAGACCTCGTCGATACATCCTGCGACCAGGTAGAGGGGGAGATCATGTCGACTCGCGTGAAGATCGCCATCGCCGGAGCCATCGTCGCCGCCATCGTCGGGATCATCATCTACGACATGCGCAGCACCGCAGCCACCGCCGCCGGGACCTCGGCCTCGACCGAGATCCAGCAGCCCTCTGAGGGATTCGGCGCGGAGCTGGATGCGGTCGTCCAACAGGCCGAGAAAGCCCTGGAGACGCAGGTGCGCCAGGAAGTCGGCGCGCCGACGCCGGCCCCGGCCGCTCCGCTGGCGCCTCCCGCGCAAGTTCTGCCGCCGGTCGTGCCGCCCGCCGACGAGACGTACGAGGTGCGCAGCGGCGACTCGCTCTACGTCATCGCCGAGCGCAAGTACGGCGACGCGGCCCTGTGGAAACTGATCAAGGACGCGAATCCCAAGATCAAAGAGAACGCGCTGCGGATCGGCGCCAAGCTCCTCATTCCGCCCAAGCCGTCCACGGAGACCGCGTCCGCTCCTTTGCAACCGGCCGTCGAGAACGGCTCCAAGACGTACGTGATTCAGCCGGGCGATTCGCTGGCCAAGCTGGCCGTCCGCTTCTACCAGAACGCGCTCCACGCGCGGAAGATCTTCGAGGCCAACCGCGACGTCATCGAGCACGCCGACAACCTGCTGGTGGGCGCCAAGATCGTCCTTCCGGAACTCTCCGCGGAGCCCGAGCCGCCCGTCGTCCTGCCTGGGGAGGAGCCGGTCGCGAGCGCGGGCCAGATGACCTACCGCGTGCGATCGGGCGACTCCCTGTGGAAGATCTCCAAGCAGTTCGCCAACGGTCGCGGCATCCAGGAAACGATGGAGCGGATCCGCGACGCCAACACGGACAAGCTCTCGTCCATGGGGACCCCGCTGCAAGTGGGCTGGATGATCGTGATTCCGGAGTAGCGGGAGAATCGTCTGCAGGGGCGCGTCAATCCGGAGAACCCGGCGCGATCCTAGCGCTGACGACCGTTGCCGTCGCCGGCCTGGGGAGACCGGGCGGGAACCTGCGTCCGGGAGCGCTGCTTCTTCAGCTCCTCGTTGCGCGCCGCTTCGATGCGCTTGTTGAGGACCGCGATGTCGCAGCACAGATGG
>JACPRB010000318.1 GCA_016190155.1 Planctomycetota bacterium
CGTGCGCACCCCCTGCATCCGGCCGGGGGCCGAGGCGGTCTACCATTTATATGTCATCCGCGATCCCCGGCGGGACCGGATTCGGGAGCGGCTGGAGGCGGAGGGCATCCCTTCTGGGGTGTACTACCCCACGCCGCTGCACCTTCAGCCGTGCTACCGTTCGCTGGGATACCGCGGCGGCGAATGCCCCGTCGCGGAGCGCTCGGCGAAGGAGGTGCTGGCCCTGCCCCTCTACCCCGAGATGACCGCGGCGCAAGTGCGCCGGGTGGCGGAATCCGTGTTGCGCGTTCGCTGAACAAGATTGAGCTATTTTTGATCTTCTTTGCAATCCCGCGATCCGAGGACTATAATCCCGTAACGCCAGTTTTACCCTCCGTCGCGGCGCCGGCGAATGCGGGCCTGCGGAGACGGCGGAACTAGGAAGACGCGCAGGGTGTCGGAACGGGGCGGCAGGGTCTTGCCCGAAGCGGATGCGCGTCCGCGGCTGCTCGCCGGCGCCTGCGAGTGATTCATCGAATCTCGAGGTTCGGAGGGGATTGATCCATGGTCCAGCCTTTGCCCGTCGTGATCTTCGTCGATCGTGAACTTGCGTGGACGGAGCCGCTGAGGGGGGAGCTTCAGCGCCGGGGAGCGCGGGTCTTCGCTGCGGAATCGATGCGGGAACTGCAGGAGATGACGGCGCGGGCCGTGCCGGACGTCGCCGTCATCGGCGAGCACTGGCCCGCGGGAGGCGTCGAGCAGATCATCCGGCACATGCGCGAGGCCAATCGCGAGATCCTGCTGGTGGTGCTCTCGGCGGAGAAACCGCCGCCGGTGAGCGACGCTCCGGGCATTCTCTATCAGGCTCGAGCGCCGGCGGAGCCGCGGGCGCTCCTCGACGTCATCACCGGATCCTTGCGGGGCCGCCTGCGGGAGCCGAACGAACGGCCGCGACGTCCCGCGGTCATCATGTGCGTGGACGACGACCCGCTTTACCTTCGCTCGCTGGACCGCCTCCTGACGCATCACGGGTACAGCGTCGCCTCCTTCGCGGATCCGGACCGCGCGCTGGAAGCCGTTCCGGAGGTGCGGCCCGACCTGGCGATCATCGACATCATGATGCCCGGGATGAACGGCCTGAATCTCGCCGACGAGATCCGCGAGGGGTACGGCGGGCGCGTGCCGGTCGTCATGCTGACGGCGCGGGGTTCGGACGAAGACATCCTCGACGGATATCGCCACGGCATCGCGTACTACATCACGAAGCCCTGCGCCCCCACGATGGTGCTCAACGTCGTCGATTACCTCGTCGGCGGCCTCGACCGGGCGGCGCGGGAACGACTGGAATCCCAACTGTAACGGGCGCTCGCATGAGTGACACTGAAGCGACCGGATCTGCGGCATCGGCTGTTTCTTCGATCCAGGACCGCGCCCCGGTGGTGGTGTGCGTGGACGATGAAGTGCCGATTCTCGCGGCGCTGCAGCGGCTGCTGAGGCGCGAGCCGTACCGCCTGCTTGTTACGGCCAAGCCCGACGAGGCGCTGCAGTGGGTGGAGCGCCACAAGGTCAGCGTGCTCATCGCCGACCAGAGGATGCCCGAGATGAAAGGAACGGATCTGCTCAAGCTCGTTCGCGAGCGTTCTCCCGGCACCATCCGGGTGATGCTGACCGGCTACGCCGACATCGGCGCCATCAGCGAGGCCGTCAACGACGGCGCCATTCGCCGGCTGATCAACAAGCCGTGGGACGACGAGGAGCTCAAGCGCACGATCCGGGACCTGCTGGCCCAGCGCGAGTTCCAGGAGAACGGCGCTCCGGCGCCGGTCGAGGCGCCCAGGACGAACACGCTCAAGCAAGCGAATCGGGAGCTGGAAGAGACGGTGCGCCACCAGACGTGCGCCCTTCGCCTGGCGCAGCTGATGCTCGACGCCGTCGACGTCCCGATGGCGGGCGTGGCGGTCGATCTGAAGATCGTGGACTGCAACCGTTCCTTCGCCCGGCTCTTCCCGGCTCAAGGCGGATCCCTACGGGGCACGGACGCGCGTTCCGTGTTGCCGGGCGAGGTCTGCGAACGCATCCAAGCGCTCCTGCGGCAACCCGGCGAAGAGTGGGTCTCCGACGTCCCGTTCGCTTCGGAGCGCCTTCCGGTGTGTCTGACGGCGCTGCGGGAGGGCGATGCCGCCCCGGCCGTGATGCTGCGGGTCGGATCGGCGCCGTCCGTGACTCCGACGCCGAGGAGTTTTTCCTTCGCGGAGGGGCGGGAGGTCCAGCGGATCCTTCGGGACGACGCCGCTCCCATGAACGTGCCGCCGGTGTTGCTGCAGCCGCGGACGTTCGATGCCGTTCTGTCGGCCTCGCCGGAGCCGGTGATCGTCTTCGACGGGGAAGGACGCGTGCTGTACGCCAACGCGGCGGCGGCGCAGCTGCTGGGGTGGGATCGCCGGCAGATGGCGGGACGGCCGGCGCGCGAGCTGGGTCTGCCGCGGGAGATCGCGGAGAGCTTCGACGCGGAGCGGGAGACGCTTTCGCGGCCGGAGCGCATCCTCGTCGGCGAAGCGGCATGCGGGACTCCGCGCGGCACGTCCATCGTGGAGTACGCGCTGGGTGTGGTGAAGGCCGAGGACGGCGTCGACGCGGTCGTCTGCACCCTGCGCGACGTGACGGCGCACAAGCAGGTGGAGGAAGAGCTGCGCCGGCGCACCTTGGTGCTGGAGCACGCCGTGGAGGGCGTGGCGCGGGTGAGCCGCGACGGGCGATACGAGCATGTGAACAGCTTCCTGGCCGGGTTGCTGGGACGCGCTCCGGAGGAGCTGACGGGGGCGGAGTGGCGGGAGATGTTTCATCCGGACGATCGGGTCGGGCTGGAAGCCGCGCGCCGGCAGATGATGCTCCACGGGCGGGCGGAGGTCGAGGTGCGGGCGGTCCCGCGCGAGGGGCCGCCGATCCCTGTGCACGTGCTCTTGATCAAGACGCAGGACCAGGAGGAGGGTTCCTGCGGCCACTACGCCTTCGTCCGCGATCTGCGCGAGCGCAAGCGCGTGGAGGAGGAGCGCCAGCGGATGGCCGCGGAGCTTCTGCAGGGCCAGAAGCTGCAGGCGGTCGGACGCCTGGCGGCCGGGATCGCCCACGAGATCAACAACCCCGTCGGGTATATGCTCTCCAATCTGACGACGCTCGAGGACTACTTCCGGGATCTCGCGCGTCTGATCCGGGCGGCGGAGCCGCTTGTGGGCGGATCGGATCCCGCCGGCGTGCGCCAGGCCTTGGAGCGGCTGTATCGGGAGATCGACACGGGCTACCTCCTGGAGGACTTCGACAAGGCGCTTCAGGACTGCATGGAAGGCGCGCAGCGCGTCCGGGAGATCGTCCGCAACCTGCGGGACTTCTCGCACGCGGACGAAGGCCAGATGAAGCCCTCCGATCTCAACGCGGGTCTGGAGAACACGCTGCGCATCTGCTGGAACGAACTCAAGTACAAGGCGACGGTGCATCGCGACTACGGGCCGCTCCCGCCGGTCCTGTGCTATCCGCAGCGCATCAATCAGGTGTTCCTGAACTTGCTGATCAACGCGGCGCAGGCGATCGAGGATCGGGGGGAGATCAGCATCAGCACCCGCCAGGAGAACGACGCCGTGGTCATCCGCATCCGAGACACCGGACGCGGCATTCCCCGGGAGCACATGAGCCGCATCTTCGAGCCGTTTTTCACCACGAAATCCATCGGAAGCGGGGTGGGGCTGCACGTGGCTTATCGCATCGTGGCCGCTCATGGCGGGCGCATCGACGTGGTGTCGGAGGTCGACAAGGGGACGGAGTTCACGGTACGGCTGCCGATTTCCGGGCCGTCGGATCTCGCGATGGAGGCGGCTGATCGCGAAAGCGTGCAGGCGGCCAAGAAGGACTGATTCACGGAGGGGACTATGAACGAGGAACGCCAGCCGAACGAAGGCGATAAGGCCAAGGTTCGCCGGCATGTGGTGGTTTGCGTCGACGACGAAGCGCGCATCCTGGCGGCGATCCGCAGGATACTGCGACGCGAGCCGTACGAGCTGTTGACGACGAGCGACCCGCGGGAGGCGCTGGAGTGGATCGAGAAGCGCGACGTAAGCGTCCTGGTCGTTGATGAACGCATGCCGCAGATGCGAGGGGTGGACGTGCTCAAGGTGGCGCGCGAGCGTTCCCCCGGCACGGCGCGGGTCATGTTGACCGCCTATCCTCATTCCGGGATGATCCTGGAGCGCGTCAGCAAAGGGATCCAACGGCTGATCACCAAGCCGTGGCGGGACGAGGACTTGCGGCGGATGATCCAGGATCTGGTGCGCGAGCGCGAGGCGGTGGAAAGCGCGCGGCCGGAGGCTTCGTGACGATTTTGCTTGTTGCGCCTTATTTGAAGAGCTAGCATGCCCGCCACCATGGCGCAGCAAGGTCCTCTAGGGGACTGGGTCGACGAGGTCTGCCGCCTGACGCAGCCGGATAAGGTCGTTTGGTGTACGGGGAGCGAGGAGGAGTACCAAGCGATCGTCGGTGAGATGGTTCGGACCGGCACGCTCATCCCGCTGAACGCGGACAGCCATCCGGCGTGCTACCTGCATCGCAGCCATCACAGCGACGTCGCCCGCACGGAGCAGTCCACGTTCATCTGCACCTCGCGCAAGGAGGACGCCGGTCCGACCAACAACTGGATGTCGCCGGCCGAGGCCCAGGAACGGGTCGCCAAGCTCTATCAGGGCTGCATGCGGGGACGGAAGCTGTACGTCGTGCCCTACCTGATGGGTCCGGTGGGGTCCTCCTACAGCCGTGTCGGAGTGGAGATCACCGACAGTCCCTATGTCGTGGCCAACATGCGGATCATGACCCGCATGGGCAAGACGGCCCTGGACCACCTGGGTTCCGGGGCGGACTTCGTGAAGGGTCTGCATTCGCTGGGCGATCTCAATCCCGAACGGCGGTTCATCCTGCATTTCCCCGAGGATCACAGGATCTGGAGCATCGGGTCCGGCTACGGGGGCAACGCGCTCTTGGGAAAGAAATGCCACGCGCTTCGGATCGCCAGTTGGGTGGGCCGGCAGGAAGGTTGGCTGGCCGAGCACATGCTCATCCTGGGTCTTCAGGATCCGGCGGGCGAAGTGCATTACATCGCGGCGGCCTTCCCCAGCGCGTGCGGCAAGACGAATCTGGCGATGCTGGTGCCGCCGGCGGCCTTCCCGGGCTGGAAGGTGTGGACGGTCGGCGACGACATCGCTTGGATGCACCCCGGTTCGGACGGCCGCCTCTGGGCGATCAATCCGGAGGCGGGGTTCTTCGGCGTGGCACCCGGGACGAGCCCCAAGACCAACCCGAACGCCATGGCGATGCTCAACCGCGGCGTCATCTTCACCAATGTCGCGGTCACGCCGGACGGCCGGCCCTGGTGGGAGGGGATCGACGAACCGGCGCCGCCGGGACTAGTGGACTGGCAGGGACGGCTGTGCAGTCCGGGCCGGGAGAAATCGGCTCATCCAAATTCGCGATTCACGGCGTCGGCGCGCAATTGTCCGTCGATCTCTCCGAGCTGGGAAGATCCCAAGGGCGTGCCGATTTCTGCGATCATCTTCGGGGGACGGCGCGCGCGCGTGGCTCCGCTCGTGTACGAGTCGTTCAGCTGGGCGCACGGCGTGTTCGTCGGGGCCGGAATGGCCTCGGAGACCACGGCCGCGGCCACCGGCGCGGTAGGCGTGGTCCGGCGGGATCCGATGGCGATGCTGCCGTTCTGCGGTTACAACATGGGCGACTACTGGGGACATTGGCTGAGCGTGGGAGCTCGGTTGAAGCAGCCGCCCAAGATCTTCCATGTGAACTGGTTCCGGACGAGCGCCGACGGGAAATATCTGTGGCCGGGCTACGGAGAGAACCTGCGCGTCCTGCAGTGGATCTTGAGTCGGGTCAAGGGATCCGGGAAGACCGCGGAGTCGCCGATCGGACTGCTTCCGACGCGGGAGGCCCTCAACGTCGACGGGTTGAAGCCGGCTCCGGGCGCTCTGGACGCGCTGTTGAGCGTCGATCGGGTGGCCTGGCAGCAGGAGCTCAAGGACCAGCGTAAGTTCTTCGATCAGTTCGGCGATCGCTTACCCCGCGCGCTGGCGAAGGAATACGAGGCGTTCGCGGCTCGGTTGCAGTGAAGGCGACACCCCACGCGCGCCGCTTACGTCGATCCCGTCGGCCATTCCCTGGAAGGCGGCTCGGGGATTCTGCCGATAAGAAACATGTGAGCATCATGGCACGCGGAGCGTCCGCCTGGGTGTCGGGTACGGCGCTTCGGATCGCCGGGATCGATCCGGGGACCCGGGTCGTCGGGTATTGCGTACTCGAAGCGCGTGGTCCCCGACTGAGCGCGCTGGAGATCGGCACGATCCGGGCGCGCGGTCGATCGATGCCGGAGAGATTGCACGACATCGGCCGGCGGCTCGATGAAGTGTTCGGGCGGCTTCGGCCGGGGGTGGTGGCGATCGAGCGCGCCTATGTGGGGCGCAACCCGGCGAGCGCGTTGGCGCTCGGATTGGCGCGCGGCGTGGCCATGGTATGCGCGACTCGTTTCGGGGCGCGCGTGACGGAAGTGGCGCCCTCGGAGGCGAAGAAGGCGGTGGCGGCCGGGGGCGGCGCCTCGAAAGGGCGCGTACAGCGGATGGTGCAGCTTCTGCTGGGATTGGCCGCCCCGCTGTCGCCGGACGCGGCGGACGCCGTGGCGCTGGCGTTGTGCCAGGCGGGCCGGCGCGATTGACGGGGGAGGTCCCGCGGTCGAGACTCGGGATTGACTTCTATAATTTTGGAACATAGAATCCCGAGGGGCGGTTCGCGCGCCGGCGGGAAGGCGAGCGTGGCGCGAAGCGTCACGGTCATAGTGCGGCGAGTCCTATGGAAAGAGGGGGCGAGAGAGACATCCTCTCCGCAAGGAGGGGCCATGCAGGAGGGAAACGACGATGATCGGCGTGCTCTTCACCTTGCTGGAAGACGCGGCAAAGGAGCGCTTTGGTTCCAAGGTCTGGTATGACGCGCTGCGCGAGGCGACCGGGACCTTCGAAACGGTGTATGTGGCGCACGAGACCTATGCGGATGAGGAATTCGAGCGCCTGATCCATGCCTTGTCGCAGCGGACTTCCCTGGCTCAGGAGGAGCTCCTGCGCGCCTTCGGTCTCTACGCGTTTCCTCGGCTGGCGCATCGCCACCCCGGGATCGTGGACGCCTGCCGGTCTCTCAAGGAGTTCTTGCGGTCGCTTCACGTGACGATGAGACAGGAAATGCAGTGTTTCTATCCGACCGAGAGAACCCCGTCCTTGTCCTACGAAGAAGTCGACGGCGGGGTCGCGTTCACGGTCGCATCGCCGTGCGGCTTGTGCTCCTTGCTGGAGGGGCTGCTGGAAGGAGCGGCCGCCTGGTTCGGAGAGTCGCTGCAGCTTCGCCAAAGTCGCTGCGCGCGGCGCGGCGATCCGGGATGCCGATTCGAACTGGTCTTCGGTCGGGACGCGGTGCCGCTGGCCCGTTATGGATGACCGGCTCTTCATCGACGTCGATCTGCGCCGGACGCGCGAGGCCTTGAAGCGCGTCGAAAACGCCCTTCAGGAGAAGCTGCGGGCGCACCATCGGGCGATGGAACTGCTCAAGAAGGGGCACGAGGAGCTCGCCCAAGCCTACCGCGACCTGCACGACATGCGCCTGCACGTCAGCCAGATGCAGAAGATGGCCACCCTCGGCCAGATGATCGCCAGCATCGCGCACGAGCTGAACAATCCGGTCGGCTACGTCCTCTCGAACCTCACCAGCATCGCCGAATACGTCCGGGACGTCACGGGGCTCGCCCAGCGGGCCGATGCGTTGCTGGATCGGGTCGCGACGGGAGAGTCGCCCGATCGCGCGCGAGAGGAGCTGGAGCGGTTCAAACGGCAGATCGACGCCGCCTTCGTGTTGGAGGATCTCGAGAAGGCGGTGAACGACTGCAGGGATGGGGCGCGGCGCATCCTGGAGCTCGTACGCAATCTGCGAGATTTCTCGCACGTGGACAAGGACGAGATGAAGCCGACCAATCTGAACGAAGGGATCGAGAACACCATCCGGATGTGCTGGAACGAGATCAAGTACAAAGCCGCGGTCTATCGCGACTACGGGCGTCTCTCGCCCGTGGTCTGCGCGCCGCACCGCATCAATCAAGCCTTCATGAATCTCTTCATCAACGCCGCCCAGGCCATCGAGCAACGCGGCGAGATCCATGTCTCGACCCGCGAAGACGACGGGCACGTGGTCGTGCGGATCCGCGACTCCGGACGCGGCATCCCGCCGGAGCACCTGGACAAGCTCTTCAGCGCGTTCTTCACGACCAAGCCGGTGGGGCAAGGCACCGGCTTGGGATTGCACATGGTGCAGCAGACCGTGAAGGCCCACGGCGGGCGCATCGAGGTCGCCAGTGAGGTAGGGCGGGGCACGGAGTTCGTCATCCGGCTGCCTCTTCAGGGTCCCGGCAGGTGAAGGCTCGTTCGCTCTGGATTCCGCTTTGCCCGGTAGGTATGTTGTGGGCCCAAGGAGGGACCATGGCGAACGCGGAGATCACCGACGTCCTCTTGAAAGCGGAGCTTCCGGGCCTGCGGCTCTCGTCCAGGGGCAAAGTGCGCGACATCTTCGATCTGGGCGATGCGCTGCTCATCGTGACGACCGACCGCATCAGCGCGTTCGACGTGGTGCTCCCCAACGGCATCCCCCACAAGGGACGCGTGCTCAACGGCCTGTCGGAATTCTGGTTCGGATTCCTGCGGGACGTGACGGCGAACCATCTGATCACGTGCGACGTCGCCGAGATGCCGCCGGAAGTCCGCAAGTACAAGGACGTCCTTCGCGGACGTTCGATGCTCGTCAAGAAAGCCAAGCCCTTCCCCGTCGAGTGCGTGGCGCGCGGGTATCTCATCGGATCGGGCTGGAAGGATTATCAGGCCGGCGGCGCGGTGTGCGGGATCAAGCTGCCGACGGGGCTCAAACAGGCCTCCAAGTTGGCCGAGCCGCTGTTCACGCCGTCGACGAAGGCGGCGAGCGGCCACGACCAGAACATCGGATTCGACGAAGTGGCGAAAACCGTCGGCCACGCCGTCGCGGAGACGCTGCGGGATCGGACGCTGGCGATCTACGGCAAAGCCGCCGCCTATGCGGAATCGAAGGGGATCATCCTGGCCGACACAAAATTCGAGTTCGGTCGGGTCGGCGACGACATTCTCCTGATCGACGAGGTGCTGACGCCGGACTCGTCGCGCTTCTGGCCCAAGAGCGGGTACCGCGAGGGCATCTCGCCGCCGAGCTTCGACAAGCAGTTCGTGCGCGACTACCTCGAATCGATCGCGTGGGACAAGCGGCCGCCCGCGCCCGAGCTTCCCGAGGAGGTCGTGCGCAAGACGAGCGAGAAATATCGGGAGGCGTATCGGCGGCTGGTGGGACGGGAGTTGGCTTGAGTCGTCGTCGTGTCATCGCCGGTGTCTTGAAGGCTCTGCAGGGCCGTTACCCCACGACGATGCTCGGCGGGTGGAGCGCCGGCGGCGCCGGCCCGTTCCGGCATCTCATCGGCACGATCCTGTCCGCGCGCTCGCGCGACGAGATGACGGAGCGCGTCTGCGATCGGCTCTTCCGACGATATCCGACTCCGGAGAGGCTGGCCGCCGCCCGGTCGCGCGACGTGGAACGGATCCTGCACGACATTGGTTTCTACCGGACCAAGACGCGGTATGTGATCGACAGCGCGCGGCGCGTGGTCGGGCTCGGCCGCGTTCCGGACACGCTCGAGGAGCTGATGGAGTTTCCCGGGGTGGGCCGGAAGGTCGCCAACTGCGTCCTGGTCTACGCCTTCGGCAAGGAGGCGATTCCGGTCGACACGCATGTGCATCGTTTGGCCAACCGCATCGGGTGGGTGCGCACGAGGACGCCCGAGGAGACGGAGCGGGCGTTGTCGGAGATCATCGCGCGCCGGCATTGGCCGATCGTCAACGAGGTGTTGGTGGCGCACGGGAAGGCGGTGTGCCGGCCGATTGGGCCTAAGTGCGGCGAGTGTGCGATCCGGCGGGAGTGCGCGAGAGGGGCAAAGTGCTAGGCGATTTGTCGAACTTCAAGGTTGACGCCGATCGCGGCGGCATAACGGGCGATGGTCATGAGTGTCGGGCTATGGCGTCCGGATTCGAGCCGCACGACCGCCGACTGAGGAACATCCATCCGTCGGGCGACTTCGACCTGGGAAAGTCCCGCTCGCTTTCTGGCCTCGATCAGCGACTTCAAGATCCCGACCGCGACGCGTTCCGCGGCCGCGCCGACGGCGTCCTTGTGCCGGTCGAGCGTTTCCTGAGCGCGCTTGATCGCGGCCCGAATGCGATCTTGATCCGCTTCGGCGTTTCTCAGGATCTGCTCGTCCTTCGCGCGGCGTTCGGCGGATCGATCTTCGGGCTCGACCCACATGGCGTGGCGCTCGCTCCAGACGAGTCCGGGTTTCGGCGGCTTAGCGCGATCGCGAGTGTTCATGGCTGTGCCTCAGTAGGCGGTGATGATGAAGACGAGGTCCTCTTCGAAGCTGTCGGCCAGGGCATCGAACTCCTGATCGTAGCGCCAGATGATGGCGATGACACGTCCTGCGGGAGTGACCCCCAACGTGAGATACGAGCCGTCGGCACGCTCCTGATGAAGCCCGAGTCGCCGGTCGTAGGCCGTTTCGACGTCCTCCCGACTGAGTCCGTGAGCGGCGATCTTGTCGAGATTCCATTCCTTCCATTTGAAGCGGATCATGTCTTCCCCGTCCGCCAATCGTGTTTATATCACATTAGATATGATAATACAAGTTCTGTGGTTCGTCGTTCAACCGTTCAGCCGTTCATGCCCAAAAGTGGGCATGGTTCAAATGAGGCCAGCTGCGGCAACATTCTCGAACTCCAGGGCCCTTCTCTGCACTATCCTCGCGATCCACATCTTCGAGTGGCACGGAAGTTCTTTGGGGCGCCCAGGCATCGGACTCGGTCTCAAGCGGTTGCGTCCGTTTTCGAAAGGAATCTCTGCGTCCTCAGGGTCCTCTGGTGTTGGGTTCTTCTCCGGGTCCTCTGCACCCCTCTGGATCCTCAACCCAACGTGAAGCATGCCGAAAAGTGAAAATCCTTTCCGCCCGCCGGGATCAATACCCGTGACTTGGGTTGGAGAAAGAAAGCCATGAGAACGGACTTGGAACTCTTCGAGGCGTATCGCGGGCACGGCGACCGGCAGGCATTGGACGAGCTCTTCCGCCGACACGTCGACGCGGTGTACCGGACGACACGACGGATTCTCGGGAACAACGCGGACGCGGAGGACGCGACGCAAGCGGCGTTCATGAATGTCATTCGCCACGCGGCGACACTCAAGGAGGGGGCATCGTTCGCGGGGTGGCTCTATCGGATCGCGGTGAATGCGGCCCTCAAGGCGCGGGCGCGGCGGGCGCAGGAGCGACCCGTGGCCGGCTTGGAAGCTGTGGTCGGTTCGAACGCGCGGAGGGAGGGCGATATGCGCCAGGTCTTGGAGAAGGCGATCGAGGGCCTTCCGGAGGAGTACCGGCATCCGATCCAGCTTCACTACTTCGAGGGGCTGACGTGCGATGAGATTGCGGAGGCGCTGGAGTGTCCGAGGGGGACGGTGGGGACGCGCCTCAATCGTGGGATGGATCGGCTGCGCGCGGCGCTGGCGGGATCGGGACTGGCGCTGACGGCGGCGGCGCTGCTGGCGGCGGGTCAGGAGGCGAAGGCGGAGATGGCGCCGAAGGCGCTGGTGGAGGCGATTGCGGGGGCGATCCGGAAGGCGCCGGTCGTGGCGGCGGCCGCGAAGGCGGCGGGCGGGTGGTTGCTGGCCGCCGGCAAGGCCATGATCGTCATGGCGGTGCTTACGGCGATCGTGGGAACGATCGTACGGCTCAGGCCGGAAAGGACCGTCCCAGTGCCGCCCGCGGAAGGCACGACGTCAGGAGCGGCGCCTCGCGAGACGCTGGCGGCGGTTTCGGATACAGAGGTCGAGCAGGCCAAGGCGAACGCGGCGTTGGAATCAGAACCTACATGGGGGATCACGGGACGGGTCGTGACTTCGGCAGGACAACCGCTGGCCGGCGCGCAGGTTTGGGCGACCGACCTCATGATCGAGGGTGTCGACGATCCTTCGGTCTTGCCTGACGAGGTGTGCGTGCAAACGCCCCCGCCCGAACCGGAGCCCCTTGTTCGCGAAGTCCTAGGATCGATGCGAAAACGGGTGGCTACGGATGCCGACGGACATTACCGAATGGTTCCTGGAGTGCATTTCGACACGGATGATCGGATGCTTCGCATCCGCGCTTATCACTCGGAGACAGCTTCCGGTTTCGTCGTGCTCAAGGGAATCCAGGCGGGCGAGTACTTGATAGCTCCGGAAATCCGATTGCCGGCAGGGGTGACCCTCGTCGGCCAAGTCACCGATACGGAAGGAAGGCCGTTGGCCGGCATTCCCGTGAATATCATGCGCTCTCCGACGGGACTTGCGGCCATGGTGTCGATGGACATGCTCCCCTGCATGCCCGCCGTAACGCAAACGAATGCGGCGGGACGCTTCCTCATCGAACGAGTGCCCTCCGGCGCAATCCTGGTCGGTGTGGGTGGCCGCGGCTATGTGTTCTCTTCGAAGAAGATCGAGGTGGCGGAGGGCGGCGTTTCCGATGAGATCGCCTTTCGCTTGAAGAAGGGACGCACGTTGACAGGTCAGGTGGTGATGTCGGATGGAACGCCGGTCAAGACGGGCTTGTTCCTCGGTCTGGGCACGGGGATTGTCACGCGCCAGAGCCTTACCGGCAACTCGGACGCCGAGGGTCGATTCGTGTTCGATGGCCTTCCGTTTGAAGCGGGTCGAATCTTGGTGATGAAGGGCGGACGGATGGTGCAGGAGAACTTCGATGCCGAACAGACGTCCATCAAGATCGTTCTCAAACGCCCAGGTGCGCTTCTGGGAGAGGTCATCGATCGCGCGACAGGCATGCGCATTGAGCATTTCACTGTCGTGGGCGACGCGAAGAAGGGGGTGCCCGACGCCATCGGCCGCGTGCGAGGCGAGAAGGGCGCGTTCCGCTTCGAGACATCGATTCTGACTCCCGAGGGCACGTACTATCTATCGGTTCGAGCAGACGGGTACGCCACTGCCTGGTTCGGGCCGTATGACCTCAAGGACGATCAGGAAACGAATGTCGGTACGTTCACGCTCGACCCCGGGCATTCCGTTCGGGGCGTCTGCTTGAACGAACGGGGCGACCCCGTGTCGGGGGCCTGCGTGGCAGCGGTACCCCCGGGTACCAAACTGGACGCCGGGCTCACGACGCAATTCTTCTACTCCGACCAAGCAAGAACGGGCACCGACGGGGGTTTCGCCATCGATGACCTGGCTCCGGGTATCTACGACCTGTTCGTGGCGCACGCACTGCATCCCCCGCAGCGGTTCGATGCGATGGTGACGAACGCGTCGCCGGTACGGATCGTACTCAAACCGGGCGGGGCCATCCGAGGCAAGATCAAGAAGGAGAAGGGCAGGACGTTCGTGAAGATCACCTCTGCGGAAGGATGGGATTACCAGGAGAAGCTTGCCGACGACGGCTCATACCGCTTCGGTCCTCTCGCGCCAGGAACCTATCATGTGCGCGTGACCATCGAGACCGGCTTTCTTTCCTCGCGGACGCTTGCGGAGGCCCACGTGGCGGTTTCGGCGGGCGGGGAGGCCGTGTGGGACGGCGAGAGCGCGCCTCCCGTCGAGGTCACGGTGCGCGCCACCGTCTTCACGGCTCAAGGAGAACCGGCCGTCGGGTACCATGTCATGCTGATTATGGGAGACAAGAGCCTCGAGAACGTGCACATGGCCACGACCGATGGGCAGGGCGCTTTCGAAATCGCGAATGTGCGTCCGGCCCGGTACTACGTCGTGGCCGCCCCTTCGCTCGATGAGGACGCCGATCCGTATCAGAGTGTCGAAATCACGGGGGCGGAGCCGCTGTCCATCCAGTTGCCTTTGCAGGAATCGTCCGCGGAGGGCCTCTTAACGGATGCGTCGGGTCGGCCGCTCGCCGGGACGAATCTGCGGGTGCGATACGCCGATGACAAGAATCTCGCGATGGTCTACGCTCAAACCGCCACGCAATCGGACGGGCGATTCATACTCCAGCGCCTGAGCGCCTCGGCATTCGATCTCTATCTCCCCGGCGAGGGGGTCAGCCAGGACCGCTTGCTGCGAACCTTCCGCGTCGATGAGCGACAGACGTTGGACTTGGGGACCGTGCGCGTGCCGTGAATGGCGGGGCGCTACCCCCCCTGCAGCACGAACCACGACGTCTCGAACCGCTGCACCCGCAGGTCCTGCTGGTGGATCCAATAGTAGATCGCCCCGCCGGCATCTCCCCACTTCAGGCCGTTCGGCGGATCCGAGTCGACCTGAAGGAGCAGCCGCCAATCCCACAGGCCGGGGATCAACTTCCCGACGCGGGGATCGTCCAGGAAGGACACGTCCCCCCACAGCACGCCGTTGGAGACGAGCTGGCACTGCTCCTCCATGGGGGCCTGCACGGGATAGGCGTGCCCCAGGAGTCGGTGCCCCGGCCTCTTGGGGCCAGGATGCAGCCGCTCCCAGAGCTTCCAGTACAAGTGCCGCTCGAATCCGATGAGCCCGAGGTGCGAGATATAGTCGGAGGAAAGAGGAGGCATCGTGAACTCGGCGGAGAATTCCAGGGCGTAGGGCGCGAAGCGGACCTTGGGCGGCGTGCCTTCGGGAACCGGCGTGCGCTTGAGCCGCCAGAGCTCGCCGTCCCAGTAACGCACCGCCCAGCTGCCGCGGTCGCCCGGTTCGGCCCCGGCGCGCCGTTGCAGCGCGTCGCAGAAGAAGTACAGCATGCCGCGCGCCGGCAGTTTCTTGTCGAGATCGAACGGCGCCGTTTGTTCTAAATTGATCTGGCCGACGAACGACATCGGTACGCCTTCATAGTCGGGCCAGGTCATGTCGGGAGGCAGGTCCGGCTCGCCCGCCAGCCGCGACGTCGCGGGGACGAACTCGGTCATCGGCTGCGCCTTCATCCGGATCGCCGGCCGGATCACCCTTTCCAGATCGCTTGCGCGATGCTGCAGGCCCGTCGCCTTGATGAGCTCCAGGATATGCTCCTTCATACGCGTGCCTCCCGTGCCAGTCGCTTCAGTGCCAGCCGCACATACTCCGGATTCAGGTCGCAGCCGAGATAACGCCGGCCCATGCGCCGCGCGACGACGGCGGACGTGCCGGACCCTATGAATGGATCGACCAGAAGCTGCCCCGGACTGGAGCTCGCCAGAAGCAAACGCTCCACCAATCGCTCCGGCTTCTGCGTCGGATGCGGCGTGTTCTCCGGCATCGACCAGAACGGCACGCACAGATCCGTCCAGATGTTCGAGGGATGGGTCATGCGGACGCGCCCGCCGGCGGTCTCGACCCAGTCCTTGGGACGCCCGTCCGGATGCCGATACGGCGCGATCACGGGTTTCCTCACCTTCACCGCTTCGAGATGGAAGGTGTAGTCGTCGCCTTGCGTGGCGAACCACACGTCTTCCATGTTGTTCTTCCAGTTGCGCTTCGCGCCGCGGCCCTTGTCGCGTTTCCACGTGATGCGATTGCGCACGTTGAGGTGGCGTTGCAGGGCGGATTGGATCACGCCGCCGATCTCCCAGCAGGCGCACACATAGAGCGTCCCGCCCGGACGCAGCGCCCGCGCGGCCAGCCCGATCCATCGATCCGTCCACTCGGCATAATCGCGGCGGTGGTCCCGGTTGTTGCCGAAATCCTTGCCCTTGTTGTAGGGCGGATCGGCGAAGATGATGTCGACGTCCCGGACCCGCGAGAGCAGGTCCAGCCCATCGCCCAGGAAGATGCCGTCGGGCTTGGGCTCGATGGGCAAGGCGTCGGGCTGGAATCGTACGAGGTCCTCCGCGGTGAGGCGCAGCGTACGGTTGCGCGTCACAGCGACTCCATATGCAGCGTCCGCGCCCGTCGCTCGCGCACGTGTGTCCGGATCTTCTCTTTTATCTCGATCGGATTGTCGATGCCTTCCAGGTCCAAGCGCGGATCGGTCGCGTCCGTAGAGATGATCGTGACCACGCCGACGTTGAACAGACGTTGCACGACGTTCTGGCGGACGGAGACGTCGTCGACGCGGATGAGCTCCACCTCATTCATGTGTCGGCTGATGAGGCCGGTCTCCTTGAACAGGCGGTGCGTGGTCAGGCGGTAGCGGATGGAAAGCCTCTGGATCGCGATGTGCCACAGGAGCGCCAGCGCGGGCAGGCCCACCAGCGACAACGCGGCGATGTTGGCGATCTTCACGTGTTCCCCTGGGCTGATGGCGAAGAAGCGCAGGTAGATGACCGCGGAGAGCCAGAGGAACCAAAGCACCCACCAGTGTCCGGTGGCCTTCGGCGAAAAGCGGCCGGTCCAGAGGATCTCCTCCGGTCGTTCCGGCGCGGGCGGCGGTGGGGCGGCCGGCGGCGCTCCCTGCGGCGCCCCGCACGCGTTGCAAAACGCGCTGCCTTGGGGGAGGGTGACCCGGCACTTGGCACATTCCATGGTGGAATTATAGCGTCAATCGGTGAACCCGGCGCCTTCGCACGGCTCGCATCGACCGCTGTTGTTGCAATAGAGACACGTGAGCTTCCCCGCCTTGCCTTGGCATGCCGCGCAAACCCCGCGACCCCGACACCATCCGCATTCGCGCTTGACCTCGTCGACGAGCCAGCGCCCGTCCGTCTTGCGAAGCGCGATCTGCCGGCGTTCGTTCCCCAACGGCCCCGGCGGGGCGGAGACGATCGCCGTCGCCCGATCACCGTCCGTCTTTACGTCGACGCTCGGGACATACGCCTGCAGCGCCTTGGCGCCGTCCTCGACGGCCTTGCGCAGCGCCTCCTGCGCCTCTCGTGCGACATCTTCCGTGAAATGCGCCTTGAGGAGGGCGAGCGATGATTCGAAGAACCGGCGCATCGCGGCCGAAAGCCGGATCTGCTCGGCCGTCAGCGCGTCGGCGAACGCTTCCGCCGTCGCGCGCGCGGAAGACGTGTCCGTCCGCGGCGCGAAGTCGCGGCGCGCCGCCAAGGGCGTGATCCCGTGCGCGAAGCTCCGTTCGATCCACTGGGCCCCGTCGCACGTGTCGCACCGCTTCTTCCCCTTGCACCGGGGGCAAGGCTTGCGGTTCGCCTCGCCGCGACCGTCGCACCACGTGCACGTCCCTTTGGCCTGACACGCGGGACATCCGTCGAATTCGCGCGCGATGAGCCACCGGTTTCCCGCTTTGGCGAACGCGAGCTTCTTTCGCCGCGCGCCGTCGGGGGCCTTGAGCTGCTCCTCGACGACGAGCGTGGCCGTGTCGCCGTCGCGACGGCTTTCCAGCACGCGATACGAGACGACGCTTGCCTGCGCGTGCCGCTTCTCCCGCCGCCGGCGGCGCAAGCCCTCCGTGGAGATCGCGTCTTCCGCCTCCGCGACGATCCGCTGGAGCTCCGCGGCAAGGTCCGCCTCCTGGACGAACTTCTCGCGCGCCTCCGCGTAGGACGCCAGCGCCTGCTCCGGATCCTGACCGAGCACCATCATCAACAGGAGGATCATGGGAGCACGACCTCCCGACGGACGCAGTATTTCTGGAGCCGGTCTTCGAGGACCGCGTGGCCGATCCCGGGCTCATTGGACACCTTGATCGTCCCCTGCGGCGTGACCCGCACCGGCGGGTCGATGACGTCTTCGTGGTAATACCGATCGCTGGCGGAGATGTCCCCGGGCAGCGTGAAGTTCGGCAGCGTCGCCAGCGCGATGTTGTGGGCGCGGCCGATCCCGCTCTCGAGCAGCCCGCCGCACCAGACCGGCACGTTCGACTTCGCGCACAGGTTGTGGAGCATCTTCGCGTTGTAGGGGCCGCCCACGCGCGCCTGCTTGATGTTGATGATCTTGCAGGAGCCCAGCTCGATCGCGCGGCGTCCGTCGTTGTAGCTTCGAATGCTCTCGTCGAGGCAGAGGGGCGTCCGGAGCTCCCGCTGGAGCTTGGCGTGATCCACGTAGTCGTCGTAGTCCAGGGGCTGCTCCAGCATCATCAGGTTGAACTCGTCGAACTTCTTGAGGTGGTCGAGATCCGAGAGGCCGTACGCGGAATTGGCGTCCGCCATGAGCGGGATGTTCGAGAAGCGTCGGCGAATCTCGGTCAGCACGTCGATATCCCAGCGCGGCTTGATCTTGACCTTGATGCGCTGATATCCCTTCGCCAAGGCTTTCTCGATGCCGTGCAGGAGGTCTCCGATGCGATCCTCGATGCCCAGGCTGATGCCGGTGGGGATCTCGTCGCGCGTGCCGCCCAGGATGACGTGGAGCGGCTTGCGGTCGAGCTTGGCCAGGAGATCGAGGACGGCCATCTCGACGGCGGCCTTGGCCATGTTGTGGCCGCGCACGGAGCTGAAGATCTCGGCGATGGGACCGGGCTTCAGGATCTCGACGCCCTGAAGCTTGCGGGCGAGGAAATCGCGGATGATGTGCCAGACCGTACGAACCGTCTCGTAGCTGTAGCTGGGCGCGGCGGAAGCGGGCGCTTCCCCGTAGCCGACGGCGCCGCTGCTCTCGGCGCGCACGATGATGGTTTCATGCTCCGTCACGCGGCCGAAGCTGGTCTCGAAGAAATGGACCAGAGGCAACTTGAGATGAACGAGCTCCAGGCGTTCCAATCTCATCGCGAACGATATCCCTTCTCGAGCAAATAAAGACTGCGGCGCCGGCCGTCGACGCGGCCCGTGGCGAAGGCGTGTACGACGTAGCCGCGCTTGAAATAGGCGAGGAAAGCTTCCCGCGTTCGGGCGCGCCAAGTCCGTGCGGCTTCGAGATCCTGGCGCTTGAGATCGTCGATCGAGTCCGGAATCTCGATCGATACGCGGGGATCCCTAAGTCGCGTCCGCGCGGCGCGCGCCTCGATCCAGCCTTTGCGAACGGGCGCGCAATCGATGGCGGGAGCGACCGTCTGTGCCTCGGCGAGAGTCGCGGGACGGACGACACGTTTCGAGCGGATCCACCACTCGGGAACGAGGCGATCCGTTTCGAGCCCCTGATTGAACCGGCTTCCGGATTGGCCGTAGACATTCACGAGGTATTCGCGCGCGATGCAGCCGAGCTTCACGATATTGAAATAGGCGTTGCGGCTCTGAAGCGGATCGAAGGTCCATCGGATGAGGTCGAGCCCTTGCTGGAGCACGTAGCGACGCTGGGCGAGCTTGAGGCGATATCCCAGGCCGCGGTCCTGATATTCGGGGAGCACCCCGAGCATGCGCGAGTAGTGATAGACCTTGCCGTCGCGGAAGCCGGGGATGCCGAAGCAGAACGCGACCATCCGGCCGTCGTCGAAGGCGCCGAACACGTGGCCGCCGTTCTTCTGGGCGACGACCAGCTCGTTCAACGGGATGACTTCCCGTTCGGGGAAGCGCCACACGATGCGCTGGATATCTTCGGCGGCGAGATATTCCTGGTGGGTTTGGAGTTTGCGGATGATCATCGGTTTTGCAGAGGACCCGGAGAGAAAGAAGCCAACACCAGAGGACGCTGAGGACGCAGAGAAGAAATGAAGAAGGCGATTTCTGCAGGAACCCTCAGATTCGGCGAGGTTTCTTCTTTGGGTCCTCAGCGTCCTCGGGTGTTGGGGTTCGGGTTTTCTCAGGGTCCTCTGCTCCCTCTGAGTCCTCGATTGTACAATCCTCCCGTGCGACGGCGGATCAAGATCATCGCCAACCCCATCTCCGGACGGGGCCGGGCGCGGCGGCTGGCGCGGAGGGTGGCGGATGAGCTCCGCGCCCGAGGCTGCGACGTGGTGTTGGCGGAGACGGCGCAGGCGGGCGATGCGCGGCGCTTGGCCGGCAAGACCGGGGGCTTCGATGCCGTCTGCTGCGTGGGCGGCGACGGGACGGTCAACGAGGTGGCCAACGGGTTGCCCCAGACGGCGCCGCCGTTGGGGATCATCCCGAGCGGCACGGCCAACGTCCTGGCGGTGGAATTGGGGCTGCGGCGATCCGCGGCCGCGTTGGCACGAACGATCGCGGAAGGGCGCGAACTGACTTGGGATTTGGGCGTCGAGCGTCCGACCGGCCGGAAGTTCCTTCTTTTCGCCAGCGCCGGGTATGACGCGGAGGTCGTGCGCGTTTTTCACGCCCGGCGGCGCGGCCCGATCCAGCAATGGCAATACTTCTGGTGGGGCCTGAAGTCGTACGTCGACTACGAGGTTCCGCGCATCGGGGTGGAACTGGACGGTTGTGAGCTGACGCGGCGGGCGGCGTGGGTGCAGATCTCCAACGTGTCGGCGTACGGCGGGCCGCTCGTGTTCACGCCCCGCGCGCGGCCGGACGACGGGGCCTTCGAAGTGATGGTGCAGCACTCCCCGTACAAGCGGGACGTGATGCGGATGTTCTGGGCGGCCATCCTGCAGTACGCGCTGGGGATCGAGTATCGCATGAGAGACGTCACGTTTCACCAGGCGCGGCGGATTCGGCTCTGGTCGGCGGACGGCCGGCCGGTGCCGGTGCAGATCGACGGAGATCCGGCCGGACACCTGCCCTTCGACGGCGAGATCGTGCCGGGTGGGATGCGGGTGCTGGTGCCGTAACTCCGTCATCGGCCGAAGTTCATGAACAGCGTCGCCGTCCCGAAGTACACCAGGAGCGTCGAGATGTCCGTCAACGCCAATACTAAGGGTCCGCTGGCGATGATGGGATCGATCCGCATGCCGCGCACGAGGCTCGGGATCAGCGCCCCCAGCATCGCGGCCCAGGAGACGGACAGGAACACCGCCGCTCCGATCATCAGGCCCAGGCGCGGGCTGCCGTGCCAGAGCATCGACGCCGCGGAAACCACGGCGCCGGCATAACCGCCGAGCACGATGCCGATGAAGAGCTCCTTGGTGAGGAAGCTCAACACGCGCGCACGGCGAACCTCGCCCGCTACCAGCGTCGTGAGGACCACCGATATCGTCTGGGATCCGATGCTCTCTCCGACCGCCAACACGACGGGGATGAAGATCGCCAGTACGACCATCTCGCCGAGCGTGTGCCGGAAGAGCCCGGCGATGAACGCGCATGCCAGGCCGCCGGCGATCGTCACGGTGACCCAGGGCAATCGCCCGCGTGCCGCCGAGAACGTCTCCTTGAGCGCCTCTCGCGGGTCCGCGCCGGTCATGCCTCGGACGATCTGCTCCTCGCCGCGCCGCATGGCCGCCATGATGTCGTCGAACGTGACGATCCCGATGAGGCGCTCCTTGTCGTCGACGACCGGAAGCGAGACGTAGTGATACTGATTGAACAGATTGACGATCTCTTCCCGCGGGGCGGTCGCCTTGATGCGCACCGGGTCGGCGGACATGATCGCGCGGACCGGCCGGCGGGCGTGCGACAAGAGGAGCCCGCGCACGGGGGCGACGCCGATCAGTCGGCCGTTGACGTCCACGACATAGATGTAGGAAGCCGGAGCGTCCGCGCGGGCGGCCCTGAGGAGATCCAGGGCCTTGCCCACCGTCACGGCGTCCGGGATGCTCAGATAGCGCGTGGTCATGAGCCCGCCCGCGCTTTCGGGATCGAATGTCATGAGTTTTCGGATTTCGTCACGCAGGGATGGATCCAGGAGATCCTGGACTTGGCGGGACGTGTCGGGCGGGAGGTGCAGCAGGATGTCCGCGAGATTGTCCGGCGGGATGAGACGCAGCGCCGGCGTGAGAGCCGGAAGGTCCATTCGCATCAACACGGCACGCAGGCTGGCGCTGTCGCAGTCGGCCAAGATGGAAGCCGACAGCTCCGGATTGGCCGCCGCCAGGAGGGTCTTCTGCTCGGGCCAACGCAACTGAAGGAACAGTTCCGCGCGTCGCATCGGGGAGAGTTGGGCGAGAGCGGCGACGACCTCAGCCGTTCGGCCCTCTCGAAGGGTTGTTCGAACGATCGTCGGCGTCAGCTCGTCGGGGATGAGACCGACCGGCTCAGTCATGGATCACCTCGGGCCGGACGGTTTCCACCAAGAGAAGATGCTCGTGCCGTCGCTGCCCGCGCCGATCGAACGATCGGTCGATGCGTTCCTGCGATGCCCCCGCCGTGAGGCGCGCTCCAAGCGGGGCGATCAGGTCGCGAAGGAGTCGATCCGAGCGAATCTCGGCGCCGTCGCCGATCAGGATCACGAGGCGCGCGGGGAGCATGCGACGCAGACACGTCCGCAAATCCTCGGCATAGCGGGTGGGATCGAATTCGCGTCGCGCGCCGATCTCGTGGCGCTCGGTGAATGCGGCGTCGGCGCCGATGATCGCGAAGCGCAGGCGGTGCTGACGGGTATAATCGTAGGTTCCCGGGTAAGGCGGGGAGGTGAAGACGAGATCCTCCGATGTCGGTTCGAGCGACACCGTTCGCGCGTCCGCCACTCGGAACTCGGGATCAGGGGCCTGGATCTTGCGCTTGTACAGATCGGAGCTCAGCAGGAGCAGCATCTTCGTGGCTTCCGAGCAGCGCTCCGCGAACATTCCACGGGCCGCCCCGACCGGCCACGGCCGGAATCCCCGAGCGGGGGCGGTGATACTGTCGCTTTCCTGCTTGGAGAGCTTGATCAGCAGCGACGAGAGGGCCACGGTCAGGAATCGGCGCACGTCTTCATTTTCGACGGTCTCGATCAGGGCTTTCAAAGCGACGATTTCCTCGATCGTGTGGAGGCTGTACCAGGCGCGCTCCGCCTCCGCCCACGGCGGCAGCGTCTCGGGCTTGAGTGTCCTGGCTTCGCGGGCGATCCGCCGGCCTTCCCGCTCGATGCGCCGGCAATCCTCGGGCGTCCACACGCGCGTCCGGGCCCAAGCGATTTCGGTCGCTACGCGCGACACGTCCGTGCCGATGAAAGGCCGGCCGGCGCGAATGGCCTCCACCGCCGTGGTGCCGGAGCCGACGAAGGGGTCGAGGATTCGTCCCGAAGGCGCGAAGCGTTCGATCACGCGCCGGGCCGTCTCCGGGTGCATGCGAGCCGGGTAGGGGTGGAAGCCGTGCGTGAACGGGAGCTTCTCGACGGGCTTGACGTCGAGGCACTCCGCCAGGGCGCGCGCGGGCTCCGGGGCGCCCCAGGAGCGGACGGGGCCGCCGATGTTGGTGAGGCTGCGACGCACGACGAGAACATACACCAACCGTAAGCCACAAGCCACAAGCCGTGAACCCAGGCGAGCGACGACCGTTAGTACAGTCATGCTCCGCGCTGTCGCGCTTGTCCTTGCGCTCGCCCAGGAAAACGGACCCCCCAGCCTCCGGTACCTCGCTCGTCACCAGAACGCCGACGGCTCCTGGGGCATACGCATGCACGAGTGCGCCTGTCCCGACGCCGGGAAACGCGAGAAGCCGAAGAGAGATCCAGTCGTTGAAGCGAAGGCGAGGCCGTTGATCGAAAAACTCGGTTCCGACGATCCGGCCGAGCGGGATGAGGCCCAGAAGGCGCTCATCGCCTTCGGAGACGCCGTCGAGCCTTTCATCGAGGACATCGAGCAGTCGCCGGACTGGGAGGTACAAGGCCGCGCGCTCATTGTGCTTCGTCGTCTCGCGCAGGCGCGCTCGATTCCGGACGTCTCCGCCACGAGCCTCGCGTTGCTTTCCTTCCTCGGCGCGGGCTACTCCCATCTTTCCCGGGACACCTTCAAGGACATCTGTTTCGGAACCGTCGTCAAGCGGAGTCTGCAATGGCTCATGCGCGCGCAAGACGCGACCGGGCGAATCGGCCCTTCCGATGACCCGAGTGCAACCATGGCGCATATCTTGGCAGCCACCGCGCTCTCCGAGGCGTACGGATTGACCGACTCGATGCTCTTCAAGGAGCAGGCGCAGCGCGCCATCGACGAGGTCGTTGAGCTTCAGGAGAAGGGATACGGCTGGCGCCCCGGCGGCAAGGCACCCGTCGACTCCGTCACGACCGCCTGGGGTGTCCTGGCGCTCCACTCCGCCGAGAAGAGCGACCTCACTTTCCCGCGATCCGCCTACGACCGTGCGCGCGCGTGGTTCACCTCAGTCTGCGACGATTCGGGTCGTGCCGGCTTCTCGAAGAAAGGGGACTGGGATTCGACGAAACACGACGTCGCCACGGCCGCGGCGCTGATCTCGCGGATCATCATCGATCGCAAGAAGGACGATCTGTGGGTCGTGAAGGCGGGGGAGGCGCTCGCGGCCGACCCGCCCGACGCGAAGAACGTCGACTACGTCTACTGGTTCTTCGGCTCGCTGGCGCTCTACCGGTTCGACGGGCCGTCCGGCGCGCGATGGAAGACCTGGAGCGAGCCGCTCAAGAAGGCCGTTCTGGCCTTTCAAGAAAGGGGCGGCGGTTGCGAGGCGGGTTCGTGGGGACCCATCGGAAAGAGCGAGATTCGGATGACGGCAACCTCGATGAACACCCTCACGCTCGAGGTCTACTACCGCTATGCGAACGTCTTCTGTGGAAGGTAGCTTCCGCGCTAGGCTCTGTCTGACGGATCCAGGACCGAGGAAGGCGGAGCGCCGAGGCCGCAGATGTGGCCTCGCCGCCCGCCTCGGCGACGGGGGGGGGGATTCGTCAGATAGAGCCTAGAGCCCGTACTGCTGGATCTTCTTCCGCAGGGTGACGCGATTGATGCCCAGGAGTTCGCTCGCCTTCACCTGGTTTCCGCCCACTTGGTCGAGCACGCGCTTGAGGAGCGCCCGCTCCCATTGGGCCTCGACATGCCGGAACAGATCGCCGGCCGGGCTGCCGGCGACGAGTTGATCGACGATCCGGGCGATGCGCGCCTCGATCTCCGTCGCTTCCGACCGGAGCGGTCGCAGGACCGTCTCGGGCAGATGTTCAGGCTGGATGGGCTTGCCGCGGGCCAGCACGGCTCCGTGCTCGATGGCGTTCTTGAGTTCCCGCACGTTGCCGGGCCACGCGTGCGCGCGCAGGATCTCCATGGCCGCGTCGCCGATTCCGGCCGCGCCGGAGTGTTCGAGGAAGTGCGCCACGAGGAGCGGGATGTCGTCCTTGCGCTCCCTGAGCGGCGGGATCCGGAGCTTGACGACGTTCAGGCGGAAGTAGAGGTCCTCGCGGAACTTTCCTTCCCGAATCCGTTGATCGAGGTCCTGATTGGTGGCGGAGACGATGCGGACATCGACGGAAAGGAGCTCCGTCCCGCCCAAGCGCGTGAAGGAGCGCTCCTCGAGGAAGCGCAGCAGCTTCACCTGCGCCGTCGGCGCGAGTTCGCCGACCTCGTCGAGGAACGCGGTGCCGCCGTGGGCGATCTCGAACTTACCCTGCTTCAGGCGCGCCGCGCCGGAGAAGGCGCCGCGTTCGTGTCCGTACAGCTCGCTTTCCAGGAGCGTCTCCGGGATGGACGAGCAATTGATGGCCTCAAAGGGGCCGCTGCCGTGTCGGCTGTTGGCGTGGATCGCGCGGGCCAGCATCTCCTTGCCGGTGCCGCTTTCTCCGATCAACAGGACCGTCGCGTCGCTGTCGCACACCGCGGCGATGTTCCTGAAGACGTCCTGCATCACGGAGGTCTTCCCGATGATCCGCCCGAAGCCGCCCACTTCTCCGCGAAGGCGCTCGACTTCCCGGTCGGCCGGCCTGGGCGCGAGGGCATCGTCGATGAGCCGGCGCGCGCGCACGAGATCGATGGGCTTGGCCAGGTACTCCACCGCGCCCAGTTTTGTCGCGCGCAAGGCGGTATCGAGCGATCCGTGCGCGGTGATCACGATGACGCGCGCCTCGCCGTCGTGCTTTCGCAGATGCTCCAGGGCGTCCAGACCGCTCATCCCGGGCAGCTTCACGTCGACGATGATCAGGTCCGGCCGCTCCCGCCGGGCGATCTCGATGCCTTGTTCCGCCGTCGGCGCCGAGAGGAACCGGTGCCCCAAGGTCGTGATGAAGCGTTCGAAGGCCCAGATGATGGATTGTTCGTCGTCGATGACCAGCACGGTCGCCACGTTCAACCTCCGGCGCGCGCATTCGTTCTAGCACATGCGGCGCGGCGACATCCAGGATCAGAGCTCCACCCAGAAGCGCGTCCCTGCGGCGGATGTGTCGAAGCCGATCCGACCCCCGTGATCCTCGACGATGCGTTTGGTGAGCGCCAGGCCCAGCCCCACGCCGTCGGCCTTGGTGGTGACGAAGGGCTCGAAGATGCGGGGGCGGAGCGCCTCGGGGATGCCCGGTCCGGCGTCCGCGACGGAGAGTCGCGCGCGGTCGCCTCGAGCGGTGAGCGCGATCGTCAACGGGCCGCCTTGCGGCATGGCTTGGGCGCCGTTGAGCACCAAGTTCAAGACCACGCGCTTGAATTGCTCGACGTCCACGCGGACGTCCGGTCGCGTCTCGAAACTCCGCTCGATCCGGACGCGCAGGTGTTCGAGCTGCCGTTGCAGCAGGCGCAGGACGTCGTCCACGAGGACGTCCAGGCGGACGGATTGCCGGACGAGGGGGCGCGGTCCCGCCGCGGAGAGCTCGCCCGCGGCCAGTTCCAATCGTTCGATTTCGCGCAGCAGCACCTCGTACGGTTCGCGGGACTCGGGCTTCTGCTCTTCGCGCAGCATCTGCACCGTCATCTTCATGGCGGAGAGCGGATTCTTGATCTCGTGGGCGACTCCGGCGGCGAGCTGGCCCAGGGCGGCCAGCCGCTCCGCCTTGCGGGTGGATTCCAGCATCCGATTGAGCGCGTCGGACAGGTCGCGGATCTCCCGGGACCCCACGGAAGGCAGGGAGACATCGGTTCGTCCCGAGGAGATCTCGCGGGCGCCTCGCGCCAGTCGCTCCAAAGGGCGCGCCAAGGCTTGTCCGGTGGCCCAGCCCAAGAAGACGACCGACAGGAGGGCTACCGCCGCCACGAGCAGGACGGGTCGAACGGCGTCCGCTTTCTCGCGCGAGACGACGGACGGCGCATAGACGAGGAGGAGCCCGTGGTCTCGCCCGATGGGCGCGTAGACGGCGCCGTTGTCTTGGAGGCGCCCCGGCTCGGGGCGAAAGGAGGGCGGCGTTCCGGTGCCCGCGACGAGAATCTCGTCTTCGTAGACAAAGGCGTCCGCGCGGTAGGCCTTTTGGATGTGCGCCAGCATGGGCGGTTGGCGCAGGCCGGGAAAGCCTGCGAGGACGTGCGCGAGGTCTTCGGTCTGTTTCACGAGTCGCCGCTCCACGGCGGAAGCCACGAGGGAGACGCAAACGATCGCCGTGACGGCATGCGCCGCGACGAAGAGCAGCACGAAGGGGAGCGTGATTCGTTGGCGCAGCCGCATGGTCATGCAGTGTACCTCAAGAGACGAACGGGAGATGTGGAGATTGGCGGATGGGGAGACGGCCGAATTGGGGCACGGTTCAATCCGGGCTTGTGCGAGGAAA
>JACPRB010000319.1 GCA_016190155.1 Planctomycetota bacterium
ATCCACAGCTATGCCTTTAATCGCTATCTCAAGACGATGGGGACGGCGCTGGGACTGGACACGACGGCGTGGCAATCCGCGGACGTCCCTCCGACGCCGGAGGAAGTGGAGACGCACTTCCAGCAGGATCTCCTGGATGTCGATCTGGCCGGCGCGAAGGACGTGTCGGCGGAGATCTACAGCCGCGACCTTGTGCCCGTCGGCAGCGACGCGACGCCGTCGATCTTCACCACGAGTTTCCGCAGCGGCGCCTTCCTTATTCCGGCGACGGCCGGCGAGGAGGTTCGGATGTCGTTCGTCGAGGCGGGCGTGGTCCCGACCGTCTTCTACGTCTCGACCGACGATTTCCAGGGAGGCATGACGTCGTTCGTGCGGACTCCCATCGATGGGGTCGTCCCCGACGGAACGGCGATCCGGTTTACGGCATCGGCGACAGGGTACTACCCAATCGTCTGGAACAACAGGACCCTCGCGGAGGTGAGCCATCGCGGCGTCCTGGTCGGGGACAGCTCGACGCAACTCAATGCGGCCACGCTCTACTTCTATGTGCCGTCGGGGACGTCGTCGTTCCTCATCCGCACGTCGGCCTACGGCGGGCCCAGCGTGACCGTCCAGGACGGATCGGGCAACGTGATCCTGTCCGTGGACGGGCGCGCGAGGACGGGAGTGGTGTCGCCGATATCGTCCGGCGAGTATATCATCGACGTGCCGGCGGGGGCGGATGGTGCGGTGTGGTCGTTCACGGGACCGTACGACTCGAACCGGACGGCCTCGGTGACGCTCGTGGGCGTGCCGAACTACCTGAGCTTCCAGCCGGCGATGCTCCTGGTGCCGCGGGAGGCGCTCAGGTGACTCCCTCACGGCGTCACGACGCCACCGCCCAGATCCCGCTCGTGCGATCGTAGTAGATCAGGATCTTCTCGTCGCCGAGGAGGGGGTCGTGGCCGGGCTTCAGCTGCAGGCCCCACTCGGTCTGCCCCAGGCGCGCGGTGATCTCGAACGTGCGCGCCTTGCCGGCGAAGTCGCGCGCCGGATCCGCCGTGAAACCCACGCCGTCGCAGAGCCGGATCAGCTGCTCGCTGACCCTGTCATTGATCGCTGCGCACGGCTGCTTCGACAGGTTGACGGCGAATCCGCGGATGGCCGCCGTCACGGCGCGGCGCAACCACGCTCGCTGGGAGAACAGCATCCGGACGCTCCGATCGTCCTGCGAGGCGAAGAGGATCCGTTCGTCGGGAGAACTGAATCGAAATGCCGTCAAGTCCGCGTGACTGGCCAGCACCAGGCTGTTCAGCGGTTCGCCGGAAGGCAGCGCCGCGAAGCCGATCCAGTCAAACCGGTCCTGTCCGCCCGACCACGCGCGTCCGAGCTTGAGCACTCCTTCTCCGGTCGTGCGGAAGACGTAGCCGTGAACGAGTTCCAGCGGGACGTCCAGGCCGTCGCGAAGGATACGATCCTTCGCCACCGCGTCGGAGCGCCAGATCAGCGTGTGCTCGCGGTCCTGCCGCGTGATGATGCCCGTGGTCTTCTCCCGAACGGCCGCCTCGCTCTCGCGGGTCAGCGGCTCCCAGTAGTTGGGATTCAGGAGCGCCGGCGGCATCCGATAGATCAGGCACTCGAGCGGCCGGATGTCCGCGCCGAAGGAGAGCGCGACGTCGAGGAACGACACGTGCTTGCAGTAGAAGTGATGATCGTTGGGCTCCCGCACCTTGACGAACATCTCCAAGGGCGGCGGTTCGACAGTCTGGACCTGCTGGAGGAACAGATCGCGTGCGGCTTGCATGACGGCACTGTTGGCGGCCATTCGTCGGCGCAATTATAGTGGAAAGGCTTTCCGAGTCAACGTACGGACCTCATGCCTTGACTGGGGGTCCGCCATGACTACAATACCAACCGTTCACAAGATTTGCTTACGCTAGCCCTTGGGAGGAATTATGGCCATCCGCATTGCCATCAACGGGTTCGGACGCATCGGCCGACTGGTGTTTCGCGATATGATCAAACGGCCGGCCTTCGAAGTCGTCGCCATCAACGACGTCGCCGACGCCAAGACGAACGCGCATCTGCTCAAATACGATACGATCTTCGGCCCCTACCCCGGCACCGTCGAGGTTCGGGACAACAACCTGGTCGTGGACGGCAAGACCGTCAAGGTCGTTTCCGAGAAGGACCCCACGAAGCTTCCGTGGAGGGCCCTCGAAATCGGATGGGTCGTCGAATCGACGGGGATCTTCACCAATCGCGAGGACTGCGCCAAGCACCTCGGTGCCGGCGCCAAGAGGGTGCTGCTGACGGCCCCCGCGAAGGACAAACTCGACCTGACCATCGTGCTGGGCGTCAACCATGAAGCGCTCAAGCCCGAGCATAAGATCCTCTCCAACGCCAGCTGCACCACCAACGCGCTGGCGCCGGTGGCCAAGGTCCTCAACGACAAGTTCGGGATCGTCCGCGGCCTGATGACCACCGTGCACGCGTTCACCAACGATCAGCGCACGGCCGATCAGGTGCACAAGGACCTGCGACGCGCGCGCGCGGCCAGTCAGAACATCATTCCGACGTCGACCGGCGCGGCCAAGGCCATCGGCGAGGTCATTCCCGCGCTCGACAAGAAGCTCGACGGCGTCGCCCTGCGCGTGCCCGTTCCCGACGGATCGATCATCGATCTTACGTGCGAGCTGAAGACGAAGGCCACGAAGGAGCAGGTCAACGCGGCGATGAAGGAGGCCGCCAACGGCCCGATGAAGGGGATCCTGCAGTATTGCGAGGACCCCGTCGTCTCCAGCGACATCATCGGCAACCCCCACTCGTCGGTCTTCGACGCGCTGTCGACGATGACCCAGGGCGACAATCTCGTGAAGGTCTTCTCGTGGTACGACAACGAATGGGCGTATTCCGTGCGGTGCGCGGACGTGATCGAGTACGCCGAAACCGGCAAGGGGCCGATGAAGGGGTAACGCCATGGGCAAACTGTCGCTGCGAGACCTGGACGTCAAAGGCAAGCGCGTCCTCGTTCGGGTCGATTTCAACGTGCCGGTGCAGGAAGGGCGCGTGACGGATGCGACGCGGATCAAGGCGACCCTGCCGACGATCCGCTACATCCTGGAGCGAGGCGGGCGCGCGGTCCTGGTGTCGCACTTGGGGCGGCCCGACGGGAAGCCGGATCCAAAGTACAGCCTCGCGCCGGTCGCCCAGGCGCTGGAGCATCTCCTGGAGCGGCCGGTGATCTTCGTGCCTCACACGGTGGGGGCGGAGGCGGAGCGCGCGTCGCAAGCCCTGCGGCCCGGCGAGATCGCGCTCCTGGAGAACGTTCGGTTCCACAAGGAAGAGGAGAAGAACGTCCCCGAGTTCGCCAAGAAGCTGGCGGCGCTGGGAGACCTCTACGTCAACGACGCCTTCGGCACGGCGCACCGGGCGCACGCCTCCACCGAGGGCGTCGCGCGGATCCTGCCGGCGTACGCCGGCCTCCACCTCGAG
>JACPRB010000322.1 GCA_016190155.1 Planctomycetota bacterium
ATCTACGTCTTGCGCGTGGTCAAATCCGACGGCACCCCGCTGGATGCCTACACGACTTATCCGGAACTCACGACCGACGTGCCTGACGTCACGCCCCCCACGGTCGTCTCGATCACGCTGGCCGACCCAGACCCCACCAACGCCGTCTCCGTCGACTTCATCATCACGTTCGATGAGCCCGTGATCGGCGTCGATGCCGCCGACTTCTCGCTCGCGAGCTCCGTCACCGGCGCCTCCGTCACCGGCGTCGCCGGCAGCGGCCCCTACACCGTCACCGTCGACACCGGCTCCGGCGACGGCACCCTTCGACTCGATGTCCCTGGAACCGCCACCATCACCGACGCCTCCGCCAACCCGCTCTCCGGCCTGCCTTACACCATCGGCCCAGCCTACACGATCGACAAGACCGCCCCGTCCGTCATCTCCATCACCCGAGTCAACCCAGATCCCACCAACTCCGCCTCCGTCGATTACACCGTCACCTTCGACGAATCCGTCATCGGCGTCGACGCCGCCGATTTCTCGCTCTCCGTGACCGGCGCCGTCGCAGGCCACTCCGTCACTTCTGTCTCCGGCAGCGGCAACACCAGAACCGTCTCCGTCGACACCGGCACAGGTGACGGCACGATCCGGCTTGACGTCCCCGGAGGCGCCACCGTGACCGATCCAGCCGGCAACAATCTCTTCAACGCTCTCTCCGGCCAAACCTACACCGTCGACAAGTCCGCCCCCACCGTCACCTCCATCACCCTGGCCAGCGCCAACCCCACCAATGCCGCCAGCATCGACTTCACGGTAACGTTCAGCGAATCCGTCTCTGCCGTCGACACCGCCGACTTTTCCCTTACCTCCACCGTCACCGGTGCCTCCATCACCGGCGTCTCCGGGAGCGGCCCCTACACCGTCTCCGTAGATACCGGCACAGGCGACGGCTCCATCCGCCTCGACGTCCCCATCACCGCCACCATCACCGACGCCGCAGGTAACGCCCTCTCGGGCCTGCCTTACACCAGCGGTTCCTCCTACACCGTCGACAAGTCCGCCCCCACCGTCACCTCCATCACCCTGGCCAGCGCCAACCCCACCAACGCGGCCGCCGTCAATTTCACCGTGACCTTCAGCGAACCGGTCAACGGCGTCGCCACAGGCAACTTCACCGCAACCATGGGAGGCGCAGTCGTAGGCGCCTTCGTGAGCGCCGTCACCGGCACCCCTCCCACCGTCACCTGGACCGTCACCGTCGACACCGGCTCCGGCGACGGCTCCCTCCGACTCGACCTCACCGCCGCAGGCGCCGTCGTCGACACCGCCGCCAATCCCCTCTCCGGCCTCCCCTTCACCACCGGCGAGTCCTACACCGTCGACAAGTCCACCCCATCTGTCTCGTCCGTCTCCTCAACAACGCCCGACGGGACCTACGGAATCGGCACGGTCATCGATGTCACCGTCACGTTCTCCGAGACCGTCGTCGTAACCGGCACCCCGCAGCTCACGCTCGCCACTGGCGGACCCGGCACCGCCGTGAACTACTCCTCAGGATCCGGAACGAACATCCTCACCTTTTCCTACACCGTCGCCGCCGGTCACAACGCCTCCGACCTCGATTACACCGCCACAACCGCGTTGGCCCTCAACGGAGGGACCATCCAGGATCTCACCGGGAACAACGCCAATACCACGCTTCCGTCTCCAGGCGCCCCGGGCTCCCTGAGCAATAGCGGAACCCTCATCATCGACACTACCCCGCCCACCGTGAGCTCCATCGCCCTTGCCGGGCCGGATCCGACCAACGCCGCCACCGTCGACTTTACCGTCACGTTCAGCGAGTTCGTCGTCGCCGTCGATACCGCCGACTTCACCCTCACGAGCTCCGTCATCGGCGCCTTCGTCACCGCCGTCTCCGGCTCCGGCGCCTCCCGAACCGTCACCGTGAACACCGGCTCCGGCGACGGCACCCTCCGACTCGACATCCCCGCCGGCGCCTCCATCAGCGACAGCGCCTCCAACAACCTCACCGGCCTGCCCTACACTACCGGCCCCGCTTACACCGTCGAGAAGACCGTCCCTACCGTAACCAACGTCACTTCACCCACCGCCGATGGAACCTACAACGTCGGCGGCATCATCACCGTCACCGTCACCTTCTCCGAACCCGTCACCATTGTCGGCGGCCCGCCCCAATTGACTCTCGCCACCGGCGGCCCCGGCACGCTCGTCGATTGCACCGGCGGCTCCGGCACGGATACCCTCTCCTTCACCTACACCGTCGCGGCCGGCCACGCGTCCCCTGACCTCGACGTCACGGCCGCCACAGCCCTGACCCTCAACGGCGCCACGATCGAAGATGCCGCAGGAAACGCGGCCGACCTCACCCTGCCCGCCCCCGGCACACCGGGATCCCTCTCCGCCAACAAGGCCCTCGTCATCATCACTGATTCCACGCCACCCGTCGCGGGCGCCGTCAACGACGGCCCCGCCGCCGACGTCGACTTCCAGAACAACGCCTGGCAAATCAGCGCCAACTGGACGGCCTTCACCGATCCTGAGTCCGGCATCACCGATTACGAATGGGCCATCGGCACGACTCCCGGCGGCACCGAGATCCAGCCCTTCACCACCGTCGGACTTTCCACCGTCGCCGCCGCGGGCAATCTCTCCCTCGCTCACGGCATCACCTATTACGTCACCGTTCGAGCCACCAACGGAGGCGGACTCACCGCCACCGCCGGCAGTGACGGCATAACCGTGGATCTCGTGCCTCCCGCCTCCCCGACGCTCCTGGCGCCGACCGACGCCGCCTCCCTCCCAGGCATGGGAGGGGTGTTCTTCGACTGGACGACCGTACCGGACGCGGTCACCTACGGCTTCCAGCTCGACACGGAACCCTCCTTCTCCTCTCCCACCGTGCTGAACCTGCTCATGAGCTCCACGAACTTCACCTCCGGCACGCTCACTCCGGATACCTACTATTGGCGCGTATGGGCCGTGGACGCGGCCGGCAACGCGGGCGCACCCAGCGTGGCCTTCCTCCTGGGCGTCACCGGATCCAACGTGGGAAGCCTCATCGTCACCCTCGGTCCTGCCTCACCGCCCCCTTCGAACGAGCTCAATACCGCGCAAGATCTCTCCATGATGCAGCTCCGCCTCACGGCCGGCCCCCAGGAGAACGTCCTGATCACCTCGCTTCGGATCTCCGGAATCGGCACGGGAGACGAGGCCCTGCACGTGGCCGACGTGCGCCTCTTCCACGATCTGAATGCGAACGGCCGCCTAGACGCCGGCGTCGATCTGCTTCTTGCCGGCCCTTTGCGATACCCCGTCGATGACGGAAGCATCCCGTTCGCCGGGCTCAACCACGTCCTTCCCGCCGGCGAATCGCGCGATTGGATCGTCGTGTACTCATTGTCCGGCTCCGCCCCCGTAGGCCTGGATTTCGCCGCCCGCCTGGCGATCGTTCAAGACGTCGGCGTCGTGGGAGTCAGCTCCGGCCAGACCCTCCTGGCGTCGGCGGCCTTCCCGATCGACGGCGCCCTGGTGACGATCGTCCCCAGCGGCTCCCCGGGCGCCCTGTCCGTCACCCCCGGCTTTGCCAATCCCGCCGGCGGCTTCATCGCGCTGAACGAACAGACGGTGGAGATGGCGCAGCTCGAGCTCAACGCCTCCAGCGTCGAAGCAGTGCGAGTCACGGCCTTGCAGGTCCACGGCTCGGGGACCGGCAACGACCGCGACGACATCGCGACGGTCTACCTCGCGCGCGACGCCAACGGCAACGGGGTGTTCAACGCCGGGATCGACGCCGTGCTCGCCGTCGCCTCCGGATCGCCTCCTTATTCGGCCGACGACGGAATCGCCGCCTTTGCCTTCGACGAGATCATCCCGGCCGGGACCAGACAAACCTGGCTCGTCGTCTATGACTTCAACGGCACAGGCATCAACGGAAGCGCCTACACGGCCGAGATCCGTCCCGCCGCGATCGGGGAGATCACCGCCGTCGGAATCACCAGCGCCTCCCCCATCGCGGCCGGCGGCACGACGTTCGCCGGCGGCGAAATGAAGATCGGAACGCAGGGCGTGGACCCGGGCCAGCTCACCATCGGCAATCTGCCGGTCACGGGGCCTCTGGCCGTCGCGCCGTTCGCGCACAACGTCTGGACGGCCGCCTTCGAACTGACCGCCGGCGGCCTGGAGGACGTGTTCGTCCAGCAGGTCCGGATCACCAGCGCCGGAACCGCCGACGAGCCGCGCGACATCTCGCGCCTCCACCTGTGGGAGGACACCGACGGAGACGCGGCGTTCTCGCCGGCCGATCGACTGATCTCGTCGCTGCAGATCCCCTTCAAGGAGAACGACGGGACGGCGACCTTCGTCATCGGCGAGAGGATCGCTGCAGGATCAACGGCGCGTTGGCTGGTCACGATGGATCTGTCGGGCCTGGCCGCCGACGGAAGCGCATTCCAGACCTTCTTTGAAGTGACGGGATTGCCCCTGCCGGTGCTGGCCACGGGCGCGGCTTCCAATCAATCGATCACGCCGTCCGGGGACCTGGTGAGCGGACCGCAAATCATGGCCACCACCTTGGTGGGATCGTCCGGCCATCGGCGAAGAGCGACCTGCGGTTCTGGCGCGCCCTCTGAAATGTCCTTCTCGCTGCTCGCCCTGATCGCGCTCCTGGCGTGGCCGGTGGGTCACTTCTTGAGCCGTTCCAGCGCCAGGGCGTTCCTCGGATCGTATCGCAAGACAATCCGGTAGCAATCGCGCGCCCACTCCATCCTGCCCTGGTGATAGAGAACCGCGCCCAAGTTGTTGTAGATCTCGTAGTAGGCCCCGCCTGATTTCTCGATGGCAGTCGCGAAGCACTCCCCGGCGCGCGCCAGGTCCTTCGTGAAATAGAAGAACAGGCCCCGATTGAAATCCTCCGCCGGGAACTCCTCCCGTCCGAAAACCCCTCGCCACCAGAACGCGAGCGCGCCAGGGCGCGGCGTGCGGCCGATCCCGGGAAGCGCACCGATATCCACGGCCCGCCGCTGCGGCCATACGAGGGTCGGACGCACATCGTAGTCGGACCTCACGAAGATGACCGCCACGGCATCGACGTACATCGCCTTCCAGCGATCGTTCTTCTGCATCCGCCCCAACAGCCTCTCCGATATCGCATAAGGGAAGATCATCCACCGGACGCCGTATTTGCGAACGCAGGCCTCGAGCGCCTCGTCCGCCGCCAAGGCCCGACGGTACTCCGCATAGAACGCCTCTCCGACGACTTCCAGACGGCCGTCGATGAACACCGGCTCCGGCTGAGCCCACATCAGATAACCGCCGAAATTCAGGTGGTTGAGCGGCCGGCCGGCGATCCCCTTCTCCTTGATCCACCGCACGGCATCGATCGGCAGCGTCAGACGGTTCCAACCCCATCCGAACCGATCTTGCCGGCGGCTGCCGATGTAATAGGCGTCGT
Organism: Planctomycetota bacterium; assembly: GCA_016190155.1. Classification (GTDB taxonomy): domain Bacteria; phylum Planctomycetota; class MHYJ01; order MHYJ01; family JACPRB01; genus JACPRB01. Next base: position 5,456 of record JACPRB010000322.1, read on the forward strand.
GAACGACGCGAAGGCCCAAGAGGCACGTCACGATCAACGTAAGCCCGGTCGTCGCCGGCAGCACCTTCGATTTCCAGTCCTTCATGACCGGAATCCACCGGGAGACGTCGATCGCCGAGAGTCCCCACAATGTGCCGGGCAACGTCCCCACAACGAGGATCGGGATGTTGCGGATCATCTTCGCGGCCAACCAGAAGAATACCCCCCACAGCAGCAGGCACGCATATCGTCTCCGCCGATACAACGGTACGAGCGCCACCACGGTCATGGCAGCCATGAACAGAAACGCCATGATGGGCAGGCGCGGATAGAACGGGAATGACTCCGACAAATGGAGGTTGAACGGAGACGTGAATTCCCCGATCGATTGCGCGAAGGGATTGTCGCCCTCCAAGCGCGTGGTGAGCGTGAACGGGAACCACACCCCGCGCCATCCGTAGGGGTTGATGAACGCGACCAAGACGCTCGCCGCGCCCCACTGGAGAAGCGAGCGGTCCACCTTGCGGTTGTGAAGCCACCGGACAGCCCCGAAGCAGGCCACGGCGCCCCATCCCAGTACGAACAGGCTGTGTATGTTGACCCAAAGCAGGTGAATGACAGGAAGCAGCCACAACGGCGTCGGATGTCCCCCGTCTCGCCGGTGCAACAGGTACAGCACCACGGACAGGAAAAGATACGAGACGAGTTCCGGCCGGATCTCGAACCGCATCTCCGCGGCGAGCCCGCCGGCCAGGAGCAGCGCGATCAGCCAGGAGCGGGAGTGCTTGTGAAGACGCGCGGTCTGGATGATCGTGAAGAACGTCGCCAGGACGAGAAGGAGATGGAACACCACCAGCCCCGGCGCATCCGCCGCGCGCCGCACGAGCGCGATGAGAACCTGATAGCCCCAGCTCGTGTCGACATACGGATGATCGTTCATGGTGTACGTGAAGGGATCCGTTCGCGGCCATCCGTTCCCGGCCAGGATGTGCTCGCCGGCCTTCAGATGGAATCCGACGTCCAAGCTGCCGACCTGCCGGATCGCGAAGAGCCCGATCAGGACGAACACCGACACCAACGCGACGTTCGCGACGATCGTCATCCCTCGGGAGGGCGTCTCGACGGCCTCGGACGCCGGAGCCGGTGCCGGCACAGGCTCCGATTGGCCGGCGCCGCAGCAGCGCTTGTGCTTCTTCCCGCTCCCGCACGGGCAAGGGGCGTTGCGCGAGACGTTTTCGGGCATGGCCCTCCCACTTCGTATTCTACGGCATGCCGCCGAATCTTCTCAGGATCCTCTGCTCACGGTCCACATCTTCGCATGGCACGAAGATCTTTCGCCGCGCTCAACCAGTCGAGTGAATCTCAAGGAGTTGCGGCGGTTTCCAAGAGCAATCTCTGCTCTGCTAATCGATCAAATCTTTGTGCTACGACAAGATTTTTCATGAACCTCCAGGCCAGTCGCCTGAGTATCTCTGAGGAAGGCAGGAAACCAGGAAAGGAAGTCGGTCGTCCTATCCTTCGG
>JACPRB010000035.1 GCA_016190155.1 Planctomycetota bacterium
GGGGGACACGGTGCTCTTGTCGCCGGCGTGCGCGAGCTTCGGGATGTTCCGCAACTACGCGGAGCGGGGGCGGCGGTTCAAGGAGCTGGTCGGCATTGTTTCGTGAAGCTACAATCCCCCTGCCATGTCCGCGCCCGAATCGGCCCGCAAGCGGCACGCCGAGCTGTGCCGCCAGATCGACCATCACAACTACCTGTACTACGTGCTGGCGCGTCCGGAGATCTCGGACGCGGAGTACGACCGGCTGTTCGACGAGCTGCGCGAACTCGAGCGCAAGCATCCGGAGCTCGCCGCGCCGGAATCGCCCACCCAGCGCGTCGGCGCCCGACCGATCGAGAAGTTCGAGAAGGTGACGCGCCGCGTTCCGATGCTGTCGCTGGACAAGGTCACCAGCGAGCAGGAGCTGCGCGATTGGCTGTCGCTGATGGAACGGGAGGCGGGCGAGGCCGTCCGCGGCCCCTTCACGGTGGAGCCGAAGATCGACGGAGACTCGGTCGAGCTCGTGTACGAGAAGGGCGTCTTCACGCGCGCAGCCACGCGCGGCGACGGCCGCGTGGGCGAGAACGTGACGCACACCGTACGCACGATCCGCGGGATCCCGATGCGTCTTCGCGGAGAGTCGCCCGAAATGCTGGAGGTCCGCGGCGAGATCTACATGCGCATCAAGGACTTCGCCGAGCTCAACCGCCGGCTCGCCGAGCGCGGCGAGAAGACCTTCATGAACCCGCGCAACGCCACTTCGGGCTCGATCCGCCAGCTCGACCCGAAGATCGCCGCCGACCGCCCCTTGCGCTTCATGGCGCACGGGGGCGGCGCGATCAAGGGGCGCGCGTTCAAGCGCCACAGCGAAGCCCTCGCGTTCATGCGCGAGCTGGGCCTGCCGATCGTGGACCGGCTGGACGTCGTGAAGGACGTCGATGGCATATTGAAATACTACAAGTGCATGCTGGAGATGCGGGAGCGGCTGGACTTCGAGATCGACGGCGTCGTGGCGAAGGTAGACGACCTCGCCCTGCGCGAGACTCTCGGGGCCCGCTCCCGCAGCCCCCGGTGGGCGGTGGCGTACAAATTCCCCGCGCGCGAGGAGGTCACGCAGGTGGTGGCCGTCGCGTGGAGCGTCGGCCGGACGGGGAAGCTGACGCCGACCGCGGCGCTGAAGCCCGTGGTCGTGGGAGGCGTGACGGTCTCGGCGGCCACGCTGGACAACCTGGACCAGATCCGTCTGCTCGACGTGCACGTCGGCGACTGGATGGTCGTCAAGCGTGCCGGGGACGTGATCCCGGACGTCGTGACGGTCCTTCAGGACCGCCGCACGGGGCGCGAGGAGGCGATCGAACCGCCCGCGCGATGCCCGGCATGCCACGGTAAGGTGGTGAAGCCGGAAGGCGAAGTGAATCTGTACTGCGCGCGACCGCTGTGGGAGTGCGCCGGACAGCTCAAGGAGTACATCCAGTTCTTCTGCAGCCGCGCGGCGATGGACATCGAGGGGTTCGGCGAGGAGTGGGTGAAGGTGTTGGTCGATCGCGGACTCGTGAAGACGCCCGTCGATCTGTATCGACTGAAGAAGGAGACGCTGCAGACCTTGGAACGGATGGGAGACCGCCTGGCCGAGAAGATGCGCGAGGCGGTCGAGCGATCGCGCGATACGACGCTGCAGCGGTTCATCCTGGCGCTGGGCATCCGGCACGTGGGACAGGCGACCGCCGGGGCGCTGGAGGACCATTTCCAGACGATCGAGCGGCTCATGGACGCCTCGCTGGAGGATCTGCGGCAGGTGCAGGACGTCGGTCCCACCGTCGCCCAGTCCATCCATGATTATTTCCGCGATGCCGCCAACCGCCGCGTCGTGCGGGATCTGCTGGCGGAGGTGCGCATCAAGAAGCCCGAAGTGAAAGGGGCGGCGTTGGCGGGTCAGGTAGTGGTTTTTACGGGCGGTCTGACGTCCATGACGCGCGAAGATGCCAAGAAACTGGTGGTCGAACACGGGGGTCGGACGGCCGACGGCATCGGTCGCGGCGTCACGCTCGTCGTGGCCGGGCCCGGCGCGGGCGGCAAACTTGACAAGGCTCGAGAGCGTGGTATAAGGGTCATAGACCAGGGTGAATTCCTCAAGATCGTAGGGTCGGCCCCCGGCCACAGTTAGGAATCAAAGACGTGGTCGAGAAACTGCGCAGCATCTGGATGGACGGGAAGTTGGTCGACTGGGACGATGCGAAGATCCACGTCTTGACGCATTCCTTCCATTACGGCCTGGCGGCCTTCGAGGGGATCCGGTCCTACGAAACGGCGGACGGTCGCTCGGCCGTCTTCCGGCTGACGGACCACGTGCGCCGACTCTTCGACTCGTGCCAGATCCTAGGCATCACGCCGACCTACGCCGTGGAGGATATCACACAAGCGTGCAAGCAGACCTTGGCGGCCAACGGCCTCAACGAGGGATATATCCGCCCTCTGGCCTATCTGGGCGACGGCTCGATGGGCGTGTATCCGGCGGAGAACCCGGTCCGGCTCCTCGTGGCGACCTGGAAGTGGGGCGCTTACCTGGGCGAGGACGCGCTCAAGAAGGGCATTCGGGTGAAGGTCTCGTCCTACAATCGCCCGCAGCCCAATTCTGTCATGACGCGCGCGAAAGTGACGGGCAATTACGTCACCGGTGTGCTGGCCAAGAAGGAAGCCAAGTCGCTGGGCTATGACGAGGCGCTCCTGCTGGACGTGGACGGCTTCGTCGCGGAAGGCAGCGGCGAGAACATCTTCATCGTCCGCAAGGGCAAGCTCAAGACGACGCCCCTGACGTCGATCCTGCCGGGCATCACGCGGGACACCGTCATGGTCCTGGCGCGTGACCTCGGTTTGACCGTCGATGAGCAGCGTTTCACCCGGGATGAGCTGTACGTCGCCGACGAGGCGTTCTTCTGCGGGACGGCGGCGGAGATTACGCCGATCCGCGAGGTGGACGGCCGTACGATCGGCCGCGGATCGATTGGACCCGTCACACAGAAGATCCAAACGGCGTTCTTCAATGTCGTTCGGGGACGGGATCCCAAGTATCGCGACTGGCTCGACTTTTATGAGGTGACGGCGCCCCCAAAAGACGCCAAGAGACCCGCTAAGGCGCACACGTAGCGGGTCTCTGAACCGTTCGCCCGTTCTCAGTTCACTCGTTCTTCTGTTCAGTCTTCGAATAACCGTTCAGCCGTTCCTTCGTTCTTCCGTTCACCGGTTCTTGCGTTTACCCGTTCCTGCGCTCGAAGGCCTTTGCGAAAGGTCGTGTGCGGCCGGCGGAGAACGGATGCCCGCGTGGACCAGAAGCCCGGAACGGGCGAACGGACAAACGGGTGAACCAGTGAACGGTTGCGTCCCCGATGAGCGTCGCTCGCAGGCGCTCGAACGGAAGGACATTCGAACGAATGAACCGGCGAACCGATGAACGGGTGAACCGTTTTACCAGCGGTCCGGCTCGATCCTGCGCAACGCCCCCAAGGCGTACAGACCTTCGTACCAGCTTCCCGTTCGCATCATTCGTTGGAGCGCTTCGGCCGCGGCGGGATCGGCCGCGAGCTCTCCCAGCCCCTCCGCCGCCCGATACCGCACGAAGAGCTCGGGATCCTCCAACGCTTGCAAGAGCGACGGCCGGACCGAAACCTCGCCGGTAGCGCCGGCCCCCGCGGCCGCCCATAGCCGCACTCGAACGTCCGGATCCGTCGTCGCCAGATGAGCCAGCCGTGCCGCGAATCGCGATCGTGGGAAGGCCTTGTCCTCCATGGCGCGGCATAGGAGATAGGCGGCCTCGTGGCGCTCCTCCGCGCGAGGGCTGTCCAGCCCGTGCGCCAAGGCGTCGGGAGAGCGTTCGCCGGCGGGGACCGCGCGATAGATCAGCGCGAGCCCGGCGACCGCGACTAGGGTCGACGCCAGAAGACCCCCATGCGCGACCCGCCGTGATGTCTTGCGGTACAAGATTCCGATCGGGACGCAGAGCCCCCCCGCCCCCAAGGCCAGCAGAAACGGCAGGCCGAGATAGTAGATCGCCTGCCAGCCCTGGGCGGTCAGCTCGCGCAAGGTGCCCGCGGCGAAATCGTTCCGACTGATCGTGTGCAGCAGGGCGTCGCCGTTCTTGGCCAGCTCCGAGGGCGTGGTCGCGACGAGGTCCGTCAAATCCAGCGCGCCGACGTACAGGACTTTGTGGGCGAGCCCCGCCCTTCGCAGCTCCTCGCCGGCATCCGGATTGTGGTCGTCGATCACCACGTAGAGGTCATGCCGGGCTTCGGCGATGCGCGATCGCATGTCGCCGCCCCAGAGCTTCGACCACGCGCTCGGCAGACCCCAATCGACGGCGAAGTGTCGCCTTCGCAACTCTTGGACGATGCCGCGTTCGTACCCGAAGACGAGCGCCGTTCGGACCGCGCGGTCATATCCTTCGGGCCCGGAGTCGTACAGTTCCTTGAGCGGCTCAGCCGCGTACGGCGTCCAGCGGTAGTAAGCCCGCGCCAGAGTGCGGCCGAATCCGTTCGTGAGGAGGATCCGATCGCGGAAGATCGCGATCGCGTCCAAACGCCCCTCAAGGGATCGCGCGTGGGGAACGAGAGGAACGGCCGCCAGCAGGATCGCGACGGCCCCGGCGATCCGCAAGACGATCCGTCGCCGGCCGATGGGTGCGGGACGCAGGATTTCCCGTCGTCGGCCCCAGACGAGCGTGGTGCCGACCTGCGCGGCGAAGGGGACGAGAAACGCATGGACGGCGGCGCTCCACAGTGGCATGACGGGTGCGAAGGCGGCCAGGCAGAACAGCGCCAGCAGCCCCGCCATGAAGGGGGCCACCCGGGCCATTGCGCGCCAGTGCTCGCCGACGATGTGGACCAGCGCGTGCGCGAGGCCCATGAAGAAGGCGATCGGCATCGCCAGGAGGGCCGCCGCGCCCAGCCGGTCCCACAGACCGAAGCCCGCCAGCTCCACCGGCGAAGGCAGCGCCGGGTATCCGATCCGTTGCAGGATGGCGGCGCGGTCGGCGAGTGTCGGGATCAGTGCCTGGATGATCTGCAGCGACGCCAGGGTGAGCGCGACGAAGACGACCGCCATCGCCGACGCCATGGAGGCTGCGTGACCGGTGATCGCGAAGCACAGGGATCCGCCGGCGAACGGCGCCGCCTCCTGGGGCGTGAGGGGGCGGCTGGGTCCGCCGGCCAACCTTTGCGCCAGCGCATCGGCGAACGGCCGCAGGCGCGCGGACGTGATGCGGGCGACTTTGGCGCGGGTCCAAGGGAAGAACGACGGCTCCGCCGCCAGCCGCAGCGTGTCCTTCTCACGGGTGACCCGCAGCTTCCAGGTCGCTTCGTTGGGGTTCGTCGCCAGCCAGGTACCCGCGGAGACCCGCCATGAATCCGCGGGGCGCCGCGTGGAGACGCGTCCGTCGAAGGCGGCCGCGGTCAGTTCCAGCGCCTTGAGCGTTTCTTCGGGCGGGGCCGCGCACGGCACGGTCCGCTCGGTTTCGACGAACTCGACCATGTCGGGGAGCGATTATACACTGCAACCGTTCACCTGTTCGTCTGTTCTTCCGTTCAGCTGTTTCGGACTTGCCCCGTTCACGCGCTCCGCGGCGTTCGCGAAAGGTCGAGCGCGGCCGGCGAACAATGGAGGCCCCCGATGACTGGAAGCACGGAACGGACGAACGGATGAACTGGCGAACCGGGGAACGCTTACATACACTCTAGGCGTGATGATTCGCGGTGCCTTCGGCGTGATCGTGTGTCTGGCCGTCGGGCCGTCGGCTCTCGGGCAGGATCGTTCTTTCGATGTCCGGTTCCTGCCGGTGCACGGCCGCCGGATGGACACCGTGATCTACGACTTCACCGGCGACGGGGTCAACGACCTGCTCAACAGCTCGATCGATTTCGACGTCGATCCGCCGGTGCGCTGGCTGGCGTTGCACGTGCAGCGGCGCGCCGCGGGATTCGAGACGAAGCCGGACTTCATCTGGTCCATCCGGCCGACGGCGGCTGCGCTCACGTTCGGCGACTACGTGCCCGGCGGGGGCGTCGAGATCTGCACCGTGACCCCCGACGGCGTCTACTACTATCCGTTCGAGAACGGGCAGATCGTGGAGGAGCCGCGCAAGCTCATCCATGCCCGCACGTTCTTCTCATCGCCCTCCCCGCGCGCGCTGCCGATCTGGATGTGGGTTCACGACCTCTCGGGAGAGGGCTTGCACGATCTGGTGCTTCCGACTCCCGACGGGTACCGCGTCTACTTTCAGACCGAGCCCGGCCGTTTCGGCAAGGTGTCGCGGCTCGAGCTGGACGTCCGCGCGCTCGTACCCGCGCGTTTCCCGGAGCAGCTCGACTTCGTCGCGTCGCTGTTCAATCTCCAGGTGCGCCTGCCGCGGTTGGCCATCGCGGACATCGACGGCGACGGACGCCTGGATCTGGCCACGGCGCAGGGGAACGTTCTCCACTATTTTTTCCAGCGGCAGCCCGGCGAGTATCGGTTGCAGCGCGGATGGACGTCGCGCTATCCCGTCGACGCCCTGCAGGAGGAGCTGAAGAAGGATCAGATCAGCTATCTGCAGGTTGATTTCCAGGACATCGACGGCGACAAGTGCGCCGACCTGGTCGTCACGAAGGTGGAAGGCCAGGTCGGGCTCTTCGACAGTCTGCGCACGAGGATTTCCCTGCACGTCGACCGGACGGGCAAGGGGAAGTACGAGCCCAATCTCTACATCTCGATCTACGGCGTGAGCATCGATCCGCAATTCATCGACATGAACGGGGACGGCAAGCTCGACGTGTTGACGTCGCGGCTGCGGACGGATCTGGTGAACCAGGCGCTCACGGCGGGGATCTTCGGCGACATCTCGGTTGATTACGAGGTCTTCCAGTTCGACCCGCAGGCGGACGGGTACTCCGAGTCGCCGGTCTACTCTTATCCCGTGCGCGTGACGTTGGACGACATCGAGAAGAAGGGGGCGGCGTCGCGCCCGCTGCTGTTCGTCACCCGCGATCTGACGGGGGACGGGCGGCCGGATCAGGTGCGGGTGGATCCCAGGACGGATACGCTCGAGGTGCATCCCGGCCGGGATCGGGGCCGGCGGATCGACTTCGATCCGACGGCGCATCACGAGATCAAGCTCGATCGCTACCCGAAGTTCATCACGTTTTACGACGTGAACGCGGACGGCTTGCAGGACATGCTGTTGTATTACGGCGGCTCCGTGGGCGTGGTCGTGAAGAAGAAGCCGTGAGCTACGGCGCGAACTCCGGAGGTTCGTCCTCTTCTTCCGGATTGTAGCCCGTCGTGCCCGGGCCGCTTCCTTCGCCTTCGCGCGGGGCGACTTCCTCGAGGACCTTCTCGTCGACGTAGATCGGCGCCTTCATCTGCACGGCCAGCGCGATGGCGTCGCTGGGGCGCGAGTCGATTTCGTAGGACTTGCCGTTGCGGCGCAGGATCAGCTTGGCGTAGAACGTGCGGTCGCGCAGCTCGTTGACCACGATCCGCTCGAGCTGGCTGTCGAGGCCTCGGATGACGTTCTCGATGAGGTCGTGCGTCATCGGCCGCGGGGTCTTCTTCTGCTTGAGGTTGCGGTCGATGGCGACCGCTTCCCAGATCCCGATCACGATGGGGAAGGCGCGTTCGCCGCTGGATTCCTTGAGGACGAGGACTTGTTCGTCGCTGGTTTCGGAAATGATGATGCGCGCCAACTCCATCCGGATCACGGCTATTCCCTCGTCCTCACCGGCATTATACCGCATGCCGGAGTGGAGCCGCAACGTTGACTGCCGACTTCGGGGGCGATTAGAATAGGACCGTGGGGCCGAGCTTCGAAGAGATTTTCCTCGCGATTGCGGTTAAGAACAAGCTCGTCGGTCACCCTGCGGCTGTGGAGTGTCTGTCGGCCTTCAAGGCTCAGGCCTCCGGTCACGTCCGCCCGATCGATGAGATCGTGGTCGCGCGAGGATTGCTGGGCCAGGAGCAGGCCGCCGTTTTGGCGAATGCGGCGCGCAAGGTGATGGCCGGGGCCGATTCCGGCGCGGTCTCGGGAGGCGAGCATGGCGCGAGCGCGCGTACCCCGCCTGTCGCGAGCGTCAAACCGGCCGGCCTTTCCGATGAACCGATCCCGGGGTACCGCATCCTCCGCAAGATCGGCGTGGGAGGTACGGCCATCGTGTTCGAGGCCGAAGACCGTCGACACGGAAACCGGAAGGCGGCCGTCAAGGTCATGCAGCCGGGAATGACCCACGACGAGAAGGCCGTGGCGGCGTTCCTGCGGGAGGCGCAGCTGCTGTGCGCGTTCGAGCATCCCAACCTGGTCAAGGGCTACGAACAAGGCCGTTTGGGGCCGCTGGTGTACCTGGTCCTGGAGTATCTGGATGGGGAATCGGTGGAGGATGTCCTCGAGCGCGACAAGCGGCTCTCGGAGGCGCGGGCGCTGGAGATCATCCTCGAAGCCGCCAAGGCGATCGACTACATGCAGGCGCGCGGCATCGTGCATCGCGACATCAAGCCGGGCAACATCATGGTGTGCCGCAATGGCCGCATCAAGCTGTGCGACCTGGGGTTCGCTCTGGAGATCGGGTCGATCTCGGCCGAGGAAGAGGGCAAGACCACCAGCGGCACCGTTCAGTACATGTCGCCGGAGCAGGCCCGCGGGCAGGGCGACATCGACGTGCGCGCGGACATCTACTCGCTGGGCGCGACGCTCTATCACATGGTGATGGGGGAGCTGCCTTTCACCGGCGCGGACTCGCTCGAGGTGATGGCCAAGCAGGTCATGGAGGCGCTCAATTCCACCGAGATCAAGAACCGGCGGATCTCGCGGCACATGCATTACTTCATCGAGCGCATGATGTCGAAGGAGAAGGAGCTGCGCTACGGCAACCCGCGGGAGCTGATCGACGACATCAACGAGCAGATCGAGGGCTTCCGCTCGCTGGAGTTCCGGCCCGACCCATCGACGCACAAGACCACGCGCGTGATGCGCGAGCTCTCCCAGCCGGTCGAGCCGCCCGCCACGGGGCGGCGCCCGCGTACGGAGCGCCTGCGTACCACCACGCGGCGGCTGAAACCGCCTCCGTGAGTCAGCGGATCAGCAGCGTGGCGTCGCCGTAGGAAAAGAAGCGATACTCCGATCGCACCGCCTCTTCGTAGGCGGCGAGGATCCGCTCGCGTCCGATGAAGGCGCTCACCAGCATCAGGAGGGTGCTCCTCGGCGTATGGAAATTCGTCAGAAGGGCCCGGACGACCTTGAACTCGAACGGAGGCCGGATGAACAGATCCGTCCACCCGGTCGCTTGTCCGCTGCGCGCCCACGTCTCCAGCGTGCGACATGTCGTCGTCCCCACCGCGACGACCCGGCGCTTCTCCTGCATCGCGCGTCCCAACGCGGTCTGCGATTCCGGGGGCATTTCGTACCATTCGGGCTCCATCTTGTGCTCGTCGAGATTCTCGACCTTGACGGGTTTGAACGTGCCTACGCCCACGTGGAGGGTGACCTTGAGGATCTCCACGCGCTGGCGCAGCACGTCGAGCATCTCCGGCGTGAAGTGCAGGCCGGCCGTGGGGGCGGCGATGGCGCCGTCGCGCTCGGCGTAGACCGTCTGGTATCGCTGCAGGTCCTCGGGACGCGCGTCGCGGCGGATATAGGGCGGCAGCGGCGCTCGACCCGACGCGGACAGGAGCGGCCCGACCTCCGTATCGAAGTCGAGGATCCACTTTCCCTGGGGCGTGCGGCCGGAGATTCGAGCCCGGACGCGGTTGTCCACCGTGAGACGCTCGCCGACGGACAAGCGGCGCGGGGTGTCCAGCAGCGCCTCCCACGTCCGCGCGTCTAGGGCGCGCACGAGGAGGACGTCGACTCGGCCGCCGGTCGCTCGCCGCGCGATGAGTCGGGCCGGCATCACTCGGGTATTGTTGAGGACAAGGACGTCATCTGGACGAAGGTATTGGGGGAGGTCCGCGAAGCCTCGATGCTCGGCGGGACCGGCCGGCGGCAGAATCATCAGACGCGCGGCGTCCCGGCGCTCGGGTGGGGCCTGCGCGATGAGGTGGGAAGGCAGCCGGAAATCGAAGTCGCCGGAATTCATTTGACTGTGTTTCAGGGTAGTATAGAATTTAGTCTCGAATGGGGGCCCGAATGCGTGTAACCGTAGCGGTTGCGCTGCTGGCTTCATCCTGGGCCTATGCCCAGGAAGTGAAGCTTGAAGCGCGCCCTAATTCCGTGGGGGATCGGGCCGAGATTCGGATTGAATCCACTCTGGACCTCGACATCAACATTAAAGACAGCGAGCCGGACCGGACGCTTCAGATCACGCAGGTCCGGACGGACCGGTTGACCCAGGAAGTCACGGCGGTGCAGGACGGCGCCGGTCTGGTGCTCAAGGTGAACTGCACGGCATCGGAAGTCGAACGCGCGCAGACGAACCTCCCGCGTCAACGGGAAACAACGGCGATTCACGGCCAGACGTTCGTCGTGAAGCGCACGCTGGGGACGCCCACCGTCGTCGAGATGGCCGACGGTTCGCCTCCGGTGAACGGCGCGGAGACGTTGGGCGGATGGGAGGATTTCGTCCTGCTGCTGCCCGACAAGGAAGTGCTCGTCGGCGAGGAGTGGGAGGTGACGAAGAGCATCTCGTCGCTCCTGTCGGTGGCCAACATGGCCGAGACGAAGACGGTCTCTCTTGTCGCCTCGCTCGAGAGCGTGCAGGAGTCCAAGGCGCTGATCGTGTTGAGAGGCGAATTCGAGGGCAAGGCTCGGGACGGGGCGTCCATCAGGGTTTCCATCACGGATGGGAAGATGTCGTTCGACGTCACGCGGGGTCGCCCGATCTTCATCGAGATCAAGGGCGAGCTTGAGGCGATGAAGGACGTCGTGCATCTCTACAACAAGCCCGGCACGCCGGTGAAGATCCCCGAGAAGATCGGAGAGATCAAGACCAAGAGCCGCAAACTCGAAGTGCGGATCGACTTCGAGACGCCGTAAGGTTTACGGCTTAAGGCTTAAGGCCTCCGGCGTACGGCTTGGGGCTGACGGCTTGAGGCTCCCGATGTAGACTCGTTTGAGGTGTCGCCCGATCCGGCATGTAAGCTCGTACGGGATGGTCCCCACCAGCTTGGCCAAGTGCTCGACGCGAATCTCTTCGGCGGCGTCGCGGCCGATCAGCGTCACTTCGTCGCCGAGTCCCACGCCGGGGACGCCGCCGACGTCGAGGGTGACGTAGTTCATGCTGACGCGTCCGACCAACGGGGCGCGTCGACCTCGCACCAAGACGGTGCCGCGATTGGAAAGCGGCCAAGGGTAGCCGTCGTCGTAGCCGATCGGGCAAGTGGCGATGACCGTCTCCGTCGAGGTTCGATGCGTCCCCTCGTAACCCACGGCGGTGCCCGCAGGAACGGCGCGCAGGTGCACGATTCGCGTGCGCATCGTCAGCGTCGGACGCAGGTCCAGTCCCATCAGCGCAAACAGACCGGGGTCCATTCCGTAGAGCGCGATGCCGGGACGCACCAGATCGTAACGCGATTCCGGCACCGCGAAGAGTCCGGCGCTGTTGGCGGCGTGTACGATGGGCGGTCGAAGTCCGGCTCGAGCGAGCGCCGCGAGCACGCGATTAAATCGGCCGAGTTGCCCGCGTGTTACGTCGGCGTTGCCCGAGACGGCGCTGGTCAGGTGCGTGTAGACGCCTTCGAGGGCGAGGTGCGGCCGACGGGCGATGGCGCAGGCGAGGACGAAGGCCTCTTCGACCGGGACGCCCAGGCGCGTCAGGCCGGTGTCGATCTTGAGGTGGATTCGTTGCACGCGGCGCCGGCGGCGGGCTTCTTCGTCCAACGCGTCGATGAGTTCGGCGGAGTGGAGCGTGACGGTGACGCGTCGGGCCACGATCTCCGGGATCTCTTCCGCCAGCGGCACGCCGAGAATGAGGATAGGCGCGGTGATGCCGGCGTCGCGCAGCGCGACGGCCTCGCCGATGTCGTTGACGGCCAGGGAAGAGCACCCGCAATCCAGCAGGTGGCGACCGACGGGGACGGCGCCCAGGCCGTAGGCGTCGGCCTTGACGACGGCCATGATCTGTGGGTCCTGGCCGAGGAAACGTCGGACCAGGCTCACGTTGTGAGCGGCGGCGGCGAGATCGATTTCCACCCAGGTTCGCGCGTTCATCATTCGGTTGGGGTTGAGGGGCGATCGAGTCACTCGGATCGATCGCCCCGTCCTCGGGCGGCCGGGCCCTTAGGGTCCGGCCGCGCCACTCCCTGTTCCGTCCCTCTCTCTTCTCTGAGTCCTCGGCGTCCTCTGGTGTTGGTTTCTCTTCCTCAGAGTCCTCTGTTACCCTCTGGGTCCTCGGAACTTGATCTCCGCCTCCGTCGGCCGCAGGTACAGCGGCGCCAGTCGGGCGGCGTCCTCTCTCCGGCCGGAGCGCAGGCCCAAGAGCGCCACGACGGACGGTCGCGGGGCGCGCAGCTCCGGTCCGCACAGAACGGCGTGCGGGAAGAGCCTGGCGTAGCTCTCCGCGGCGTCTCCGACGACCAGCGCGCCCGCGGGCACGCGCCGCGCGAAGTCCTCGGGTTTCTCCGCGACGATGGGGCCGACGCGGACGCCGCGCTCGTAGAGCGCCCCGTAGATCTGGCCCCACTTCGCGTCGATCGCGACGGCCACGAGCGGATGGCGCGCGGCGTGGGCCAGAGCGTCTACGGAAGCGACGCCCGCGGCAGGGCGGCCGAGCGCCAGGCAGAGGCCCTTGGCGGCGGCCAGGCCGACGCGCAGTCCGGTGTAGGAGCCGGGGCCGATATCGACCGCGACGAGGTCGATGTCGGCGGGCGCCAGCCGATGATCCCGCAGGATCGCGTCGATGGCGGGCGCGATGTCGCGTCCGTGGACCATCCCTTTCTCAAAGATCCGTTCGTCCAGGAGGCGTTCTTCCTCCAGGAGGGCGACGCCGCCGAGCGCGCCCGACGACTCGATCCCGAGGGTTCGCATGCGGGGGTCGCTCCGATGAGAAGTATAAATTACAAAAGAATAATGTCAAGTTGTAATTTATAAAATGTAAATTACAAACGGCCGGGGCTTGCGTCGCCGGCCCCGCTGTGTTATAGGAACCGATCCCATGAAACTCAGCCGGATCCGTAAACTCACCTGGAAGCTCCTCCTCGTTTACGCGGCCGTCGTCGTCCTCATCTTCTGCGCCGACCGCTCCGAGGACAAGTGGCGGCGCTGGAACTTCTGGTCCGGCGTGGCACTCCTCGCGTTCGCGCAGTGGATCCGCTTCTGGGCCGCGGGCCATCTCGTCAAGAACAAGGTCCTCACCGTCACCGGCCCGTACGCGTACGTCAAGAACCCGCTCTACATCGGCACGTTCCTCGGCATGATCGGATTTGCGCTGGTGGCGATGGGCGATCCGCGCCACCCGTGGTACTTCCGCTTTCTCAACTGGATGATGCTCGGCGCGGGCGTCCTCGCGTTCGTCGCCTATTACGTGCCCTACAAGAAGAAGCGGGAAGGGGATCGGCTGCACGAGCTCTTTGGCGAGGCTTGGGACCACTACGACCGCTCCGTCCGGGATTACGTCCCGCGCTGTACGCGCTACGAGCGAGCGGCCGACGCCCCCTGGAGCTGGCGCGCCGCGTGCGAGAACAGCGAGCAGTGGACCCCGCTGGCCATCGTCGCCGGCGTCGCGGCCATCCTGTTCAATGCGCGCCTTCTGGAGTGGATCGGCGTGGTGATGTGACCCCCCCCAAGAACGAAGTCCTGCGCGACAAGGGTGGTTTCCTTTCGCCGACCATCCGGCGGATCGAACACGAAGGTCGCCCCGCCATCCTCAAGGACTTCCGCACCCGCAACGTCGTGACGCGGCGCATCCTCGCGCCCGCCCTGGTGCGCCGCGAGTTCGCGATCCTGCGCCATCTCGAGGGAATCGCCGGCATTCCCCGCGCCATCGCGATCGTCGGCGGCGCGGCGCTCGTCACGGAGTTCATCAACGGCCGGCACATCGGCAAGTACAAGCCGGGCGAGCTGTCCGACGAAGTGTTCCGGCAGCTTGCGGCCACCGTCGCGGCCATGCACGCGCGCGGTGTGGCGCACCTCGACCTGCGCCAGAAGAAGAACATCCTCGTCGCCGATCGGCCGTACCTCATCGACTTCGCCAACGCGGTGCGCGTGCGGGCGGGATCTCCCCTGCGCGCGGTCTTCGCGCGGTTGCGGCAGGTCGACGAGAGCGGCCTGCTCAAATTCAAGGCGCGCCACTGGCCGCACCTGCTGACGGACGCCGACCGCGACCGCCTGCGCCGGCACCGCTCCCTGCGGTCGCTCTGGATCTTCAGCCCGCACACCGACCGCGCGCGCGACAAGGTGTGGTGAGGACCGAGAGGGGAGCAGAGGAACCAGAGAAAGGCAAATCAACACCGGAGGACGCTGAGGACCCAGAGGCGCTGCCGGATGCCGGATCGACGCGTGACCTTCTATCGTGCACGGTGCACAATGTGCAACGCATGAACGACGTCCGCTCCATCGCCCTCGACGTGTTGGAACGCGCGAGGCGCGAGCAGGCGTTCGTCGATGACGTGCTGGAGCAGGCGCGGGGTCATGAGCTCTCACGTCGCGATCAGGCGTTGCTCACCACCCTGGTGCTCGGCGCGACGCGATACCGCTTGACGCTCGACCACCTCGCGCAGACGATCTCGGGCGCGCGCGAGATTGAGCCGCCGCTTCGATCGATTCTGCAGGTCGCGCTTTACCAGATGCTGTTCCTGCGGATCCCGCATTACGCGGCGGTGGACGCGGCCGTGCGACAGGCGCCTGCACGCGCCCGCAAGTTCGTCAACGCGGTGCTGCGGCGGGTGCAGCGCGAAATCGCGCCCGCGGCCGAGTCGCCTCGACGACTCCTTCCACGGCCTGGCGCCGCGCCGCTCGCGTTCCGATCGGATATCTTTCCCGAGGATCCGGTCGAGCGCTTGGCGGTCGTGCACTCGCATCCGCTGTGGCTCGTTCGGCGTTGGGCGCAGCGTTGGGGAATGGAGAAGGCGGAGGGGATTCTCCGGGTGGACAATGTCCCGCCGCCGCTGACGGTCCGAGCGCGCATCCCGCGCGATGAGCTCATCGCCCGGCTGCAGGCGGAGGGGGTGACGGCGCGGGCGGGGACGAGGTCGGAGTCGGTCGTGCTGGAGCGGGCGGGGGACATCGCGTCGCTGGCCGTGTTTCGCGAGGGTCTTTTCCAGGTGCAGGACGAGACGCAAATGGGCGTGGCGTTGCGGCTGTCGGGCGCGAAGCTCGTGGTCGATCTGTGTGCCGCGCCGGGCGGCAAGGCGATTCATCTGCTCGACCTGGGCTCGAAGGTGGTGGCGGCCGATGTCTCGCTGGAGCGGCTGCCGGCGGCGCGCATGCCGGCTGATGTGCGAGTCCTCGTGGCTGACGGGAGGCGGCCGGCGCTCAAGGCGGTCTTCGACGGGGCGTTGGTGGACGCGCCGTGCTCGAACACGGGCGTGCTGGGGCGGCGCGCGGATGCGCGATGGCGCTTGCGGCCGAAGGACGTGACGGCGATGACGGGCGTGCAGCGGGCGCTCCTGGCGGCCGCAAGGGGCCTGGTCGCGCCCGGCGGCCGGGTCGTCTACAGCACGTGTTCGATCGAGCCCGAGGAGAACGAGGAAGTGGCGGGGCCGGGCGAGACGACGCTTCCGACGGAGCGAGCCGGGGGCGGGTTCTTGGCGGTGGTGGGGGGTGTGGGTAGGGATTCTGAGGACAACCGGAGACCCTGAGGAGGTCGCGCCACAGGCGAGACCTCGGAGAACGGCGCGGGACCGGCGTCGTGGGTTTCGACAGGAGATCGTCAGTTCTTGACGACCCGATCGTAGATCGCGCCCAAGTGGTGGATCACGGTCTCGAGGTCCTCGGGCCGGTAGAAGACGTCCTCCGTGCCGAGCGTCAGGCGCATCGCCAGCGCGCCCTCCGGCGCCATCCAGATCCGGAAACGGCGCACGCCCGGCACGCGGCGCAGGACCACGAGGTTCTCCGCCAGGCCGCTCGCCTTGCCCTCGACGGACATCGCGTCGAGGATCATCTCGCGCAGGTAGTCGCCGAAAACCGGCGTGGTGTAGATCACGACGCTCTCGTCGACCAGCGGATCGAGCGTGCGGATGCGCGGGAGGACGCGCAGGCCGACCATGGCGACCGGGAACTGGAAACTCCGCCGGTGGGTGATGACGCACGGGAACTTGGGAGAGGGATTCTCGTGAAGCCGGACGACGAGCGACTTGGGGCCGCAGATCGTGATCGTGGCCTTGCGCCCCTCGTGGGTCAGGTCGATCGTGGCGGGTCCGATGAGGCCCCGGTGCAGGCGGACGTCGTTGAAGCGGGCGCGAAGTCGGTCGGTGAAGTGATCGAGCTTTTCGCCGTTCTCACGGATACTTCGAGTTGCCGCCCAGATGATCCGCAACGGGATGACGATGACGACCAAGGCGATCCCGGCCAAGACGAAAATCTGGATCCATTCCGGGATGCGCAGGTTTACGAGGTCGATGTCGGGCATCCAATTCATTATGACGTATTCGTGGCCGAGGGTATTACAGGTATTCGCGGGGCTTACAAGAATGGGGGCTTTCCTACACGGCCGGGCCGAGTAGCGAGCGAAGCCTGTATTGCCGATATAACATTCTGGGAGCCAGTATGTTGTGATCTACACTTGAGCTTGCTTCTGGCACGGGGGTTGCTCTAGCCCCCATGGCGAAAGGAGACGACGATGAGCGACATGACGATGGCGGTCCTGGGGCGGCAACAAGGGGCGGTTTCCACGGCTGAATTGGCGGAGTGGATCGAGTACGGTCCGGCCCCGCTGATCATCGACGTGCGCGACGCCTGGCAGTTTGAGGCAGGTTCCGTCGAGGGCGCGATCAACATTCCGGTGCGTACCGCGGCGCGAGAGCTCGTGCGCAGCATCCCCGACGACGGTCTGGCGGTCCTGGTCTGCGGGGACGGCGTGATGAGCCGTGAAGTGGCGCGCATGCTGGTGTACTGCGGCGTCCGGCGGGTGGCTTGGCTGGACGGCGGGTTGCGAGCCTGGAACGCCGTTCGTCAGGAAGTCCTCGTGTAAGAGGTGACGCCGTGGAGAAGGCGGTCTCCCCGACAAGTACCGTAGCCTGCATCGACCCCCTTGAGTTGGCGGAGCTGATTCACGCCGACCAAGCGATGACGATCCTGGACGTGCGTTCATGCAAGGCTTTCGCCGCGGGCCATCTGTCCCGGGCCCGCAACACGCGAGGATCTGCGGCCGTCGCGTGGGCTGAATTGACGCCGCGGGATCGCATGCTCATCGTCGTATGCGAGGATGGTTTGACCAGCGCCGGAATCGCGCGACAGATCGCCCGCCGGGGCGCGCAACGGGTGGCTTGCCTGGGAGGGGGCATCCACGGCTGGGTGGCGGCCGGGTTTGCCCTCCTCCGAGCCGAGGATGTGAAGCCCGTCCGGATGCCTGAGGTGCTGCCGCTCAAGACCCCAAGAAAACTTACCGTGTCGGTCCGCCTGAGGACGCGTGCGTGCATAGCCGCCGTTATGGGCGTGGCCGTCGTCGCTCTCCTCGCCGCTAGTCTCCTCGTCTGAACGTGCATCGGCGAATGGACCCAGAGGCCAGTCCGGACACTGGACCTCTGGGTCCCTCATTTTGGGCGGGGTTCAGGTTGAGGACCCGGAGGGCGACGGAGGGCGCAGCGCGGCCGTGCCGCAACCGGAATACTCGGAGGGGAACAGAGGACCCTGAGAAAACCCGAATTCCAACACCAGAGGACCCGGAGGACC
>JACPRB010000325.1 GCA_016190155.1 Planctomycetota bacterium
CAAATCTTTGTGCTACGACAAGATTTTTCATGAACCTCCAGGCCAGTCGCCTGAGTATCTCTGAGGAAGGCAGGAAACCAGGAAAGGAAGTCGGTCGTCCTATCCTTCGGTCTTCCTCCCGGCTTCCTGGCTTCCTCAGAGTATTCTCCGGACGGAAAACGGAGGATCCCCGAGTTCGGTTGCGGTCGCCGCGCTGGGGTTTGGCCCCGCCCCGAATCCGCAATTGACCCACTTAATTCTTAGGCGAGGCCTCAGGTCCGCAGGCGAGTGGGTGGACGGGAGTGGATCAGGTCAGGCTTGCCCTCTGGCCACCCATGTGCAGGGCGGCGAGCGCCTCAGGATAGATGATGGTGAACTTGTCCGTGCCCGTTTCGTACACCTCGATGTGGTTCACCTTCTGACGCGTGGGCAGCACGAAGAGGTTGTCCGGATGCGTCACGGCGATCTGCTCTCCGCCGGTGAGGGAGAGGACGAAAGGCCGGAAAGGCCTCGAATCGATCGCCGAGAAGAGCGGTTCCCAATTCACGTAATGAATTCTACCCCTGGGGGACGAGGGGGTCAACGCCACAAGTGGTCGAAGGGCCTCTCGCCGTTTTGATCCGCCGGGAATCCGGGGCTGCTGTAGACTCTCTAGTGACATGAAGACTCCCGACAAGATCGTCGCTCGGTTGGCCGTCGAGCGCGGGTGGGTGACGGAGGAGAAGGTCCAGTCGTTCCTGCGGGAGCTGGGCGATGCGGTGGCGCCGGGCTCGCTGGCGAGGCTGCTTCACGAGCGGGGGCTCCTCGACGACACGCAGCAGCGGACGCTGACGTCGGAACAAAGCCGGCAGATGCGCGTGCTGGAGCGCTACGGCGACGTCCGCAGCGCGGACTATGCCTTCGGGCGGCACCTGCTGGAGGAGGGCTTGCTGGAGGGAAGCGGTCTCGAAGAAGCCATGCGCCGTCAGGAGGCGGATCGGGAGGGCGGAAAGGTCCGCCGGTTGGCGACCATACTGGTCGAGCAAGGGACGCTGGATCGCGCCACGCTGCTGGCGGCGTTGCACGAGATGGAGATCTCGGTATTGGTATGCGCGACCTGCGCGACGAAGGCGGGCGTCGAGAGCGTTCTGCGTGGGCCGCCGATGGCGTGTGGGACCTGCGGCGGGCCGATGGTGGACGAGGCGACGTTCGCGGAGCTGCGGCGCGAGCGGCCGCCGATGCCGGATGTGGTGCGGGTGTGCGAGCAGCTGACGGAGCGCCAGTGCGGGAAGTTCGTGCTGGTGGAGCACATCGGCAGCGGCGGCATGGGGACGGTCTGGAAGGCGTGGGATCGGGAACTGGGCCGGTGGGTGGCGATCAAGCTGCTGCGCAGCATGCTGGATCCCGAGAAGCGCGACGAGGACATGCGCCGGTTCAGTCGCGAGGCCATGGTGGTGGCGCGGCTGCGGCACGCGAACATCGTATCGGTGTACGAGTCCGCGGAGTTCAAGGGGCAGCCGCTGATCGTGATGGAGTACATCGACGGCCAGCCGCTCAACTATCTGCGGCTGACGATGCGCCAGGCGATGGAGACGATTCGCGAGGCGGCGCGGGCGGTTCAGTACGCGCACGACCAGGGGATCGTGCATCGCGACATCAAGCCGAACAACGTCATGCGGACGGAGGAGGGGCGGGTCTGCGTCATGGATTTCGGATTGGCGCGGTCGGTGGGGGCGCCGTCGACGCTGACGCAGTCGGGGTTCGTGGTGGGGACGCCGGCGTACATGGCGCCGGAGCAGGCGAGGGCGACGCCGGGGCGGGACGAGAAGCTGTGCGACGTGTATTCGCTGGGGGCGACGCTCTATGACTTGTTGACGGGGCGCGCGCCGTTCGAGGCGGCGCAGCCGCTGGACGTGATGGCGGAGGTGATCACGACGGAGCCGGTGCCGCCGCGGGTGCGCAACCCGAAGCTTCCGCGGGACGGAGAGACGATCATCCTCAAGGCGATGGACAAGGATCCGGCGCGGCGGTACGGGTCGGCGCGGGCGATGGCGGAGGACATCGATCGATGTCTGAAGGGCGAGCCGATCCTGGCGCGGCCGCTCCCGTTGTATGAGCGGGCGCTGCGGGTGGCGCGCCGGCGGGCGCCTCTGATCGTCGCGTTCGTGGCGGCGGTGGCGGTCACTGGAGTGGCGTTGTTGGCGGGGTATTGGAGGGCGGTGAGAAAGGCGGACGAGTGGGTACGCGAGGCAAGGGAGAAGGTCGAGAGGTATCGGGAGAAGCGGGAGGAGTGGGGAGAGAAGAACAGGCAGCTTCGGGTTGACGGTTTGTCGGGGGATGAGAAGCGCAAGCTTGAGAAGGACCGGAGTGAACTCGACATCGAGTTGGCGGAGCTGTTGGATGAGGCGTCCAAGCTCTGTCACAACGCGCTGGGCGCGGTGACGAACGATGTCGAGGCGCGCCGCGCGTTGGGGGAGCTCTTCTGGCAGCGGTTCCTTCTGGGTGAGGAGCGCGAGGAGGTGGACCTGTCGCTGCCCAAGACGATGGTGAGGCAGTACGGAACGGAGCAGCATCGGGCGGACTTGGTCGCGCAGGCGACGCTGTGGCTGCAGACGGATCCCGTTGGGGCGGAGGTGACGTATCGGCCGTATGTGGAGCAGCCGGATGGGCGGCTGAAGGAGGACGAAGGGAATGAGCGGTCTTATGGGACCACGGTCAACGACAAGCCCCTTCGGATTCAGATGCCGGCGAACGAGAGCGGTGTCCTGAGGCTGAGGCTGTCGGGTTACGCCAGTCGGAGGGACGCGCCGGAGGACGTGACGGTGGTTCCGGTATTTGGGCGTCGTGGGGAAGTGAGGAGCCTGCCGGTTCGGCTGTATCGGAAAGAGGAGATCCCCGATGGGTTCGTGTTAGTGCCTGGAGGGCCGTTCATCATGGGCGGGGACCCGATGGTTCAGGGGGCGGCGTCGAAGAGAGTGGTTGACGTGCCGGATTTTTTCATCGCGATCCATGAGGTGACGTGGAGGGAGTACTGGGAGTTCTTGGATGCGTGCCCTGAGCAAGCGGATGAGCGGGTGCCGGGGAAACGGATTGCCGAGAACCAGAAGAGCCCTATCTTCCGCAAA
This sequence comes from Planctomycetota bacterium, assembly GCA_016190155.1. Classification (GTDB taxonomy): domain Bacteria; phylum Planctomycetota; class MHYJ01; order MHYJ01; family JACPRB01; genus JACPRB01. Next base: position 3,084 of record JACPRB010000325.1, read on the forward strand.
GAGATTGGACGATACTCTCTGACCGTGCCGGATACCTCCTGTCCTGTTCAGTGGGTCAACTGGTTAGATGCCAAGGCGTACTGTCAGTGGAAGTCTCAACGAGATGGTGTCCAGTATCGGTTACCGACCTCTCAAGAGTGGGAGAAAGCTGCTCGTGGCGTAGATAAACGCTTGTATCCTTGGGGTGATGTGTTCAACCGAGAACTGGTTGGGGGCTCTCGGATGGCCGAAGGCTACCCGCAGTCTGTGGGTAGCATAGACGGAGATGAGTCTCCATACGGAGTACGTGACCTGGCCGGGAACGTTATGGAATGGTGCGAAGATGCTCTCCCCGCTATTTCAGGCGAGAAGGCCTTTCGCATGCGAGGCGGACAATGCGGTCAAGACAGTCCCGCATCATTTCTATGCGCCAGTCGGTACCGCGTGGCTGCTTTTCGGACAGAGCCCAGTTTCGGATTTCGACTTGCGTGGGTACCCTGACCCTAACGTTCTAATGTATTTGCTCGTAGTCGAGAGCGAGCTTCAATCTCAGAGGATCGGTCAGTGATTGGGTTCCGCGGAACTGCAGAACCGTGCCGTAGGAAAGGGCTCCTCTGTCAGCAGCTTCGCCCTGAAACCAACCGTCTCCGGCAATTGTATCCATGACGCCTTTAACAAGGTGGTTCTCATACCCAATGCAGCACAACTCCCTCAGAATCTCCCCCGGGACCTCCTCAGAGATATTCAGGTTCACCCGTCCCTGCCCGTCCATCCGGTCGACCACGATTGCCTGCTCGACCACCCGCGTGGCGTAATCCGGGCTGTGGAACTGGAGGAGCCACTCAAAGAGCTCGGCGCGCTCGGCATCGTTCAGCACCGTCAAGGGCTTCTCGGGCACGATGGTGAGCACCGCGGAGCTGCTCAGCGAGAAGAAGCCGAAGACCATCACAAACGCAACACTCAATGCTAGGCTACGTCTCATAAACTTTCCTCTCCAGGCAATCACAGATAATAGGTCAAGGAAGTACGAGCAACTGGACGCAAAAATACCCGTTCCGATTAGTGAAATCAACGTTCTTCGGCCTCGCCGCTCCCCATGTGCTATACATCTCATAGGCGATGAAGACGCCCGATAAGATGCTCGCCCGGCTCGCCATCGAGCGCGGCCTGGTGACCGAGGAGAAACTGCAGGCGTTCCTCCAGGAACTCGACGATCCGGCCCACGCGGAGTCCCTGGCGAAGCTCCTGCGCGAACGCGGCGTGCTCGACGAGGCCCAGCATCGCGCCCTCACCTCCGAACACGCCCGCCAGATGCGCGTCCTGGAACGCTACTCCGACATCCAGCGCGCCGACGCCTCGTTCGGCGAGTTTCTGGTTCTGAACGGCCTGGCGGAGAACGAGGCCGTGAAGGCGGGGCTCTCGCAGCAGGGGGCCGAGCGGACCCGCGGGCGCGTCCGCCGGCTGGCGAACATCCTGGTGGAGCGAGGCTCGCTCGATCGTCCGACGCTGCTGGCCGCGCTGCATCAGATGGGGATCAAGCGTCTCGTCTGCGCCACCTGCGCCGCGCCTTCGCCCGTCGATGCCGTGCTCGCGGGACAGCCGCTGTGCTGCGGGACCTGTCACGGCCCCCTCGTGGACGAGGCGACGTTCATCGAGCTGCGGCGGGACCGGCTGCCCATGCCCGACGAGGCGCGCATCGCCGGACAGGTCGCCGAGCGCCAGTACGGCAAGTTCGTGCTCGTGCAGCACCTCGGCAGCGGCGGCATGGGCGCCGTCTGGAAGGCCTGGGATCGCGAGCTCGGCCGGTGGGTCGCCATCAAGCTGCTGCGCAGCGTCTACGATCCGAGCCGCCGCGATGAGGACATCTGCCGCTTCATGCGGGAGGCGAGCCTGGTGGCGCGCCTGCGCCACCCGAACATCGTGTCGGTGTACGAGTCCGAGGAGATCAAGGCGCAGCACCTCATCGTGATGGAGTACATCGACGGCAAGCCTCTCAACCACCTGCGCTTCTCTCCGCGGCGGGCGTTGGAGATCATCCGCGACGCCGCGCGCGCCGTTCAATACGCCCACGACCAGGGGATCGTGCACCGCGACATCAAGCCCGGCAACGTCATGGTGACCCCGTCCGGCCAGGTGTACGTCATGGATTTCGGGCTGGCGCGTTCGCTCAGCGCGCCGTCGACCCTGACTCAGTCCGGTTTCGTCCTGGGCACGCCGATGTACATGGCGCCGGAGCAGGCCATGGCGGTGCGCGACCGCAAGGAGAAGCTCTGCGACGTCTATGCGTTGGGCGCGACGCTCTATGACATCCTGACGGGGCGGGCGCCGTTCGACGCGGAGCAGCCGTGGGACGTGATCGCGGACGTCATCAACACGGAGCCCGTGCCTCCGCGGCAGCGCAATCCGGACATCCCGCGCGACGCCGAGACGATCACGCTCAAGGCGATGCACAAGAGGTACTCGCAGCGGTACGCCTCCGCGGGCGAGATGGCCGACGACATCGATCGATTCCTGCGGGGCGAGCCCATCCTCGCCTCTCCGACGCCGATGGTCGAGCGCGTCTGGCGGGCGGCGAAGCGCCGGGCGCCGTTGGTCATCGCGGCGGGGGCGGCGACGATCGCCGTCATGGGCAGTCTCCTAGGATTGGCTTCGGTACGGGCGCGGGAGGCGCGCGAGCGGGCGGGCGCGGCGGCGGTGCAGGTCGGGGACGCCAGAGCGGCGGTTGAAATGTATCGAAAGGCCCGCAAGGCGCTGGCCTCGCTGGAAAAGACCCTCAACGAAACGGACGATCTGGCGGACGAGGATCGGCGAAAGATGGAGGTCGATGCGCGCGCCTTGGAGAGGACATTGGAGGAGGCCTTCACGAAGGCCAGCGGGAGTTGCCGCCAGGCCCTGGGGCAGGTTGAGAACCTTCCGGAGGCGCGCGACACGTTGGCCGACCTGTTCTGGGAGTGGTATCTCCTCGGCGAAGAGCGGGCGTCGGCGGACCTGGCCATGCGCGAGGCGCTGGTTCGCACGTACGGGGCGGCGCAATACGGCGTGGAGCTGGACGCGCAGGCGCGGCTGTGGCTGCAGACGAGTCCCAGCGGCGCGGACGTGATCTATCGCCCTTACCGGCCCCGCGAGGATGGATGCCTCTTCGCGGACGAGTCGCAGGAGAGGTCGCTGGGAAAGACGCCGTTGAAGGGCGTGCAGATCGGTCGCGGGAGCGGTTTGCTCCTCGCGCGGTTGGAGGGGTATCCCGAGACGAGAGTCCCGATCCTGGTGGGCCGCGGGGAGGAGAAGCGGCTGGAAGTTCCCCTGTACAAGGAGGCGGAGATTCCCAAGGGCTTCGTGTATGTGCCGAGCGGGCCTTACATCATGGGGGGCGATCCGAGCGTAGCGCGTCCGAGGGGGAGGCGCGTCGTCGACGTGAAGGGCTTCTTCATCGCGATCCATGAAGTGACGTACGACGAGTATGTGGAGTTCTTGAACGCGGAAGGGGCGCCCGAGCTCATTCCGAGGAACATCAGGGGCGACCCACTGGTTCAACTTGGGACGGATGGTCGTTATCACGTTATCGAAGGGGCGAGTGGGTGGCCCGTGCAAGGCGTGCCGTGGAGGGGCGCCAAGGTCTACTGCGAGTGGAAGTCGAAATCGCCGGGTGGGTTCATGTACAGGCTTCCCGCGTCCGTGGAGTGGGAGAAAGCCGCCAGGGGGGTCGATGGGCGGCGGTACCCTTGGGGAAACGTCTTCGACTGGTCCTTCACCCACGGGATGTTGAGCGATCAACCGGTGGCCCGGTGGCCCCGACCGGTGGGGAAGACGCCGGGAGACGTGTCCGTCTACGGTGCCTGCGATATGGCGGGGAATGTGGCGGAGTGGTGCGTGGATTCCTTCCCTTGGCGTGAGCCGGCGCATCTGATACGCGGGGGAGCCTTTGCCCAGGACACACTCCAAGCCTTCCGCTGCGCGAGCTGGGACCGAGCCGTTGACGATTACCCGCAAGCATCCCACGGATTCAGGGTGGCCGTTTCAGCGGCCAGGTGATCAGCGGCTGTTCAGCAGTCGCCGAAGCTCCTCCATCTTGTCCGAAGGAAGATAGGTAGCGGCGCGGGCCTCGAATTCCAGACGGCGCTGGCGCACCAGTGTCTGGAATGTCGCTTGGTCTACGAACGCGAATTCGTTGCTCAGCACCCCTTCGACGTGGTCCATGTAATCGCTCAGGAAGCGCGATCGTATGGGGTCTTGCAGACCAAGGTCGTTCGCCAAGCCCTCGGCGATTTTCTGCTGGGCGGCGCGGATGGCCGGCTTCTTGTCCTGGGCCGCGGACAAGGGCAATGCCGGAGTAGGTCGAACCGGCACGGCATCTTGGGGAGGGCGGGGATCTGGGGAAGCGGGCGGATGGGGTGGAGGTTCGGGTGTTTTCTCCACGTCCACGCTGTAGGGCCGGCGGGCCGGCGGGGCGGATTGCGTCCGTTGCGTCTCACGCTGCCATCGCTGCAAGCCCCAAACAAGGCCGCTGGCCGCCGCTATCGCAATCACAAAGGCTATGGGACGGGCAAGACGCATTAAGGCTTTGGTCTAGTGCATTTGCACGAATGTATTGTCGATCTTCAGGTGAAGCGGTTTCGTCAAGGACTGGGTCCCATGGAAGTGCTGCACCGATCCGTACGAAAGGTCTCCGGTGGAGAAGGGAGCGCCCTCGAACGAACCGTCTCCCGCCAAGGTATCGACGCCGGACGTCAGCAGGTGGTTTCCATAGAGGAGTTCAGCGACGCACGGCAGCAGTTCTCCGGGGTTCTCTTCGGTGATCCCCACCTTCAGGCGATCCTTCTTGTCCGGACGGTCCATGACGATCGCCTGCTCGACGACGCGCACGGCGAAGTCGGGCGAGTGGTATTGGAGCAGCCACTCGAAGAGCTCCGCTCGCTCGGCATCCGTGAGGGTCGTCACATACTTATCGGGACGGATGATGACGACGGCCGAGCCGTCCATCGCCGCGAATCCCAGACAGAGAACGAAAGCCAGACCGAGAGCCGCGATACGTCTCATAAGCCTCTCCTCGTGCCGCCGGCACCGTACCCCACCACTGCAACGCGCCGCACGGAGATTATCTTAACATGGTCAAGCACATTTTTCATGCAAATTTTTCTAAAAATTCCGCGCGGCCCGGCGGCGGCCCCGCGGCTTCGTTGCCACCGGCCGAACCGCGTTGCTACACTCACATGACAAGGTCAGGAGAACTTCCATGAGGCCCACCCTCCGCCGCTACGCCTTCCTGCTGATGTTCGCGGCCGTTCTGGCGATGCCCTCGTGCCAGATCAATCCGTATACCGGCCGCTCCCAGCTGATGCTTCTGGATCGACAGACGGAACTCGCGCTCGGAAGCCAAGCCTACCAGGAACAACTCGCCCAGGAAGAAAGCAAGATCACCTACGATCCCGTCTATCTCGAGCCGGTGCAGCGAATCGCCCAACGGCTTTCCAGACAGATGGAAAGCGGTTGGGGAGAGATCCCGCCCCCGGGTTTTCAATGGGAAGTCCACGTGATCGACGATCCCAAGACGGCCAACGCGTGGGCCTTGCCCGGCGGGAAGATCGCCGTCTACACGGGCCTTTTTCCCGTCTGCAAGGACGAACACGGATTGGCCGTGGTGCTCGGTCACGAGATCATGCACGCGGTCCTGCGCCACGGGAACGAGCGCATCAGCCAGGGGATGCTCACCGGCGTCGGCACCGAAGTCCTCGCTGCCGCTCTGGGACGGGAGAACGAAGAAAAGAAGAAGATGCTCCAGGCGGCGATCGGTCTCGGGGCGTCCGTCGGTCTCCTCCTGCCTTACAGCCGCAAGGGAGAAACGGAGGCGGACGAGTTCGGCCTCTACCTCGCCGCTCGAGCGGGTTACGACCCTCGCGAGGGGATCGAAGTGTGGCGCCGGATGGAACAGGCCGGCGCGGCCGGCGTCCCTGAGTTCCTGTCGACGCACCCGAGCCACGGGACCCGCATTCAGAACATGCAGACGTGGATGCCCAAGGCGCTGCAGTCCTTCGAGCAATCGGAGCGGCAGCCAAATCAGCCTCTGCCTGCGCCCGGACATGCCCGGCGCGTCGCGCCGCCTCCGGCCCCGGCGAACTGCCTCGCGCCGGTGGCCGTGAATCGACAGGTCGTCGACGGCATCGAGCTCGCGCAGTTCCAGCTCCATACGCAGTGCGCGGTCTACGTCGACCGGGTCGACGTCCAGGGACCGGACGCGGCGACCACGGTGGAGGCCGGCAGCGGGATCCCGGGTAACGAGGAGCGCTTCGTGATGATCCGGCGAACCAACGGCGGGGGAGTTCCGCGAGGGCGCTACACGCTGCGATTCAAGGGCGCCGTGGACGGGCGGCCGTGGGAGGAGGTATTGCAGTTCGACCTGCGTTGAGAGGACGCGGAGGACCCAGAGAAAACCCGGGATGAACTTGAACGAGCGTTTCGACGTCTCGCCCGCGAAGATCGATGAGCTCAAGGCGCGGGTGGGGCGATTGGGTATCGATCTACGCCTGATCGAGGAGCGCTTCGTGCGAGGCGGCGGGCGCGGCGGGCAGAAGATCAACAAGACGAACAACTGCGTGGTGTTGCATTACACGCCGATGGGGTTGGTGGCGCGCTGCCAGCGGGACCGCCGCCGGTCCGTGAACCGCTTTCTGGCCTTGCGGGAACTCGTGGATCAGATCGAGATGCGCGTGTCGCCGGAAACCTCCGAGCGGCTGCGGGAGATGGATCGCGTGCGGGCGAGCAAGGCGCGAGCGGGACGCCGGGCCAGACGCCGCAACGGGTGAACGGACTACTCCTTTCGGAGCGCGTTGCGCAGCGACAGCAGCGCCATCGCCGTCCCGTAGGATTTGCCGATCTCGTGGTCGTCGATGAAGCTACCGTCGATCTCCGGGAGTCTGACGAGCGCGGAGAGGAACTTGGCCTGGTGCTCCTGGCGCTGCTTCGGGCGCATCCAGAAGACGGCTTGCGTGGCGTGGAAGAAGTCGTGGAAGAAGAAGAAGCCCGCGACCTCCTCGTCCGCGTGGAAGTCGCACACGCGCACGCGCTCGAACCGGCCGTATTGCTCCCACCACGTGTTCATGGCGTTCTCGAGCGCCTCCGGACTGCCCAGCCCGCAGGCGTAGAGCGCCATCTCGCAGGCGGGCATGCGGCCGGCGGCATTCCTGGCGGGGCTGGGTTGCCGGCCCGCCATGTAGGTATATCCGCCGTCCGGCCCGCGTTGCTTGGCCAAGCCTTCGGCGGCCTTGGCCAACAGGCGTTCGGGGATGGACGCGCCCTGCGCGCGCGCTTCGAGCAGGCAGCTGATGACGGCCGCGGTGGCGAAGGGATTGGAGTACTCGTGCCACCAGAGCCCTTGCGGCTTGAGCGAGAGCTCGAGCTTCTTGACGAGGACGTCCATCTTGTCCCGCAGCGCGGCCTCCTTCGCGCGGGCGTGCTTTCGCGCCAGATAGAGCAGGCGGTAGGCGTCGGCGTAACACTCCTCGTTGCGGCCGGGCGCGAGGTTCTTGTCGTCGAAGATGTACCGCTCGCCGCGCGCGAGGGCCTGGTCGACGCGATCCGGGGCGACGTCGCGCCACTCCAGAAGCGCAGTGCATGCCAGCGCGCTCACGGCGACGCGCACGTTCGGTAGGATCTTGGGCGAGTCCCAGTACGCGTAGCGCGTGTCCGTCCAGCCGCCGCTGGAGCGTTGATGGAGCAGGAGGAACTCCACGGCGCGGCGCGCGACGTCGTCGACGTCCTTCTCTGTGCGGGCCCAGCGGGTCGTGTCCGTCTTCTCGTACGCCCCTTCCGGCGCCCAGAAGACATCCTCGAACGCGTGCGGCAGGGGACCTTCCGGGGTGGTGTCCTTCCACGGCGACAAGTTCATGGCGGCCTTCCAGCCCCAGTGCGTGTCGGAGTGGTTGCGGGCCAGATCGCGCCAGCGCTCCACGGCCGCGCTTTCCTGGCCCGTGAGGTACTCGACGACGGAGAGATGATACTTGGCCTCGGCCGCCCGTTTGGACTCCATGGCGGCTGAGAGCTCCTTGCGGGCGTCTTCGAGTCGACCCATCCGAAGCAGGACCCAGCCGCGTTCGGCGGCGGCCTCGGGATCTTGGCGCTCCTTGAGGGCGGCGAGGGCCTGTTCGCCCCGCGGGGGCGCATGGCCGTTGGTGTCGGGCAGGTGGCGCGAGAGCGCGGCGAGCATCCAGTCGGCGTTGAAGGTGCGAATGCGATGGATCGTCTGGAGGATACGGCCGTCCGCATTCATGACGACGATCATCGGTTCCACGACGTCGGGCGCCTTCAGGCCCAGCGCCTCGCCCACCGCGTCGTCGCACGTCAGGCGGAGGGGGACGAAGCTGCGCTTGACGAGGGAGACGACGGCCTCGTCGCTCCAGACGACGGATTTCATGTATCGATCGAGCAGCGGCGAGCGGTACATGTGGCGGCCGTGGATGCGATAGACGTAGAGCAGCACGAGACGGCCCGTGTCGGCCGCCTTCTTCCTGGCTTGTTGGAGGAGGCCCACGCGATCGACCTCGGAGGGTTCATCCCGGTTGAGCCAGCCGGGGATCTGGTCGCGCGGTTCGTAGGAGTCGGCGATCCAATCGATCTCCGAGCCGCACTTCTGGGCGAGGGTGGCGAGGTCGACGTCTTGGGCGAGGCAGGACAGCAGGAGAGCGGCGGTCAGTGTGCCGTGCATCTGGACCATTATGCATGGCGCGGAGTCGTGATCCACTGAGAAATCGCCTATTTGAGCCTGGCGCGCAGGGATTCGATCTTTTGCCCGAGCTGTTCGATCATGCGGGTCTCCGCTTGGCGGGCGACCTGTTGCTCGAGCTGGAACATGGGGCGGTTGATGATCACGGGATTGGCGGTGCGCGATTCCGTGGCGACGGCGCCGGCGGTCTCGAGGATCTTTCCGGTCTTGACGTCGATGAGGAACCCTTTGGCGACGGCCTGCGCGGTCTGTTCTTCGGCGGGCACGACGGGGATGGTGAGGAGCAGGAAGTACGTCATGGTCCACATGTTCCAATAGGTGTCGGTGGCCACTTTGGTGGCGTAGACGAAGAGGAGATCGGACTGGGCCGCGGAGGCGGTCCACCGTTCTACGACGAAGAGGCCCTGATCGGTCTCGACCTCCGGAGGGCCTTGGCGTTGCTCCGGGTGGCGGGCGACGGCGGCGTGGAGGGACTCATCTCCGACACCGAGGCCGTCGAGGATGTTGACGGCCTTGACGCCTCTCTGATCGGCCAGAGCGGCGTCCCACTCTCCTTGGGAGACGGCCACGTAGCGGTTGTCGCGATGGACCTGGAGGACGGCGAGCGTGGCGGGCCACGCCAGCGAGACGTCCGCTTTTTGCCAGCGGGAGATGTCGGACTCCCGGACGTCGCCGGCGCGGGCGAGGGGCATGCCGAATTCCGAGGACAGGATGTGGGGCGCCTTCAGTTCAGGGGCCATGCGGCATCCGACGGCGAGGAGGGCGAGGAGGGCGGCGAGGGTGGTTTTCATAGACGTTCTCCGATTTGAGGAAGCAGAGAGGGGACAGAGGAACCAGAGGACGCAGCGCGGCACCGCCAAACGGAGCACGAGGGAGGGGCGCGGAGGGGAGCAGAGAACCCTGAGAAGAATCCAACGCCAGAGGACGCTGAGGACGCGGAGATTCCTTTTGAAAACGGAGGCGACCGCTTGAGACCGAGTCTGTTGCCTGGGCGCCCCGGAAGATCTTCGCGTCGCGAGAAGATGTGGATGGTGAGTAGTGTAGAGGACCCAGAGGCAAGGCGCTTTCTTCGACTGTCGTCATGCCGATTCCGGAGAACAAAGCGTCTGCGGCGGGAGTGGGGTTCGGGGGAAATCTGGGTCAAGGCAGCCCGGCGACGGTGCGGCCGAAGCCGCCTTCGAAGACGATTTCCCGGAGGGGCCGGCGCGCGTTGGGCTGTTCCATCGCCTGATATTTCTCGGGCAGTTGCTCCTTTGGGGCGCGCTTGCCGATGGCGATCATGGCGTGCACATCGAAGTCGTCCGGGACGCCGAGTTCCCGGCGCGCCCTTTCGTAGTCGAACCCTTCCATGCCGTGGGTGACGAGGCCGCGTCGGGCGGCTTCGAGGGCGAGGTTCTCCCAGGCCGCGCCCGCGTCGAAGGCGTGGGTGACGGAAGGTTTGTCGTTGCGCTCGAAAAGTTTTCGGGACGTCACGACGACGAGGACCGCCGCCCGGTTCGCCCAAACGGCGTTGCCCGGAACGAGCAGTCCCACGAATCTATCGAACTCCTCCTTGTTCTGCCGTCGGGCGATGATGAAGCGCCAGAGTTGGGCGTTGAACGAGGAGGGCGCCCACCGCGCCGCCTCGAAAAGGGCGAAGAGCGCGTCGTCCTCGATGGTCTCGCCCGTCATGGAGCGAGGTGACCAGCGATTGAGGAAGAGAGGCAGGATGTCGTAATCGGACGCGCGATGGGCGGCCGCCTCGCCGGTCAAATTCTCTACGTTGACGATCGGAGTGTCTCTGATCATGTTTCGGCCCTAAATTCTAGAGCCTGTATCGCGGGAAAAGTGACGAGGCCAATCCGCGGCAATCCGTTTCAATCCGCGCAATCCGTGTTACTTCGGCTGCTCCTTGGGCTTGACCAGCTCGGCGCGGCTGCGGCGCAGGTTCTTGAAATTCTCCGCGGAGATCACGTAGTACCAGTCGGCGAACCGGTTCGTCAGCTCCTGCGCGCGCTTCTGGCCCGCGGCCACTTTGTCTTCGCGCTCCTTCTTCTGCCGCTCGACCTCCTCTTTCCGCTTCTGGTGCTCCTCTTCCTTCTGCTTCTTCTCCTCGTCCGTCCACGCTGGATCGGCCGCGAACTCGGGAGGCGCCCCCGGTGCGGGAGGCAGAATCGATTCGTCGAACCGCGTGGTCACGAAGAGATAGCGGCCCTCCGTGCCTTCCTTCTTCTCGTCCTTCTTGTCGGCCGACGTGCCCGCCGTCAGCTCCTCTCCGGCGCCGATCACCACCTCGCCGAACCGCAGCAGGTAGATCACACCGTCGTCGCAGACGACCTCCGTCTCGCCCTCGTTGGACTGCAGCTCGCCGCGGACGAGGTAGAAGCCCCTCTGCCGGAGCGAGATCACGTCCTGCTGGTTCAGCTGCCTCTGGTCGCCTTGCTTGAGCTCCCGGGTGAGCCCCGGCGGCTTGGCCCGTACCCCGACGATCTTCAGGTCGTCCAGCGCCCCGGTCATCGACGTGATGTTCTCGGTGTTGACCTCCTCCTGATCCGTCATCTCGCCGACCTTCCAGGGGCCCGAAGAATCGTCGCGCGTCAACAGGATCTCGTGGCGGTTCTTGATCCGCCCCTCGACCTCGTCGACGGAGTAGTTGTCGATCCGGATCCGGCGCAGGGAAGAGGCGCTCAGCTTGAGCAGGTCCGTCTCGATCCAGTCCTCGAACTTGGCGGAGATCTCGGGCTTGGCCGTGAGCCCGTACACGCGTTTCTGGCCGGGGACGCGCACGAAGGTCACGCCCTCGCGTCCTTCGTTGCCGAAGATGAAATCGGCGAGCACGCGGCCTTCGGCGTCGCGGAACGTGATGCGCTTGCCGCGGCCCTTCATGGTCGTCACCTTGTCGTCGAGCGGATCGATGACGCCGAACTGCTCGTGGTCCTGCGGCCGGTCGGAGCGCACGGTGTCCTTGATCAGATCGATGACGCCGGCGGCCGTCTTGGCCATGCGCTCCTTGGCGTCGGCGGGGTAGTTGTGATGTGACGGGATGACCCAGCGGCCGTTGCGGAGCTCGACCTTGAACTCCTTGGCGGTGGCGGTGGCCTCGTCGTATTCCACGACCTTGAGCGCGGCGGCCCGGAGCGGGTCCTTGAATTCGGGATAGAACGCCTGTCCCAGGTCGTTGAAGACCTCCGGCGGGCGATAGCGCGGTACGGTCACGACGGCGGCCAGCGCCAGAAGGCCCGCCACGGCGGCGAACGACAGAGTCTTCGTTGTCTCGTTCATGTCTGCACCACCTTCTTCTCACCCGTGATGCGCAGGAGCAGGACGATCACCGCGATGATCAGCGGCGGGATCGCCGTGAGCAACGTGCTGATCTTGATCCTCGCGTGAATGCCGCGCACGGTCTCTTCCAGCGTCGCGCGGCTGCGCTCGATGGCCGCGCTCTTCTCGTCCTCGATGTTTTTCTTGGCGACGTCGAGCTGGCGCTGCGCCACCTGCCGCTTGTTCTCGATGGTGATCTGCCTCTGGAGCTCGTCGATATCGGTGCGCTCCTCCAGCTTCTTGAGCTCCGATTGGAGCCCGGCGTTCGCCTCGTCGAGCTTGCTCTTGGCCTCGTCCTCGGCCTTCTTCGCCTCGTCGAGCTGCCGCTGGCGATGACTCTTGGTGGCGTCTTCCAGCCGGGTCAGCGTGCGATGCCTGGGCCGGCGCTTGCGGATGGCGACGTACGATTCGTCGCCCGCCAGCACATCCACGGAGTTGAGGACGAACGTGACGTTGTCGAAGTTCAGGTCCTCCATGCCTCGCTTGCGCAGATCGAAGACCCAGTCGGCGATCATGTCGACGTCCGCGACGACCACCGCGTTGATGGTGGTGGGCGACGGGGCGGTCTCGCCTTCCTTGGGGGGCGGACCCGGGATCGTCCCCTTCACGCGGGCGGCCATGACGTAGTCGTTGCCGCTGGGGTAGTGGACGCGGGCCTCGTTCCATCCACCGCCCATGAAGCCGCGCTGGATCACCTGGCCGGACGGCAGGACGCCGGACTGGCGCGTGGTGCGCAGCAGGGGCGTGAA
>JACPRB010000321.1 GCA_016190155.1 Planctomycetota bacterium
GCCTTCCTTGCCCGCGATTTCCTCCAGTACGTCGATCGAGATCGGGGCAAGTTCCGGACCTTTCTTCGCGTCGCGGTGGATCACTTTCTGGCGGATGAACGCGACCGAACGAAGGCCCTCAAGCGCGGCCCGAACTTTCCGTGTCAGAAGACAAGAGGAGCTCATCCATGGTCATCGTATTGACGGCATGGCTGTCCGTGCTCAATGGACTCTCCTTCCAGGCAGAGCCTTCCACTCCGGAGGAAAAGGTGCTCCCCACCGTTGCCGAGCCGGACTGGAAGACGTGGGAAGACACGGATCCTAAGCTCGTCGAGACGTGGAAACACATCATGAGCTTCAGACCGGATCGCAAGTACAAGGACGACACGGAACTGCAACAGGCCAAGATGGCTTTCGATGTCGCCTACAAAAAACTGCAGGATACTCCGGTGGCCGCCTGCGCAGCTGCGGTTCCCCTGTTTCGCACTACAGAGGACGACTTCGTGCGTCTTTCGATCGTACAGCACCTTGAAGAGTTGGCCGGCGAGAAGGCGGCAGCCCCTTTCATCGTTTGGACGTTCTCAAAGGTGAAGGACCTGGGATCACACTTCCAGTACGTCTATGAGTGGACACGGTTGTGCGCCTTGGAGCAGAATCCGACGCTCTTGCCCGCCGTTTTCGCTATCCTCCGCACCCATGATCAGTCTATCTTTCTGCGCGCGCATTCTTGGCACATCAGGACACATGAATGCATGTACTATGTGCTGGGCGGTTATGGGCGCGGCGTGATCCCCTACCTTCGTCCGATGCTCCGCCACGAAGACCCCTACGTCCGCCGGAACGCGGCATTCGCCTTGGGGTTGTTCTTCGACGATTCTTCGGAAAAAGCCCTCGCAAAGATGCTGGAGGCGAAGGATGTCGGCTCAGGAGGGGCGGCGTTCGCCTTGGGCGAACTCCACCGGACAAAGCACGTCAGGGCCATTGCCCAAGTACTGAAGAGCGCCGACGCGCCCACCCGCTTCTGGGCCGCCTACGCTCTGTACGAACTCGGCGACAAGGAAGCCGTGCCGTTCCTGAAGGCGGCGGCGGACAACGAGAAAGACGAGGATACGCTCAAGGAAATGAAGGCCGCTATCGAGCGTCTGTCCGGTGACATGAAGCCGCTCGGAAGCGACGCCAAGAAGCTCGACGCCGCCAACTTGGGCGATCTGCTAACTCGAATCGAAAAGGACAACGGCCTTTCGACCGAGGATGCCGGCTCCATCGCTATCTCGGCCGGCAAGGAGCATCTGAACGCCTTGGAGCGCATCCGATATCGGTCGACTCAGGTCCCCTCCGACAGGGGAAACAAGAGCTTTCATATCTGGTGCAACGTCATCAAGGAAGTACGCCGCCGGTCAGAATGACGGTCAGTGGGCCGGCAACGCTCACTTCGCTCCGTGCGCCCGGTGTCGAACTCCGACGGCCTGGACTTCATTGTCGAGAGCATGGTGGGGCGTCGGCTTATCGCGTCTTTGGACCCATGTACGGGTACTCAAGAGAACAGGCATCTCGCGACGCAGATACCCCTCCGCCGGTTTCCCACCTTCGCATCCTTCAGAGGATCCCCGTCGAAGTTGTGGAAAGCCGGCCCGCCCGCCGGAAGTTGGAGCGGCTCAATCAAGCGTAGCGGCTCCAGCATTCCTCTCTGAGTCCTCTGTCCCCCTCTGGGCCCTCAACGCCGGATCCGGCGCCTTGCGCCCCCGACACGGCCGGCGCCTCACCACCTTCGATCGCCGCCCTTCCTGCCACACGCCCTTGCCCGCCCGCTTCTCCCCCTTCATCGCGAAGAGGATCTTCTCCGGCGTGATCGGCAGCTCCGTGATCCACACCCCCGTCGCCTGCGCGATCGCGTGCGCCACCGCGCCGAGCACCGGCAGCGTCGCGCCCTCGCCGATCTCCTTCGCGCCGAACGGCCCCTCCGGCTCGTAGGAATCCACCACGCCGCTGAAGATCTCCGGCGCGTCCTTGATCGTCATCAGCAGATACTCGTGCAGGTTCGGATTGAGCAACCTCCCCTTCCCGTCGAAGACCATCTCCTCCATCAATGTCTCGCCCGCCCCCATCACGATCGCGCCCTCCACCTGCCCGTGAACGGCCATCGGATTGATCGGCGTTCCGCAGTCGTGATAGTCCGTGAACTTCTCGATCGAAACCCGCCCCGTCTCCAGATCCACCGACAGCTCGCAGACCGAACTGCCGAACGAATAAGCGGGACTCGTGCCCACCGCCGCCCCCTTGAAATCGCCGCCCAGCCCCTTGGGAGGCTTGTACCACCCCGTGCCCACCAGCGGCCCGCGCGCGTTGAAATACCTCCGCGCCGCCTCCGCCCAATCCATTCCGCGCGCGCGATCCGACTTCACGAAGATCCGGCCGCCGCCTACCCCCAGCTCCGACGCCCGGCACCCCAACTCCCGTGCCGCGATGGGGAGCAGCTTCTTGACGACCTCGCGCGCCGCCATGAGCACCGCGTTGCCGCCCATGAGCGTGACCCGCGACGAGTACGCGCCCAGATCGATGGGACAGATGTCCGTGTCTTCCGCGCGCGTCCGCACTCGATCCACCGGAATGCCCAACCCTTCCGCGCAGATTTGCGACAGAACCGTGGCCGCCCCCTGGCCGATCTCCGCCGCGCCGATCAAACACACCGCCGCCATACCGTCCTCGAGGATCCGCACGATCGCGTTGCCGTGCGGGAAGACCGCCTCCTTGACGAACGCCTGCGGCTCCTTCTCGTGCGACAGACGCACGTCGCCGCGGTAAATCGCGTAGCCCGCGCCGCTGACGAACCCGCCGCAGCCGATGCCGATGCCCCGGCCGCGCGCCAGCCGCCCGTACTTCGCGGCCCACTCCGACTTCTCGCGCACCGCCTCCAGCGTCGCCTTGAACTCGCAGCTGCGGATGTCGAGATCGTTGACCGTCCGCGTGTTGCGGTCCATTGCGTTCTTGAGCCGGATCTCCACCGGATCGACGCCGATCTCCTCGGCCACCATGTTGAGCAGGCACTCGAACGCGAACCGCGGCTGCGGCACGCCGTGCCCGCGGAACGCCCCGCACGCGGGCTTGTTCGTGTACACGCGAGCGCCTTCGTACTTGTAGTTCGGGATGTGATAAAGCGTGGGCATCATGCTGCCCGCGTAATACGCCGTCGCCACGCCGAACGAGGAGTACGCCCCGCCGTCGAGCGCGATGCGGCTCTCGAAGGCGGTGATGCGGCCGTCCTTCTTCACGCCGAGCTTGAAGCGCATGTGCTGCTTGTGCCGCCCGCGGTTGTAGTGAAAGACGTCCTTGCGGCTGTAGACCATCTTCACGGGCCGGCCCGTGCGCCGCGACAGAAGCGGCGCGCACAGATCCAGCGGCGAGGCCGCCGCCTTCCCGCCGAACCCGCCGCCCACCGCCGGACGCAGCACCCGGATTTTCCCCAGCGGCATCTTGAGCACGTGCGCCAGCGTGTAGTGCACGTAGTGCGGCACCTGTGTGCTCGTGTGCAGCACCAGCGTCCCGTCCCCTTCCCACAATGCGACCGCCGCGTGCGGCTCCATCGCCGCCTGGTTCGTGTGGTTCCCGATGAACGTCTCCTCGCGGATGTAGTCCGCCTCCGCGAATCCCTTCTCGACGTCGCCGAAGTGCTGGTCCACGAACGTGTTGACGTTCCCCTTGTACTTGTCGTGAAGCTGCGGCGCGCCCTCGCGCATCGCCTCCTGCGGCGTGAACACCGCCGGAATCTCCTCTATATCGATCTCGATGAGCTTGAGCGCGCGCTCGGCTGTCTCCTCGTCTTCGGCGACCGCCGCCGCGATCGGATCGCCCACGAACCGCACCTTCTCCCGGGCCAGAACGTGCTCATCGTACCGAGCCGGCGAAACGCCATAGAGGACGTCCGGAACATCCTTGGCCGTCAGCACCGCCAGCACCCCGGGCAGCGCCTCGGCCTTCGACGCGTCGATCCGCCGGATCCGCCCGTGCGCCACGGGACTCCCCAAGATGCGTCCGTGCGCCATATTCGGGAACGCGAGGTCGGCCGTGTACTTGGCGCGGCCGGTCACCTTGTCGAAGGCGTCCACGCGGGGCAGACTCCGCCCGACGGAGTTGTCACCTTCACGATCGATCGGGGCGGGGGCTCCGTCGGCGTACTTCTTCCACCGGCGGATCGCCCGCAGGATGCCGTGATAACCCGTGCAACGACAGAGATTCCCGCCGAGCGCCTCCTTAATGTCGTCGACGCTCGGATCAGGCCTTCGCTCGACGAGCGCCTTGGCGCCGAGGATCATCCCCGGGCTGCAGTAGCCGCATTGCACCGCGCCTTCCTCTATGAATGCGCGCTGCATCGGATGAAGCGCGCCGTCGCGCGCGAGCCCCTCGATCGTGGTGATCTCGCGCCCTTCCACCTCCGAGGCCAGCAAGAGACACGCGTTCATCGGCTCGCCGTCCACAAGGACCGTGCACACGCCGCAGTCGCCGATCTCGCACCCCTTCTTCGCACCCGTCAGACCCAGCTTGTCGCGCAGCACGTCGAGGAGCGTCTCATTGGA
>JACPRB010000029.1 GCA_016190155.1 Planctomycetota bacterium
CAGGAAACCAGGAAAGGAAGTCGGTCGTCCTATCCTTCGGTCTTCCTCCTGGCTTCCTGGCTTCCTCAGAGTATTCTCCGGACGGAAAATGGAGGATCCCCGAGTTCGGTTGCGGTCGACGCGCTGGGTCCTCCGGGTCCTCTGTTCCCCTCTGAATCCTCAATCCCAACAAAGTCCCCCACGATCCCCCGCGAGCCGGTGTCCATTCATTGGGATACCAACAAGGACCGGCAATGGGCATTCTCGCTCTCCTCGCAACCGCCGCCCTCGCGCAGGACTTCGACAAGGCCAAGGCCGAATTCCGGCATGCCCTCCTGTCCATGCACGAAACCCGCGTGCGCGACGCCGCCCAGCGCATCGCCCTATCCGACTGCCGCGAGGCCGCCGACGCCCTCCTCGACGGCTACGGCATCACCGCGCAACAAATCAAACAGCTCTGGGTCGAGAAAGTCCGCTGGATCCGCGAGGCGGACTCCAACAGCGACATCGAGTGGGAAACCACCTCCCAAGGATCCCGCCCCACCGAACGCAGCATGGCGAAGTTCCTCAAACTCACCCAGGCGCAAGATAAAGGTAAAGACGTCGAGAAGCGCATCATGCGCGTCGAGGCGGTCAAACGCCACATCGTCGACGCCCTCGCCACTTTCCGCGGCGACGAGGCCGTGCGCGAACTCATCGCCAAGATGAAGGGCGACTCTTCCTGGGACCGGCGCGCCGGAGTGGCCGAAGTCCTCGGCCGTGTCGACCATCCCGCCGCCCTCCCCGCCCTCCTGGAACAACTCAAACGCGACGCCGAGCCCGGCGTGCGCATCGCCTGCATCGACGGCATCCGTTCGAAGAAATCCCCCTCCCCGGAAGCCGTCGCCGCCGTCTGCGAGCAGCTCAAACACGAGTTCTGGCAGGTCAAATACGCGGCCGCCACGGCCCTGCAAGCGCTCGGCTCCAAAGAGGCCGTCGAGCCGCTCATCGAGGCGCTCAAGCAACTGGACGGCCGGCTCAAACACGACGTCAACGCGGCCCTGGTCGCGCTCACCGGCGTGGACAAACATGGCGACTACGCGACGTGGCGCTCGTGGTACGACGCCAATCTCGATGCGGTCGCCGGCGGAACCTACGCGCCCACGCCCGACGAGAAACCCGCCGCCGAGCGCGGAGGCACGACCTTCTACGGAATCCCCGTCAAGTCCAAGAACGTGATCTTCGTGCTGGATTGCTCCGGCTCGATGATGTGGGACTCGGAATGGTCGGCGCCCGACGCCACGCCCACGGGCTCCGGCGAGGACAAGTACGGCAAGCCCGACGGCCATCGCAAGATCGATATCGCGCGCTGGCAGCTCCGCCGCTGCCCGGCCCAGCTGCCCGACGGGACCGAGTTCAACCTCATCTTCTTCAGCTCCTCATGGCGCATCATGAGCGAGAAGATGGTCAAGATGAGCGCCTCCACGCGGAAGCTCGCGCTGGATTTCGTGGACCGGCTCCAGCCCGAGGGCGGCACCAATATCTACGACCCCCTCGAGAAGGCCTTCAGCTTCGCGGCCGCCGGCGAACTCAAGGACAAACCCGCCAAGAGCGGCGTCGACACGATCTTCCTGCTGACCGACGGCATGCCGAACTCGGGCCAGATCTCAGACCCTTCCGCGATCCTGTCGAAGCTGCGCGAGTCGAACAGGCTCAAGAAGATCGCGATCAACACGATCGGCGTGTTCTCCAGCCACGCGCCGATCCCCGAACAGGCGAATGAAAAGGAAGAGGGCGAGCGCTTCCTGAAACAAATGGCCGACGAACACGGCGGCGTCTTCGTCGACGCCTCGGGCGGAAAGAACTGAGCGCCCGCGCGACGCCGTCGTATAATCAACGCCGCAAGCGTTCACCCGTTCACTGGTTCGCACGTTCATTCGTTTCGGAAGCTGAACGCCGGAACGGGGTTTTCGAACGGGCGAACGGTTGAACTCTTGAACGGCTGAACGGTTACTCAACGCCCTGCTTGTGAGGAGGTAGGCGATGTGGGGTAAGACGCTCGCTTGGGGATTCGTGTTGACCGGCGCCCTCCTGGCCCAGGACGCCCAGAAATTCGGCCAGGCCTTCTCGGATTTCCAGCGCTTCCGCAACAGCAAGGACCCCGCCGAGCGCGCCCGCGCGGCGGAGGGGCTCGGCGAGGCGACCATCGAGAAATACGACAAACAGGTCGCCGATCAGCTCATCCAGCTTCTGGCCACGGAGCTGGCGCGCGCCGGTACTGGAAAGGACGAGGACAAGGTATCGGGCCAGGTCCTCGAAGCGTGCGAAACCGCCCTCCAGAAGATCCGCGGCAAAGACGCCATCGACCTCCTGATCCTGCAAGCGCGCAGACACGCCAACGCGCGCCTTCGGTTCATCGTCTGTCGCGCCCTCGGCGTCCAGAAGCAAGCCGTCCCCGTCTTGATCGAACTCGTCGATGACCGGGATCTGCGCGTCCAGATCGGGGCGGTCGACGGCCTCGTGAAGTCCAAGGATCCCGCCGCCCTCGACACGTTCCTTAAAGTGCTCGCCGGTACGGACCGGACCTGGGAGTCCAAGTGGAGCGCGCTCCAGGGCATCGAGCAGCTGGGCGACAAGAGCGACAAGGTCGTCGACGCCATGATCGACATCCTCGCCAAGTGCAAGACAGACGAGGGGCGCATCAAGGTCGAGATCATGCGCCTGCTCGGCCTCTTCCTCGACATCAAGGAGCCCAAGAGCGACGACCCCAACTGGTGGAAGGCCGCCCGAAAGGACAAGGACGCGGCGAACAAGGAAGGCCAGACCGCCATGGAACCGACCGAGTTCTTCGGGCTGAAGACCAAGTCGACGCGCATCGTCTTCATCCTGGACCGCACCGGCTCGATGGAGGATCCCTGCACGTTTCCCGATCCGCCGAAGAAGGACCCGCCTACCGGACCCGCCGTCGACACCAACGGCAAGAAGGTCGATCCGAGCGAAGAAGCGGCCCGGGGCAAGGCCGGCGACATCAAGAAGAAATACGACGGGCGCCCCGTCAAGTCCAAGATGGACGGGCTCAAGCGCGAGTTCATCAACACGATCTACAACCTCGACCCGCGCGTGCACTTCACGGTGGTGTGGTATGCGGAGAAATATCAGTATTGGAAGGAGCATCTCGTCCCCGCGACATGGCCGAACAAGCTTGAGTGCATTCAGGACGTGGAGAAGCTCGCTCCCAGCGGGGGCACGGACATCTGGGGAGGCCTGGAGGCCGCCTACAAGATGGTCGAGCAGCCGTCCAAGCCGGACGTCGTACAGGTCGACAAGAAGGGACACTACGCCACGATCGTCAACGGCCCCGACACGTTCTTCGTGATGACCGACGGCAACCACAACTCGGGCAAGTTCGTCAAGGAGGACGGCGGCAGGCCCGGCGTGGACACCGAGGGTTTCCTGTCGGAACTGCATAAAGTGCACGCCCTCCGCAAGGTCGTGGTCAACGCGATCGCGCTGGGAGACGTCGGCGTCGGCATGGACCCGCTGACGGGACTGTCGCTCACCTTCCTCGAGAAGATCGCCAAGGAGACCGGCGGGAGCTTCGTGCACATCGGGAAACAGTAGCGCCGTCGATTCCCTACTCGGCGCTCGCTGCTCTCTTCGCGCTCCACGCCCGCTCCACCTCCACGATCTTCGCCCACTCCAGGCGGGTCGCCTCCTCCAGCGCCTGCTTCCAGTCTCCGCCCTCGACCACCGTCGCCCCGTAGAGCTTCTTGATCCCCGCGACGCGAACCCGATCCTCCAGCCACAGGAAGAACAGCATCCCGCGGCCATACTCGTCGTCGGGATCCGCCGAGAGATCGACCTCGATCGACTGCACCGGCTTCTTCGCGACGGTGAACGCCTTCACGTAATTGAGATCGCCGCCCATCCACGACGCCAACCCTTCGTGAAACCAGCCGGGCGACGCATACTCGCCCTGCAGCACGTGCGTCAACTCGTGATGCAGGATGCGCTCATACTTGATCGGCGGTACCTTCCACGTCATCCGCTTGCCCTGTTTGCGCAGCTCCTCCGCCTGCTTGCGAAAGTCCCGCAGCTTGCGCTCGTACTCGCCCAGACGGCGCATGTTGAAAGCGATTTCGCCCTTCTCTCCGATCCGATCGCCCCTGGCGACGTGCGTCCCGCCCCACTCCGACAACTTCACCTCGATCGCCCACGCGTCGCCAAACGGCCCCAGCCGCTCCTCCAGCGCCTTGACCGCCGCGACCCAGTGACCGCGCTTGAGCACCACGTCGAGGACGGTCTTGTACTCCGGCCCCTGGTCCGTCCACACCTTGATCGCCGCCGCGTCCGGAAACGTCATGCGCTCCACCACCTGTCGCGCGTGCTCGTCCGTGGCTTGACCAAGCGCCAGCACCAACGCCAATCCCACCATCATGCTCTTATACGACGATGGACGTGATAAGATACCGAGCTCCATGCGGCTGAGATACGGCCGATCGCACGTGACGTTGCCTCTCGGAGGCGTCCCGATCCTCCGAGCGCCCTCGATCCGCCCTCAACGCAGTCCGCTCTCCTTCCCCGGACTCGACGCCTTCCTCGCGAGCGCCCGACGCGTCGTGATCGTCGTGTCCGACGGCACGCGATACACGGGCGTCGAGCGGATCATCCCCCAACTCGCCCGGCGATTGCGCGGCCGAACCGCCGAGGTCCTCTTCGCCACGGGCCTGCACCGCCCGACGACGCCCGACGAGCGCCGGCGCATCCTCGGGATGACGCTGGCGGGACACGACCACGACCCTCGGCGCGATCTCGTGCACCTCGGTCGAAGCCCACGCGGCGTGCCCGTTCGAGTCAACCGGCGCCTCGTTCTGGCCGATCGCGTCATCGTCACCGGCACCGTCGCCCTCCATTATCTCGCCGGCTACGGCGGAGGCTGGAAGGCGATCTTCCCCGGCTGCGCGGCCGAGGAAACCATTCTCGGGCTTCACCGCCTGACGATCCTCGACGACGCGGAACGATGCGAACCCGGGCGGCTCGACGGGAATCCCTTCCGAGAGGAGATCGACGCCTGCGGGGCCTTCTTCCCCATACCCGCCTACGCCATCCAGACAGTGCTGGCGGCCGACGGGCGGATCGCCGCCGTCTTCTGCGGCGATGTGCTCGACGCGCACCGTCGCGCGGCGCGCGAGGCCGAACGCCTGCACAGCGCGCCGGTGCGCGGCCCCGTGGACCGGCTCGTCGCGTCGGCCGGCGGCCATCCCAAGGACATCAATCTCATCCAGGCGCACAAGGCGATCGAGCACGCCACGCGCGTCCTGCGGCCCGGCGGCTCTCTGACGCTCCTGGCCGCGTGTCCGGATGGCCTCGGTTATCCCGCCTTCGAGCGCTGGTTCGGCCATGCCTCGCCGGCTCGCCTCGCGGCGGCGCTTCGCAAGCGATTCCACGTCTACGGCCGCACGGCGTGGGCGCTGTGGCGCAAGGCGGAGCGCTACCGCATCCGGCTCATCTCGGAAATGCCCGATGCGCTCGTGCGGCGGCTGCGCTTCGAGCCCGTCCGCACCGCCGACGCCGCGGACCTCGTCTTTCCCGACGCGGGCTCGGTGCTGCCTCGACTGGAGATCCCCAGTAGATCCCACGATTCGCTCCGAAAGACCGACCGCAGAGCGCGCAGAGGGTACGGAGAGAACGCAGAGCCGTTTTCTTGAAGAATTCTCAGCGTTCTTCTTCGCGATCTCAGCGGCCTCTGCGGCTACTTCGTCATTCGTGCGCACCAAAGGCACTTCGTGGAACCTACTGGGAGATCCCTCAGAGTTGACGCCCCTCCACCCAGGCCGCTACTAACCAATGGATGGTGGCACGACCCAGACTTTGCTGGAGCACGATTGAATTCTCGTATTACGACTTTCCCCCGGCCGGCATCTATCCCCACGGCCTCGTCCGCGCCCGCGACATCGAGGAAATCGATCCGTACGCCTGGCCCCCCACGATCAAGGTGAAGCGCGAGATCCTCTTCCTGCCGGGCGTCAGCGAGCCGGAACTGCGGCGCTTCGCCGAACACAATCGCCTTCCCCTCGCTCGTCGATCCGATCCGTGGACGCTCATCTTGAGCCCCTTCCTCGACGCCGAGTTCATCCCGGAGCAGCAGGAGGAGACACTGCGCGCGCTGCAGGCCTACGGATTGACTCCCCGTTACGTGCGGCGCCTGCGCGAACGCGTCCGCGCCCGCATGCTCTCATACAACACCTTCGTGCTGGAATGGGCCCGTCTGGGCCACTGGGACGTGCTGACGGCGCTGAGGGCCGGCTCGCCCGCCCCCGCGTACCGACGATTCTACCGGGAATCGATGCGGATCGCCTTGCGAGCCTACCGAAGCCCCGTTCGAACGCTCATTCGTCAGGCGTGAACTTCTCCAGAAACGCCCGGCTCCACTCCACTTCCTGAGCCAGCAGCGCCTCCCATCCGAGCCCCGTCGCCTCCTCCAACGCCTTCCGCGCGACCGAACGATCCTCCACGATCTTCGCCACGAACGCCTTCACCCGCGCCGACCCGAACTTCTCCTCCATCCACGACAACGCGCAGAGGCCCCGCGCATAGGCGTCGGCCTCCGACATCGGCTTGTCCAGCCCGCGCAACACCGCCCGACGATTCTGGAAATCCCACAGATGCGCCGTCTCTCCCGCCGCGAACGCGGCCAACCCCTCCGTCAACCACAAATCGTCGTACGTCCCCGCGAAGCAGTGCGCCAGCTCATGATGGATCAACGCGGAGATCGGCGTCGGCGGGACGCGGAACCGCAAGTCCTTCCCCTGCTGCCGCATCCGCTCGATCTCCTCGAGCGTCCGCACGTACTCCACCATCGGCCGCAGATTGAAGTGCACCTCCCCCACGCCCTTGCGCCCGCCTCCCTTCGCGATGCGTTCCCCGTCGTCCTCCTTCACGATGACCTTGATCCGCGGCTTGGCCGCGAACAAGCCGAGCCTCTCATCGATGAGTTGCAAGCCGCGCGCCCACACCGCCAGATCCGCGATCACCGCGACCGCCCGCGCGTGCTGCGGACTCCTGGCCCGCCAGGCCTGCAGATCCTGCGGCAGCTCGATCGCCGCCGCCGCCTCCAGATACTTGCGCGGCGGCTCCTGAAGCGCCAGCAGCACCCCTATCGCGAGGACAACATGCATCCATGGATTATACGCGCTCACCGGTCAACGGGCGAACCGAACGCTCCTCCCCCAGGACTCTCCACCCTCACCCGATCCCCCGCTCGCACCTCCACATTCACCTTCCCCGGCAACACCCGACCGTTCAGTAGATTCCGCCCCGCCTTGCCCGGCCCTCCTCCAGCCAACCCATACGGACGAGTCACGCGCCGATCGCCGATGATCGAAACCCGCGCGTCCGCCAGGAACTCGAACTCCCGAATCAAGCCATCACCCCCACGCCACCGCCCCGCCCCTCCCGACCCACGACGGATCGCGTACTCGCGCACGCGCACGGGACACGCGCGCTCCAGCGCCTCCA
>JACPRB010000327.1 GCA_016190155.1 Planctomycetota bacterium
GGCGTACTCCCACTCCGCTTCCGACGGCAACTTTGCCGCCTTCCCCTTGAGCTGATCCTTCGCCTTCTCGTTCAGCTTCTTCAGGACCTCCTGGCAATCCTCCCAACTCACCCTCTCCACCGGCAAGTCGGCTCCCTTGAAAGACGACGGGTTTTCCCCCATCACCGCTTCCCACTGCCCCTGCGTCGTCTCCGTCGTCTGCATCCAGTAATCCTTCGTCAACGTCACCTCGTGCGGCGGCGCGTCGTCGAAATCCTTGTCTCCCATCATGAACTTCCCCGCCGGGATCCTTACGAATTCCATCTTCACCTTCTTGTCCGCGTCCAGAAAGATCACGATCGGCTGCCGCTCGATCGTCCACATGATCCCCTTCAGGACCCTCTCGGCCCGGACCTTCAGCTCGGCGTCGGACGATTCCGCCGCCGCCTTCTTCAGCAACGGGAGTGACTTCTCCCCTATCGCTGTCAGCGCCTTCTCCGCCTCCTCGCGATCCTCGATCTCCTCCGAGCCCAGTCGCTCGATCCACTCCTGGATGCGCTTATCATCCTCTCCCGATCCCTGGAACGCCCATGCGGCCAAGATCATCAACGGACGAATCATTCCTCTTCCTCCTTCGAGACTTCCTTCGAGTATAAGATCGCCGCTGCGGATGGCAACCGCGGCGCGAGGACTGGGGCATCTCCAGCGACTTGAGCCCCCCTCCGTCGGTACTGCGTTGACTGACGGAGCCGCCTCCTGTAGCATCGTCACGACGACAGAGAGAGGGGACCCATGCTGCGATTCTTTTCGACTTTGTCGGCGGCGGTCGTGTCGTGCTGCCTCATGGGCACGCCTTCGGCGCCTCAGGACACCCAGGTCTACGAGGAGTACCACGAAGGCAACGTGACGGTGACCTTGGTCTCCCGAGAGAAAACGGAAGAGACGGTCAAGCTCGCCTTCCTCGTCAAGGAGACCCCCGACGAGGAAACCGTGAAGGCCCGCCGCGCCCACGAGGGCACGACGTACCAGTTCCACCCGAACGCCGTGGCCGAAGCGGATGCCAAGGTCAAGGAGGCCGGGGAGACCACGCCCTACATGGCGGGCTGGGTCGTGACCCCTCCGAAGCTCCCCATGGAAGCGGAGATCCAGGATCCCAAGGGCGAGGTGCTCTACGTCTGCGCCGCGGAGACAATGGGATTCCGCCCATTCGACCGATTCACCTACACGATCGACCTAAAAGAACTGGCGGCCGCCGGCGTGCAACCGTATCGGCTCGTGCTCCGGATCCCCTGCTTCAAGATCAGCCAGGATTCGCTGCAGATCCTCGGAGAGGAGGTCTTCCGCGTCAGCATCTGGGCCAGCTGCTCGTGCGGCAAGCTGCACGTGCGGTGCACTCACTGCGCCAGCGCCATGGAATCCACCGCGGGCGCCAAGCCGGCATCGTCCTGCCCCTCCGCCCAGGGTTTCCCCGAGGCCGGCTGATGCCGGAAGCCGCAGGCGCGTGACGCCGGCCCTTGCCCAGGAGGCGCCCTTCCGCCCCGCGGAGGAGCGTCCGGATTGCTCTGCTGCGGATCGATCGCCCAGAACACCCAGCCCACTTCCGGAGACGCCTGGTTGGCGGATTTCCTCAGGATCGGGGTATACTGCGGCGGCAACGGCAAGTGCCTGGGAAACTACCAGACGAACGTCAACAACCTCTACCCTACCCCCACGGGGCTCCCCTACAACAACGCCGCCTGCGCCGAGGTGATCCGCGGACAACGATGCGGCTGCGGACCTTGCGGCGAGTCGGGATGCTGCGTGGCGAAGATGAGCCACTGGCCCGATTACGACTGGTACAACCCCATCGACAACATCATCCAGGGCATCAACCTCACGATCGGCAGCAGCGGCTGCTTCCCCGGTCGGATGGAAGCCCTCGGGGCGTGGGCGCCCGACGGAGTCGAGAGCGGTTGCACCATCGCGTATACCAAGTCGTGCAAATGCAAGATGCCCTGCGCGGAGACGACGAACGTGCAGAGGGGAACGGGAAGCGGCAGCGTCAGCTTCCCCGCCGTCAAGTGCGGATCATCGACGTGCTCGTACCTCTGCATGACGGGGGCCGGCTGCATGGACAAGACCAACCGATGGCACCCGTGCTTCTGCTTCGCCGTCGGGAACAAGTAAGGAGGCCCCGTGAGCCCCAACAAGAAGATCGCCTTCATCGCGGCGGCGGCCCTGGTCGCGGCCGCCCTGATCGCCGGGGTCCTGAGCCTCGCGCTCCGGAAAGAGCTTGAGACGCCTCCGAACCCGCCGCCCGTCGCCTCATCGAAGGAAATTCCGGTCCCCAAGAAGGGAACGGGCTCCATCCACGGGCGCTTGCGGCCGGAAGGTCTGGACGGGCAAGCACTCATCGTATGGGGGACGAAGCTCCTGCGCGGCTCGGGCATCGACGAGGAAGGGACGTTCCTGCTGCGCGACCTGCCTCCCCGCGACTATCGCGTCAACTACCACCTGACGTGGAAGGGGAAAGAGTACTTCGTGGAAGTCCATGAAGCCGACGTGCCCGTGGGGGCGCTCTCGCCGTCGACGAAGGAGAAGATCGGCGCGATCCTGACCGCGAGCCAAGCCGAGTTCCGCACCGGCGACGCGAAAGCCGTCCTGCGCCATTACTCGGAGCGCTACGATTCGACCCTGGGCACCCCGATGGAGACCCTGCGGGCGTTCACCGAAGAGGCCGTCGGCGCGAAGCTGTCCCGCGAAGCGCTCCTGATGGACGTGGCGGGCACCGATGAGCGCCCCGCGGCCGCGGTGAAATACACGTTCCGCTTCCACCATCCGGAAGACGGCGACGTCGTCCGGACCAACGATTTCATCGTGTTCTTCGCGCGCGAGGGCGAGGACTACCGGATCATCGGCGAACGCAAGCTCTACACCGGAGCGCTCACCACCCTCGGAACCGACGTGGAAACCCGCGTGGCCGTCTCCCGGCGCTACGCGATCATGCCCGTCGTGGAGGGAGAGATCTACCGCCTCGGCGAACTCGACCTGACCGAGCTCTTGAACGGACGGCCGCTGTAGCCCCGATCACCGGCGCGTGATGTCCTTCACTTCGACCTCGGCCAGTTCCGCCACGAGCTTCAGCGTCTGATCGCTGACGTCCCTGTCGATCCAGAGATGGAGTCCTCCGTCCGCGTCGCGCCGGGCCGTCAGGATGCCGTCGGTGGCGAGCAGTTCCCTCTCGAAGGCGGCGACATCGCCTTTGGCGAGCGTCACGGTAACATAAGCGTGGCCGGCACAGGAGACTTTGAAACGACGCGCCTTCGCCGCCGCGCCGACGGCGCCGGCATCCAGCACGCGAAGATCCGCCAGGACCTCCGCCGTGCCTCCGAGGTAGGCGACGGTCCTCACTCCGGGCACGGCGGCCAGCGACGCCTCGAGCTTGCTCCTGTCCGCCCCGTCGTCCGCGGTGAAATTGAATACCATCCGCGCGTGGCTGACGATGCGCGTCCGGATCGGATCGAATTCCGACGTCTTCTCGAGGGCAAGCAGACCGCTGATCGGACCGGCGTAGGCGATGCGCACCGTCCGGGAGCAGCCGTCGATCTCGACTTCCCGCACGCCCTCGATCTGGCCCAGCCATTGCGCCAGCGCCTTGCTGGGCTCGCTCTCATCGGTGTAATAGCGCATCAAGATCCGCGCCTCGAGCGCGGGCTGTTCCCCGCGGGGAGGCGGGGGCGGCGGCACCCCGCGAAAGACCGCCGGAGGGGGCTGAGGATCGCTCTCGCAGGAGGACCCGCCTCCCGAGTTCGACGACGGCCCTCACTGCGCCGCCGCGTCGATACGCCCCGCCAGCAAGAAAAGCCCCGCCGAGAACGCGATCGCGAATCGACTTCGGGGACGCATCACGATGCATTTATTATACACCTTTCAGGCAAGAGATCCATGAGCCGCCGTAAAGCTAAGAACGTGCAAGAAAAAGGGAGACGGAGAGGACCCTATCTCCAGATCTACCCATCGCCGCATCTCCCGTCGGTCTTGCCGGTGTAAGGCCCCGCCTAAGATAAGCTGGTCAATTGCGGATTCGGGGCGGGGCCAAATCCCAATGCCCAACTCCAAACTCCCAAGGAAATCCAAACTCCCAAATCCCAGCCAGAAGCGCCTCCGTGGTTTCCTCCTTGGGAGTTTGGATTTCCTTGGGGATTGGCGGTTGGGAGTTGGGGCTTGAGGGCTGCCCGCACGGGCTCATGGACAATTGCTCAACTTATTCTTGGGCAGCCCCTAACCTGCGAGTCCCATCTTCCGATCCATGCCGAGAATTCGACTCCCCACATCTTCCTTCCTTACACAGCCTCAGCTTCATCTCGATTCCTTGTTGCTTTTTGCACCGCAATCCGGGATATTCCCGCCGAGGGAGGAAAGCCATGCTGATGCGCGCCTTGCTCGCCGGACTCGCGGGTCTCCTTTGGGTCGGTTGCGGTTCTCCCCAAGACGGTCCCGCCCTTCCCCTGCTCAAGATGGACGCGACCCCCGCCAAGCACGCCTGGAAGTCCTCCGACGGGACGCCCTATCGGCTGGATCGCGCGGCCAAGGACGGCGCCGTCATCGACGGCGACACCGTGCTCCTGGCGGGATTGCGCGGGAGCGTCCGGATCGTCGGCGTCGACGCCGAAGAAGTGTACAAGAACGACGAGGAACGGGCGGCGGCCGAGAAGGATTTCGACGCGTACGCCAAGGCCAGGCGGGGCGCCGATCCCAAGCCCGTCAAGTTCGGAACGCCGGCGGGCATGGCCGCCAAGCGATTCGCCGAAACGTACTTCCAGAACGTCGATCAGGTCCTCTACCTGCCCGACGATCCCGCCGTCACGCGCGAGTACTACGGTCGCGCGCTGGGGCACATCCTCGTGGACCGCGACGGCAACGGCGACTTCGAGGAGAACTTCGGCGTCGAGCTCGTCCGCCAGGGCCACTCTCCCTACTTCGTGAAGTACGGAACCAGCCGCCTCTTCCACGACGACTTCGTCGCCGCGGAGAAGGAAGCGCGCGCGGCCGGCCGCGCCATCTGGAGCGCCCGCCCGGACGCGCCGCGCCACTACGCCGATTACACGGAACGAACCGAGTGGTGGCGTCGCCGAGTCGAGGCGCTGGGCCACTTCGCCACCGCGCATGCGTCGGATCGCTCGTTCTACGAGATGGGGCGCCCTGAGGAGCTCGAGCGCCTGAAGGCGAACGTGACCGAACACGCGGATAGCCCCGTGACGCTCTTCGGCACCTTGGCGCCGCGCGAAGAGAAGTCCCCCGCCTGGACGTTCGCGTACGTCTCCCATCGATACCGGCAGGACATCCCGATCGTCTGGGACTCCGATCAGCCCCGTCCCGACCTGTCGCGGCTGATGGGCGAGCTCGTCTACGTCAAAGGTCGCCTCTTCCCGTCGTCCGCGAAGGCGGGGGTCGAAATCCGAATCACGGGCGAAGCCGTAAGCCTCAAGCCTTGACCGTTTCCGGCTTCAAGCTCGACAGGGCGTCCTGGAGTCCGCGGTGCACCAGCCGCACGTCCTCGTCCTTCCAAGAGGCCGGCGCTCCGCGCAGGAATGACGTCTTGTCGATCCGGTTGTCGAATCGCGCGAATGGCAGGCGGAACGTCCGACCGCGCGCTTTCACCGCGATCGCGCCCGACGCCCCCCACTGTCCCTCCAGCCAGTCGATGTCGTCGCACCCGTAATCGTTGAGCATGACGTCGATCGGCACGCCGTGATGCAGGATCGACCCCGGGTTGTTCGGGTCCGTTCGCGCCGCGTTCTTTCGACGCGACTCCTCGGGAGTCACCCAAACGTAGAGGATCGCGGCGCGGCGCAGGATCTCCTCCGAGAGCCACGCCAGCGACGCCTGATAGCCGAACGGACTCGCCAGCGGCATCGCCGCGCCCTGCGGACCGCCGCGCGCGAATTCGATGATCACCGTCTTTCCGTCCCGGCGCTCCTCCTCCGCCGCCCGGCGCTCCCGAACCAGCTCGCCGCACTCGTTCTCCAGGGCCAGGGCCAGCGAACGGCGCGCCGATTCTTTGAGCGCGCCCAGCCGCACGGGGCCGCCGACCGACGCGGCGCACCGATCGATCCGCTGAAAGACGGCTTCCGCGGCCGACGGCGGCGCCGCCGATTTTCCCGAGCCGATCCGCGCGTAGTCCTCGTTGAGCAGGGCGATGAGCGTCCCCCAGTCGATCGGATTCCGGAAGGGCATGTCGGGCGACTGGAAGAAGACGCGCGACTGGCCGAGCTTCGCCAGCTCGTCGTCGACCCGGCGCATCAAGTGCACGTATGGAAAGTCGTCGAGCTGGATGTCCGGCCCCAGATGGAAATCCCGTCGCCGGACCTCGGGCGACAGGTGTCCGATGTAACGGCGCACCTCCGACTTTCCGGACGCCGGCAGCGCCAGCAGGAGAACCGTGTCGAGGATGGAGTCGGCCATGCGCATCTCCTATGACGTACGAACCGTCGCGGAATCCTGGACCATGCCCGTCCAGGCCCCCTTCTCCGGAGGCGCCTGCAGCTCCAGCGCCCGCTTCTTCTCGGCCACGCTGAGGAATCCGACGGCGATCAGGATGAACGCCAGCGAAGCCCAGTCCTGGACGGCGGGGAACTTCCCGCCGAAAGCCAGCCAGTAGATCAACGTCGCCGTCGTACCCGCGACGAGCGACGTAAGCCGATTGACCAGCCCGGCGAACGTGGCCGTGCGCCCCTTGAACATGAAGATGAAGACGGAGAAGAAGGCGACCATCCCGAAGGCCATGCCCGCCAGGATCGCCCATCCCCAGTCCGACTTCGGATCCAGCAACGACCCGCGGAAGAGGGCTATCTGTTCCACGTCCTGGATCGGCGCCGGAGCGGCGAAGAGCGCCAGCCCGAGCACCGCCAGCGTGACGCTCGCGGCGATCTGTTCCACTCCGAAGAATCCCGTGTTGTCGTACGGCACGTTCTTCGGACGGGTGTTCTTGTAGTAATTCATGATGTAGATGCGTACGGCGTACGCGACAACATAGCTCGACAGGATCGTCATCGCGGCCGGCGAGCCCAGGAAGTCGAAGTGGCCTCCCTTTCCCTTGCCGTTCCCGAAGAAACCCGCGCAGAGATGCGTGCTCACCGCCAGCAATGCGAAGGCGACGGCCCAATTCTCCTCCGCATAGACCTTCTTCCTCAGAATGCCTTGGCGCGTCTGGACGGCGTCCACGATGCGGCTGATGACGATGACGCTGCCCCGCATGAACACCATCGCCACCATCCCCGACATGGCCTTGAAGGAGTACATGAGCGTCGTCGTCGGGATGATGACCGCCGTGCAGATGCCGGAAGGGATGACGTATAGGAACTCGATCGGGAAACTCAGTCGACCCAATGATAAGAGCCGGTTCGACTTGAGCCGATACCATCCGCGCATCATGACCCACGCCAGACAGATCGACGTCCCGCCGATCGTGCTGTACGTCAGGAACGCCATTCCGTCGTGCTGCGGACCGTGCTTATAGAACTGGAACAGCGGCACGGTCACGCCGGTGACCACATAAAAGAAGAAGTACGCGAAGCACAACTGGAGGAGCCGCCCGGTGCTGCCCGGCGCCGTCTTCCACATAACCCATCACCCCCCAAAGGCGAGACTAGTGAGGAAGTCGGCAGAAGCGCGGGCGCCGACAAGCCGCGGCTGAAAAGGCAACCGCGGATTTCGCTGATTTCGCGGATTGGACATCGAGTTGAGCGCGCCAGCAGTCCTGTCGGCCATCTCCCCATCCGCGAAATCCGCGCAATCCGTGCTTTCCTCCTCCACGTATTTCGTCGGAAGTGTTTTCCATGCCAACTTCCTTCCTGCAGTGTCCCAAAGGCCAGGAATTATATGCCTCCGGGGCGGGACGCGCCAGATCAAGTTCCCGCTACTGGACGATCCGCCCTTCCCGCCGGCGCGCGTCCAACCATTCCCGAAAGAGAATCTCCGAGACCTCCGCGCGCAAGCCGTCGTCCAACACCGCCCGACGCACTTCCTCCACTCGGACGATCTCCCAACCCTCGTCGGTCCCGAACGGTCCCACGACGTCGCCCGGCGCCGCCGTGAAGACCCGCGCCTCCTCCGTCTCGTCCAGGTCGCGCGGACGCACCCATCCTCCCAACTCACGATCCAGCGAATGCCGGCGCGCCAGCGCCCCGAAATCCTGACCGTCGTCCGTCACCTGGCTGAGGAGCTCCGCCGCCACTTCCCTTTTGTCGACCACGATCCGCGAGATGAGCGCCTCGTCGAAGTCATGGCGGTGCTCGACGAAGTACTTCTCCACCGCCGCCGGCGACGCCACGCCAGCGACGAGCTTCGCCTCCAGCGCGCGCCCCTCGAGCTCTCCCTCCAAATCCTCCAAAGTCAGCCCGTTCTCCGCCAGCCATCGCTCCGTGTCCTCCACGCGATCCAGGCCGCGCTCCGCCCGAAACGAATCGACCGCCCGCTGCAGCTCCTCATCCGAGAGGGATAGGCCGCGCTGCTCCGCCGCTTCCAGAACCAGCGCGCGCCGAACGGCGCCTTCGACGAGCGCGGCGTACGCCCCATCGACCTTCAGTCGCACCAAGACTTCCACAAAGGACACGGCACGGCCGTTGACCGTGATGATGGGGCTGTCGCGCATGCTCGTCGTCTCCTTGCAAGTCCCGGGTCCCGCCACGAACCGATGAACGGCCGAACCGGTGAACTGATGAGATGATATGCTTACCGCGATGCGCCAGCTACGCCAATTCCTCCGAGAGCTGGCCCCCTTCTCGCCGCTGTCGGACGAAGACGTGCAAACACTCGCGACATCGGCCGACCTCATCCAGGTCCCCTTCGGCGAGAAGATCTTCTCCGAAGGAGACGCGGCCGACGGAATGTACGTCGTCTATTCCGGCCGCGTGAAAATCGTCGCGAGCGACCGCGGAGGCAACGAAATCGTCCTGGCGGCGCTATCCGCGGGCGAACACTTCGGCGAACAGGCGGTGCTGACCGGCGCGCCGCGATCCGCCAAGGCGCGAGCGGCGGACGATTCGGCGCTCGTACGCATCGACGCGGCCGCCCTGCGACGGGTGCTCGCGGGAAATCCCGGCCTGCAGCGCTACTTCCAGGAGCACCTCAACCACCTGGGCGTACACAACTTCCTGAAGCTCTTGACGGGACTCGGCAGCGCGCTCACGCCCGCCGACGTCCGCGCCATGCTCGAGGAACTCGAGATCGAGGCGCACGCCGCGGGCGAGACGGTCCTGCGTCAAGGCGACCCGCCGGGCGCGTTCCACATCGTCCGCGAAGGACGGCTGCGGACGGTGCGAACGAGGACCGACGGTCAGGAAGAGCCGCCCGGAGCGATCCTCGAGGGCGAGTTCTTCGGACACCTCTCGATCCTGGATAACCAGACGCAGCCCTGCTCGGTGGTCGCGGCGACCGCCTGCACGCTGTTCCGACTCAAGCGCGAGCGGTTCGTCGAGCTGCTGCAGAAGTCCCAGCGCATGAAGACGTTCTTCGAGGAGCGCGCGTCCAAATTCCGGTCCAGCCGCGGCGAACCGCCGCCTCCCGCACCGGCACCG
The DNA here is from genome assembly GCA_016190155.1 of Planctomycetota bacterium. Classification (GTDB taxonomy): domain Bacteria; phylum Planctomycetota; class MHYJ01; order MHYJ01; family JACPRB01; genus JACPRB01. The sequence continues at coordinate 9,537 of JACPRB010000327.1, forward strand.
ACGGCGATGCGCGCGCCGATTCCGTCCGAGGAGGCGCCCACCCCGCCCCGCGAACGGCGCCACGGCCGCTTCGTCCCGTTGCAGCAGCACGACGAAACGGATTGCGGAGCGGCGTGCCTGGCGATGATCAGCGGGTTTCACGGCGTGCGCCTGAGCCTGGCCCGCGCGCGCGACCTGTGCAACGTCTCCGTCGAGGGCTCCTCGCTCAACAGCATCGCGGAAGCGGCGGAAGGCCTCGGATTCCGCACGCGCGGAATCGCCGCCTCGTACGACTCGATGACGACCGCGGAGCTGCCGGCCATCGTCCACTGGGACGGCTTCCACTTCGTGGTGCTCGTGGACGCGGACGCGCGACGCGCGACGATCGCCGATCCCGCCCTCGGCGTCCTCACGAAGATGCCGCGCGAGGAATTCGAGCGCCACTGGACCGGGCGAGCGCTGCTGCTGTCGCCGACGGGATCGCTGGCCAATGTGCGGCCGGCGCAGACGAGCCTGGCGCGCTTCCGGCCGCTCCTGTCGCCGCACGCGTGGCTCCTCGTCGAGATCCTGATGGCGTCGCTCTTCCTCGACCTCTTCGGCCTGGCGCCCGCGTTCTTCACGCAGGTGATCGTGGATCGCGTCGTCGTCCATCAGAACAAGAGTCTGCTGGCGCTCATCGCGGCCGGCATGCTCGTCATCACCGTCGCGGGCATCCTGATGTCGGCGCTGCGGGCGTATCTGGTGACGCACCTGAGCGCGAAGATCGATCTCAAGATGCTCATCCACTTCTGTGACCACGTCCTCAGTCTGCCGATGCGCTTCTTCGCGCTGCGCAAGACGGGCGACCTGCTGACGCGATTCCACGAGAACTCGCGCCTACGGGAGATGATGACGGACGCGACGATCAGCGTGCTGCTCGACACGGTGCTCATCGGGGTCTACCTCGGCGTGATGTTCTTCTACAACGCCAAGCTCGCCCTGGCGACGCTGGCGTTCCTGCCCCTCTTCGCGCTGCTGACGCTGGCCTTCACGCCGGCCTTCCGCGCGCTCAACCGCAAGGCCTTCGCCGCGAAGGGCGAGCAGGACTCCTGCCTCGTGGAAACCGTGACCGGCGTGGAAACGGTCAAGGCGCTGGCCATCGAGCGGCCGATGCGCTGGAAGTGGGAGAACCTCTTCGTCAAGTACCTCAACCTCGACTTCCGCAGCAACATGACCGCGGTGGCGTACTCGTCGCTCAGCCGCCTGCTCAAATCGCTCAGCTCCGTCGTGCTGCTGTGGTACGGGGCGACGCTCGTCATCGAGGGACAGATGAGCATCGGCCAGCTCATGGCGTTCAACGCGCTCATCGGCAGCGTCCTCATGCCGATCGCGAGCCTCGTAGGCCTCTGGGAGGACCTGCAACAGATGCTCGTCTCCGTCGAGCGCCTGAACGAAATCCTCGACACGGATACCGAGGCGGCGAAGATGCGCGGCGCGCCCGTCCCGCTGGCGGAGGTGCAGGGTCACGTGAAGCTCGATCGCGTGTTCTTCCGCTACGGCGGCTCGGATTCGCCGTGGGTGCTCAAGAGCGTCTCGCTGGAGGTGCACCCCGGCGAGACGGCGGCCCTCGTGGGCCGCAGCGGCTGCGGGAAAACGACCTTGGCGAAGCTCCTCTTGCGGCTGCACGACCCGACGGAGGGGCGGATCCTCCTGGACGGACAGGACCTGGCCACGGTGAGCCCGCACGCGCTGCGCCGGCAGGTCGGCGTCGTGCTGCAGGAGAGCGTGCTCTTCAGCGGGACGATCCGCGAGAACATCGCGCTGGGAGAGGCGGACCCGGACATCAAGCGCGTCATCGAGGCGGCGCGGCTGGCCAACGCGCACGATTTCATCAGCGCGCTGCCGATGAGCTACGACACGCCCGTCGGCGAACGCGGCGTCACGCTGTCGGGCGGCCAGCGGCAGCGGCTCTGCCTGGCGCGCATGATCTACCGCGATCCGCGACTCGTGATCCTCGACGAGGCCACGAGCGCGCTTGACACGGAGAGCGAGCGGGCGATCCAGCGGAGCCTGGGGACGCTGCTGAAAGGACGCACGGCGCTCGTCATCGCGCACCGGATCAGCACGGTGCGCCACGCGGACCGGATCTTCGTGCTGGACAACGGCGCGCTGGCGGAGGAAGGGACGCACGTCGAGCTGATGTCGAAGAAAGGACTGTACAGCTACCTGGCGGGGCAACAGCTGGATCTATGACGAACCCGGGCGGATACCTGATCGGACAAATCGCGCTGCGCGAGGGGCTCATCGCGCAGGCGCAGCTGGACGAGTGCCTGCGCGAGCAGGCGGCGACGGATCCGCCGCGCCCGCTGGGTCAGCTGCTCGTCGAGAAAGGGCGTCTCACGGCGGAGCAGCTGCGGCGAGTGATCGAGATCCGATCGAAGCAGCTCGAGGAGATCGACGCGGCGACGCGGATGAGCCGGCAGGACTCCATCTTCGGCTCCGTCGCGGTGTCGCTGGGGTTCGTGTCGCCGCAGCGGCTCAACGAGTGCCTTCGCGAGCAGGAGCTGCTGGCGCGCAAGGGAGTCAACAAGCGGTTGGGCCGGATCATGCACGAGCGCGGCTATCTGACGTCCGAGAAGATCCGGCAGGTGCTGGAGATGCAGCGCAAGCGGGTGCTCTTCTGCCCCATCTGCGAGCGGCTGTTCAACGTGACGGGCGGAACGGAGCGGCCGGAGACGTGCGTCGGGTGCGGCGGGCCGCTCATCGAGGGGCATTCGTATGTGGCCCTGGAGCCGGAGGAGGTCGTCTCGCCGGACGCCGCTCCCGAGAGACCGCCGGTCAAGCGCGAGGCGGAGGTCGTGCAGGAGCGCGTCGGAGAGGCGAGCCTGCCGGTGACGCGCGAGGCGAGCGAGGTCTTCGGACGCGTGCCGCCGGTCATCGCCCGGTCGCTGGTCTACATCGTGCTCGGGACGTTCGCCGTCGGGCTGGTTTGGGCGTGGCTGGGAAAGGTGGACGTCGTCGTGGAGGCGGACGCGATCCTCGTGCCGCGCGGGTACGTGCAGAAGGTGACGGCGCCGCTGGCGGGAGAGGTCGCGGAAGAGCCGGTGATCGCCGACGGCGCGCGCGTGGCGAAGGGCGACCGGCTGCTCGTGCTCAAGTCGCGTGACGCGCTCGTCGAAGAGGCGGAGCGACGCCGATTGGAGGAGGAACTCCGAGAGTCGGAGGGGGCGCTGGAGCGCTTCCGTCAGAAGAAGGAATCGGTGGACCAGAAGCGGAAGCTGCTGGAAGTGCGGGTCGCCGGGCTGGAGACGCTCAACGCGACCACGCGAGAGTATCTGACGGGGCGGCTGGCGGAGGAGGCGAAGCTGGCGGTGGAGCGCGCGCGGAACGAAGTCGAGAGGGCCACGGGGGCGCTGGCGTCGGCCCGCGAGGATCTGTCGTTCAAGGAGCGCGCGGCGGAGCGCGCGGAGCGGGAGCACGAGGCGAACCGGAAGCTGCTGGAGCAGAATCTGATCTCGGAGCAGGCCTTTCGGGAGAGCGAGGGCCGGTTGGAGGCGGCCGGGGCGGCGGCGGCCTCGGCGCGCGGCGAGGTCGCGAAGCTGGAGCGGGAGGCGCAGGGATTGCAGACGGAGGTTCGACAGAAGGAGCTCGAGTTCGAGCGCCGGAAGGCGGACCAGGAGAAGGAGATACTGGAGAACGAGGCGTCGATCGGGTCTCTGCGGGCGGAGAAGCTGCAGGCGGAGATCGAGTTGCGCGCGGAAGAGGAGGGGTTGGAAGCGAAGCGGCGCGACGCGCAGGCAAGGCTGGCGAGGGCGCGGCTGATCGCGGAGAGCCGGTTCGTCTCTCACGAGAATCTGGGGGACGGCCGCATCGCGATCCTGGCGCCGGCGGACGGGGTGCTCACGAGCGCGGCGGTTCGACGGCGGGGAGAGATCGTCGCGGCGGGCCAGATGCTGGCGACGATCGCGCCGCTGGAAGCGCCGGTCATAGCGGAGCTTCGCGTGCAGAATCGGGACATCGGTTTTGTGCGGGTGGCGCAGGAAGTGAAGCTGCTTTACGAAGCGTTCCCGTATCAGGAGTACGGCGTCCAGAGAGGAAGAGTGCGGGCGGTGGCGCCGGACGCGGTGATGGATGCGCAGCTGGGGCCGGTCTACACGGTTGAGGTGGATCTGGTGGATCGGTCGATCCGCCTCGGGGGCGAGGAGCGGGTCTTGGGGTATGGCTTGAAGGCGCGGGCGCAGATCGTGACGGAGCGCAAGAGCCTCCTGTCCTATCTGCTGAAGCCGTTCGCGGACTTGGCGGACCAGGCGACGGCGCGCTGAGCGCCGGGAGTAGGCGTTCACCCGTTCATCGGTTTATCCGTTCACTCGTTCTAGCGTTCTTCCGTTCAGGACACCCCGAAACGCTCACCGGCAGCGGATCGCACGCGTTAGGCAGAACTGAGCGGCGGAGGACAGCAATGGGGACGTTCGAACGGAAGAACGGGCGAACGGGGCAACCGCTGAACGATTACGACTCTGGGACGGGACTCTTGAGCGGATGAACGGGTGAACGTTCGAACGGATGAACGGTTGCCGTCGGGGTAACCGTTCACCGGTTCACCCGTTCATCCGTTCGCCCGTTCCTGGCTTCTGGTCCGTGCGGGCATCCGTTCTCCGCTGGCCGCACACGACCTTTTGCAAGGGCCTTCGAGCGCAGGAACGGGTAAACGCGAGAACCGGTGAACGGAAGAACGAATGAACGGCTGAACGGTTACCCGTCGGGAATGTAGGCGTCGCCACAGAAACGTCCGGCCACGCACGTAACTCATTGGACGCCAGTACGACTCCCTGTGGCCTGTCGCTTGCGGGAAGACAGGACTACCTGCTGATGGAGAGCACGTGTCAGACAAGGACGAACTTCGCGTGGATGCGAAGGAACGGCGCCATGGGCGCACCTCCCCGCGCAAGCTCAGCCAGGCGACGAGGAAGCTGTCGCGCGAGGAGCGGAAGAAGACGATGGGCGGCGGGGGGAGGTCGGCCCACCGATGGGCGGATGCCGGGTAGATCGGCGTCAGGGAGGACCAAGAATGGACCCCAAGAACGAAATCAAGTGTCGTGAGGACGGCAAGAGTGGCGCGCTCCGCCGGCACACGCGTGTGGCCAAGCTCAAGAGGCGGCCGAGCACGCTCTCGCGAAAGCAGCAGGCGAGAACGACGGGGGGCTGCGGGGGGCTGTCGGCATATTTCGCCGAGGATGCGGGATAGGAAGAGGTGCTGGCATGGGACGGACACGATTGTCGCCGGTGTCGAAGGCCAAACCGATGCGTTCGGCCGTGCTGAAGGGGACTCGCGGCGGATTCGCCGGAGTGACGGGGCTGGCCACGAGCCTGGGACCCGTGACGCAATCCGGGTCTGGACGGGCACAGAAAGGGCGCCGCGGGAATTCCGGAAACGCCGTCTATGGGTAGCGGAGGGGACATCAGGCGCAGGACACGCATTTCAAAGGTCGTCTCCACGCCGAAGCCGTTGTCCGGGAACGCCATGACGCGCGTTCGCGGAGGCAACGCCGGGTTCGACACGCCCGCGAACATCCAGCGGGAGCGCCTGAGGCCCCAACCGGAGCGGCGACAGCGCGGGGCCGAGCGAGGGGACCGCACGGTGTACGGGTAAGGGAGCGACATTATGGCACGAATCCAGATATCGACGTCCCAGGGCGGAGGCAAACCGCTGAGTCGCAGATCGATGAAGCGCGTCCACGGCGGCCAAGGGATCCTTCCCTCTCCGGGCGCGGCCATACAAAGGCCGATCGGACCCGCGCCAAGAGCGGGTCGCGGACGAATGAGCCGGGGAGTGCTGGGGTAAAGGCCTGTCCGACAATAAGTGCTCAACTCCGGAGAAGAACAGACTGAACCGCCAAATCACCAAAGCGCCAGATTGAGCCCCTATACGCTTCCTTTTGGCGTTTTGGCGGTTCTTCCCTTCCTCCATGTGATTGCATCAGTCGTCTCCAGGCCGGCGCCGCAACAGAGGCACGTGACGCCGGTACGCCGGTTCGGCCGCGGGCAGTCCGCACAGAACCGTCCCATAGACTCTGCACCTGGCTATTGCATAACCAGGTTACGTTGTGTATGTTTTCTGACCCAGACACAGCGGGAGACAAATCATGGCTATGCGAATTGACGCCGACCAGTGCATCGACTGCGGGGCCTGCGTGGAACCTTGCCCGAACCAAGCCATCCGGCGCGGAGGCGAGGAGTATACGCTTAAGAACCAGACCTATCCGGCGTTGTCGGACAAGTTCTACGTCATCCACCAGCTGTGCACGCAGTGCGTCGGGTATTACGACGAGCCGCAGTGCGTCAACGCCTGTCCCGTTGACTGCATCACCGCGGACGCCGCGCACGAAGAGAGCCACGAGCAGCTCGAAGCGAAGGCCAAGAATCTGAAGCCGCAGAAGTAGTCGGCGCCGCGCCGAAAAGTCGTTTTCAGGGCGATGTCGAAGAGCGGCCGCCTGCCGGGGTGATTTCACGGGGCCTGGTACGTACTTTCCCCGTCGCTTCGTCGGCCCCGCGGCCTCGATCTTCACTGGATGCGCCGCGGGTGCTCCTGCTACACTGCGAACCATGCCTCCCCACATCGTGTCCGTCGTGGGCGCGCAGAACTCCGGAAAGACGCGCCTGGTCATGCGGCTCGTCCGCCACTTCACGGGGATGGGATTGCGCGTGGGAACGATCAAGCACGCCTCTCATGGATTCGACGTGCCCGGCAAGGACTCTCACGTCCACTTCACCGCGGGCGCCATCGCCACCGCGCTCGTGGGGCCGGATCGCCTCGCTCTGTTCCGGCGGCAGCGGGAGCCGACCCTGAAGCGGCTCGTACGGACGCACTTCCGTGACGTCGATCTCGTGATCGTCGAGGGTTTTCGTCGTTGGCGAGTCCCGCGCATTGAAGTCTATCGGCGCGCGGTTTCCCCGCGGCCCCTGGGCATGCCCGTCGACGCCTTCGTCAGCGACGACATGCCGGACACGAAGGTGCCGACGTACGCCACCCGCGACATCGCCAGGTTGGCGCGGTTCATTTTGCGACTGGGCCCTCGTGGCGCCTCGCGGTCGCGTGCTCGCTCGTCGCACCGGCGGGCCGGCAGCGCGGACACCGCGTGATCCGGCCTGCGCCGTGAAATGGAACTCCGCACTCGGAGCAACTGCGGCGATCCAGCGTGGCCACGATCACCGGTTGCGACGCCGACAAGACGCTGAGGTCGTTCTCGCGAGAGACGCGCGCGGCCCGCATATAGCAGGCATCGGAACAAGCGCCGCAATCGATGCAGAGGGCCGGGTCGAAACGGAGAACCACCTTGCCCGCGGACGGCTCTTCGCGCGCGATGGCGCCCGGCGCGCATACGTGCTCGCAGACATTGCAACCGACGCAATTCGGGCCGATCTCCAGCCGGCCCAACGGCAATTCGCCCGCAGGCGCCGAGCGCAGCCTCACGCCGCCTTGGCGCACGGCGGCAGCCAGGCGGTTTCTCCTTCCCGTGCCGTGGCTCCCGGACGGCGCGGCGATCCCCAGGATCCTCCGGAAGAAAGCGCGGCGCTCCACGTTCAGTTCACCGTCGTCCGTGGCAGGAATATGGATCACGGAGATCCGCTCCGAATGGTGGCCGGCCGCCTCCAGGATCCGCCGGACGATGCGCATGGTGCGGCCGAAATATCGACGCACCTGCCGCAGACCAGCGCACGTCCGGCAATCTCCCAGCACGATGCGTAAGCGGCCCGTTCCGCGAAGCACCGCGGACACGAGGACGGCTTCGTCCACACGCGCGGCGCACGACAGCCGGATCTGGCCCGACGTCTGGCCGCCCGATCGCTCACACGCCAGGACAGTTTCTGTTCCCGGCGCGTTCTCCAGCCGGCAACGAACGGCCTTCTCGATGTCGGACGCGGCCGACGATCGAAGAACAACCGCTCCGGTGGGGCAGGCCTCCTCGCACGCCCCGCAGGAATCGCACTTCGCATCGACGCTCCACCGGCCCCCTTGTCTCTGCAACGCGTCGATCGGACACGCCTCGATGCAGGCGCGGCACGTCGCGCGCACGAAGAGCTCGGCCGTGCAAACGGAAGGGTCCAGCTGCAACGATCGGCCAAGCGGCTCTACATGCGGGCGCATAGCTCCTCGGGGCACGGCAACCCGACCTCACGGCGGATCCACCCCTCGGTCAGCGCCGCCAGAGCCCGAAAGAAGCCCGTTTCCGCCTTCTGCTGGATCCGACCGGCCAACACAGGGAGCCACTGGACCAGATGATCCCGCAGAAACAAACACTCCAGCGCGGTCGCCTTGAGCGCGGAATCCCCCGCTCCCGAGCGCAGGTACTCCGCCTCCCGCCGGGAGAGATATTCCATGCAGGCCAACTCCAGCCCGACGTAATCCGGCAGCTCAAGGTACTTGCGCGATATTCCCAGCCCCACGCGATCGTAAAAGGCGATGACCTGTTGCGTGCTCGGACCGAACGTGCGAGGCGAGACTTTCCCGTTGGCCTCGATAGGCGCGTCGCGATGGACCGACTCGTACGGCGCGACGTACTTGGGTCCCGGAACCATGAACAGGTCATTGAAGTCTTGGCAGAGGACCTCGTCCGACTGCGCGGTGCCCTGTTGGGACAGATCGTCGAGGAACTTCGCGAACTCCTCCCAACCCGGTGGGATGCCCACGGGAGCGCGTTTTCGCACGACCTCATGCCAATCCGAGATCAGCGGGCGGTGATACGCGGCCGACAGGAGGGCGTACATGTCCGCCCTCCATGAAGCGACGCCGGCGCCGTTCATGTCTTGGTTCATGAGTGCGCTCTCCATCACATCGTGAACAGGACGGATGGCCGCGTATGATTAGCGGGCGCAAACCCGGCTGGGGCACTTTGTCCGCTCTGGCCAGAATCGAAGTTCGTGACGAAATTGAGCGCGCGACCCGCGCAGGTCGTGACACACGCCGGCTTGAGACCGGCGTCGATGCGCTGGACGCAGAACGTACACTTTTCGACCTTCTCCGTTGTCTCGTTGAATTGCGGAGCGCCGTAGGGACAGGCCCACAGGCAGTACTTGCATCCGATGCATCGGTCGTAGTCGATGAGCACAATGCCGTCCGCCGCGCGTTTCGATATGGCGCCGACGGGGCACGCGGGCATGCAGGCCGGGTTGGCGCAGTGGTTGCACGCGGATGTGACAAACGTCAGGGTCGGCGTGGGATAGGCTCCCGCCCACCGATACAGGACCCTGCGGTAGTTCACCGCGACCGCCCGGGCGTTGCGAACGACCAGGGGCGCGGTCTGCGGCGCCGTGTTGTTCTCCGCTTTGCACGCCACGGCGCAACCGTGGCATCCGACGCACTTCGTCAGGTCGATCGTCCATCCATACTGTGGCATGGCGTGCCTCCCTAGTTCGTCACTTTCTGGACATTGACGCGCGTATCATAGAACGAACAACTGCAGCCGATCTTCTCCTGCAGGCTCACATCGCCGAGGACCGGATCCAGCCGCATGACCAAGGTCGGCTGGAGGCCCAGGGCGCGCGACGGATCCGCCGGCTGGTTGACGCCGTTGTCCTGCCAAACCTGAGAGCTCTGCTGCCAGTGGCCGAAATGGTGCGAGATGGCCACCACCCCGGGTCTCAGCCCCTCCGTTACCCAGACGTGGCCGACGATGCCCTGAGAGTTGCTCGCCGAGGTGACCCGCGCCAGATCGTAGGTGCGCAGGTTCAGCGACTGGGCGTCCGCCGAGTTGAGCTCGATGAAATTCTCCGGCTGCCAGACGGTGAGCCAGGGCAAGTTCTGCGTGCGCGCCTGCCCGTGAAGCACCTTCTTGTAGGTGATGAGTTGGAAGGGGAACGTGGCGTCCGAGATCGGATTGTCGGCGACATCCTTGATCGGCTCGTAGTGAGCCACGGCCGGATTCGTCGTCACCGGCGCGTAGGTCGTCTGCGCCCCCTCGTCGCTCGCCATGACGTCCCGCGCGAGCGCGAGCTGCTCGTAGTAAAGCTTGATCTCGTTGGCGTAGCGGTATCTCAGCTTGCCCGACGCCGGCGGCGTGACGCTCGTATCGTACTCGTACCCGGGATCCTGGAAGGCGCCGCCGCGCGCGACGATATCACTTTCGGACGTGACGGCCGGCTTTCCGGGATCGGAGGCGGACCCGATCGACGTGACCAGCTGCGTGAGCGCCGGCTTGATGTGGGCCCATGCGTTGGCCGGAAGGAGCGGGCCGACGTTGGCGCCGCCGGTGCCCGCGCCGATCTCGTTGCTCAGGCCCAGAGCACCCATCAACCCGATCAGGATATCCTCGAGCATCTTCGTGTCGGGATAGATCGGGTTGTAGTTGTTGGCCGCATTGGGATCGAAGGCGACATCCCAGGCGGCGGAATCGAACGAGCCGACCAGCGGCTGCCGGAAAGGCGTATGTTTAGCCAATTGCATCACGTTGCCCGGGAAGGACCACTTCTCGAGGTACGTCGTGTCGGGCAGGATGTAGTCGGCGTAGGAGGACACTTCGCCCATCTGATTGTCGATCGCGACAAAGAGCGGCACCTTGCTCGTGTCCATCACCGTCGACATGAAGACGTTCTTGAGCGCCGGCGTAGAGTAGGGCAGCGCATTCCAGTAGGTGATGAGCACTTTGCAGGCGTAGGGGTACTGCCCATAGATGCTCGGGATGATCTCCTGGTAATTGCCGTGCGTGCCGTACGGAAACCAAGGCCGCGCCGCAGGATACGGATAGGCTCCGACGCCATAAGCCGTCCTCAAGCTGTCGTAGAGCGTCGTGCTGACCTTCGTGCGCTCGATGCGCGGACCCGTGGGCAGGCCAGAGGTATTCGTACCGCTCATGGCGGTATAGGCATGGGCCCACGACCCGCCGCTCTTGGTGTTGCCGCCCTGCCAGTCGTAGTTGCCGGCCAGGGTGTTCAGCAGCATCACGCCCGTCATCGACCACAGGCCGTTCGTATGCTGGACGGTGCCCCGGTACGGGTTGGCGACCGCGCGCTTGCCCGCTGCGAAGAAGCCCGCGGCGACCGCCGTCAGTTGCGTCGCATCCACCCCCGCGATGTCGGCGTAGTATTGGACCGAGTACGGGCCGATGCTCGTGTCGTAGAGAATCTCGTAGACCGTCTTGACCTGGATCGATTCGACTCCCAATTCGCCACCCGTGAGCGTGAGCGTGCCCGGCAGGAGCTCGCCCTCCACGGCGCCGGCCCCGATTTCCACGGGTGCGCCGCCCGACCATGCGGCGTAATTCGTGTTGAGCGACTGCGACGTCGGAAGGTAATCCTGTACCCGCAGGTACTCGCCCACGACCGCCGACACCGGGGCGCCCGCGGAACGTCCCACGATCACCAGCCGCGCGGCGTCCGTCCACGTCGTCTCGTTGTCCACGGTGGCCGCCGCCGCGTTGCAGTTGCGCAGATATGTGGCGATGGAGCTGGAATCGATGGCCCCCTGCCCCGCCGTCGTAGGACCGTAGGTCTTGATGATGTGCGTGGCCATGCCCAGCGCCACGGCGCCGTCCGTGCCGGGCCTCGCCGGCAGCCAGACGTTCGCCTTGGCGGCCGTGTTGGAAAACCGCGGGTCGACCACGACGAGCGTCTTGCCCGCCTTCTTGAACTCGGCGATCTTCCGCGACAGCGCCAGCATCGGGAAATTCGCTTCCAGATAGTTGGCTCCGAAGAGGACGATGTAGTCGGCCCCCATGATGTCGGGCTTGAAGTGGTTGGTGCGCCCCTTGTTGCTCGCGGTGTCCCACGTCATCAGCTCGTTGGAGACGTGGTGCGACACTTCGCAAATGCTGGTATGGTCGAGCCGGTAGTTCGCCGTGCCGTACGTGTTCTTGAAGGTGCGTTCGATGATCTCGCCGTCCGTAGACCGGCCAGGCGAGAACATCAGCGCGTTCGCGGCGCGCCCCAGGAGCGATCTGCCCGGGAACACGTCATCCACCAGACGCGAAGACGTCGGGATCAGCGCGTTGATGGCCGTGGCGATCTCGCTGAAGGCCGTCGCCCACGAAATCGTCTGCCACTTGCCGGAGCCACGCGACCCCACGCGCTTGAGCGGATGCTTGATGCGGTAGGGGTCGTACAGGACCTGCACGCCCGCTTGCCCCTTCGGACAGAGGCGGCCCCGGGTGTTGACGGCGACGGAGGGCGCCGTAGACCAGCCCAACCGCTCGTCGTCTTCCATGTTGTTGGGGTGGTACGGATTGCCGTCGAGCTTCACGAGAACCCCCGCCGCCGGGCTGGTCGAACCCGCAGGTCCCACGATCTTGCCCATGAGACCGCAGCGCGAATGACAGTTCTGGCATACGCTGAAGCGATAGACGATGTTCTCCCCGGCGCCCGCCGCCACCGGATCGGGGGCGTTCTCGCCGGTCGTGATGGCCTCCGCGTCCTTCACGGTGAAGAAAGTCGCGAAGACCGTGACCCCGGCCGTGGTGGCCGCGGACGTCTTCAGGAATTCCCGGCGGCTGACATCCGGATGATCGTCGATCGTGCTCTTGATCGTCATGATCTCGTCTCCCTCGCTACTGTTGATAGAGCTGGCGGCCAGGACCCGCCGCGGTATGACAGGTCACGCACTTGCCCACGGCCACCTGTTTGCGCAGGTTTCCGGCCGACTTGTCCAGGAAGTCCACGCTTTCGTGGCAGTACACGCACACCTCGTTGGTCGTCGTCGTTTGACCGGCCGCCTGATAGACATACGGGCACATCCGCGGATGGATGCCCTGCACGCCGGACGAGAGCGTCGTCTCCTGGCTCATGTCCCCATGGCAGCGCATGCAGTCGGAGTTGTAGGCCGGCGAGCCGGAGTCGTGCACCTGCACCAAGTTCCAGTTGTGGCAGGTGTTGCAGTTCTGACCCTGGTTATGTGCCGGATCATTCGGAGCCGGAGCCCCCACGACAGTCGTGGTGTACGTATTCTCCGTTTTCCTGTCACAGGACAAGCAGAGTGATCCGGCCAACACCGCCGGAATCCACCAGATCTTGCGCATCCTCTTTCCTCCATCTAATGACAGCTTCCGCACCGATCTCCGTTGTCCAGGTGCGGCAGCCCGATGATCAAATGACACGAACGACATTGGTTCTCGGTGGCGCCGGCGTGCTGCGCATCGGCGGGCCTCGACACGGCGGTCTCGTGAACCGCGCGCACGTGGCACGTGATGCAAGGACGGTTCGGCCCTGCTTCGGCGTGGCAACCCAAGCAGTGGCGGTTCTGCGAGAGGCCCCAGGCCGCCGTATGCGTTCGAGGCGCGGTGTCGCGATGGCACCGATCGCAGAAGTCGCTGCGATGGCAGGTCGCGCACGTGCTTCGATCGACGGCCACCGCCACGGCGTGCCCCTGCACGCGCCAGAAGTTCGTATGATTGCGGGGCGCTTCGTCTTGATGACAGCTCACGCATGTCGCTTGCGTGTGGCAAAGAGCGCAGCGGTTCTCGTAAGGCGGCACCTCGCCCGCTCTCGCCTCGTCCCCATGCCGCCGCGTCCAGTTGCGATGGTGCGTCGCGGGCGCCACGTCCCGACGGATCTCGGTATGGCATACGGCGCATTCGTTCTTCTTGCCGCGTTCGGCATGACAGGTCATGCACGCGTCCTTCGATACGCGGACCTCTCCGGTGATGCTCTCGCAGGTCTCGATTCCGCGATGGCACTCGGCGCACGCGACCTTCGCCTCGTGGTGCGTCTGGTGCGAGAACCGCACCTCGTCGGGCAACGCCGTCACGCGCGTCCACTGGGGCGGATCCCCTACGATCGCCGCCAATCTGCGTTCGGAAGGCTTCTGCTCGTCTTGCCCCTCATGGCACAGCATGCAACGCTTGAGGCCGGCGGGCATGCCCGCCTCGACGCCTTTCTCGGCCTTCGTGTGGCAGCTCGTACATTCCAGCTCCTGCTCGCGGCCGTGCTTGACGTGGCTGAACGGACGCGGCGCCTTCTGATCCGGAACGAGGAACCGATAGACCCCGCACGCGCCCATCGCCAAGAGCAGTAGCGCTCCCGTTACTTTCACAATCCCCAGCAGCAATTTCATCACGCGCTCGGCTCAGAACCCTTGCGTGACCCCGGTCTTGAGTGTCCAGAACTCCTCGAAATCGTCGTCCTCGACCGCCCCGTAGACATCCACCCTCAGATCCTTCGTCAGCAGATAGACCGCCTTCGCGAAGGTGGTGCGCACTTTCTCTCGCTCCTCGCCGGCCTGCAGGTCGAACTTGAACAGCGCAAACGAGGAACCCGCGCCGAGTTTCAGGCGCTCGGATGCTTTCCACGCGACATCGAAGCCGACGGTTCGGATGTCGCCGTTGTCCGACCCCGGCACGTCCCACAGTTCGAACGTGACGCCGGCCGAAACCCCAGGCCAAGGCCAATCCGCCAGGGCGGGCGTCAGGAAGACTCGACGGAACTCGCGGTTCAGACGACCCTCGTCGTCTTCGTCTTCCAGTTCCCGCAGATCGGCTCCAGCCTGAATCATGCTGTGCGTGCCCAGTCCCTTGGCGACAAGCAGGCGCACCTGCCGGTACGGGAAGTACTCCTGCGCGGCGACGAAGAAGGAGTCGACATCGATCGCCAAGGACCGTTGCGTTTCGAAGAGCTGGAAGTAGCTGAGCTGCACCTGCAAGTCCGATTCGGGCTCGCTGTACGTACCCGCGAGGTGCACGGAATGGCTGTCTGATTCCAGGATGTCGTACTGCCCCTGGATGGCGAATGCGTCACCGCAACGCTGGCGAAGGCCGATCCCAAGAAGGTCGCTCCGCTCCGTTCCCAACAGGTAGTCGTCTACGATCCGCGTGTAGTCGATCCTCGCTCGCGCGCCTCGCCACACCCGGCTCTGCAGATACGCCCCTCCGATCCCGTCGCCCTCCGATGAGGACTCGAACAGGTGCACGGGGACGCCGCCGTAGAGACCCGCCTGCAGTCCGAGTAGGCTCGCGAACTCCTTCGACTCCACGCGCACGCCGTCGAAGCTGAAAGGCACCGGCGTTTCCTCGATCATCTGCCGTCCGACCCGCCCGGTCTCAAGCGGCCCGAAGCGGTGAACGTCTAGATACGCGTAATAAACTCGGCCATTCAGATCGCGCTCGAACGTATCCGTGATGCTGTCGAAGGTGAAGAAGCCCTCTTCGTCCGTTTCGCCGTCGAGATCCTCCGTAGCGCGCAGGAAGAAATGCGCCGTGACGAAATGTCGCGTCGCATCGCCGATGTCCGCCGACAGATACTCGTAGAGATCCTGATCGCTGTCGTCGCTCGTGGCCCGCAAGCGGTGGCGCACGGACGCAACCCCATGGACGGGAACACCTGATTCGCGGTCTTCCTGCACGGATGCGCTGAGCGGCTCTTGCACTTCCTGGCCGCCGCGGGCAACCCCTGAGCCCGTCAATAATACAAGCAGGAAACTGTTAGGAAGGATCACCCCCGGCCCCCGTCGCCCCATCCAGAGTCATTCACGACGTTCGCACCCCGCCGGCCCGCTCGCCGAACCCCATCGACATCGGAAAGGATCGTCCGTTCCGACTCTTGTTGAGCGCAGCCCTCACCACGTCCTTGAGCATCGACATCCCCAGCCCCGCCGCATAGAAGTGGACTCCCCGCTCGACAATGGCGGCGTCCTCCATCGCGGCCCTCGACACGCAGAAGACGATCCGCATCCTCGGCAACAACGACCGGAGCAAATCAACGAGGTCCGCTGAGGCCAATCGGTCGATCACCAAGACGTTGGCCGGACTCTCGTAAAGGGCCTTGACAACAGCCAAGGGCGAACAACGAGAAAGAACTCTCACTTCAGACAGGGCTTCAAACTC
The DNA here is from genome assembly GCA_016190155.1 of Planctomycetota bacterium. Classification (GTDB taxonomy): domain Bacteria; phylum Planctomycetota; class MHYJ01; order MHYJ01; family JACPRB01; genus JACPRB01. The sequence continues at coordinate 25,298 of JACPRB010000327.1, forward strand.
GACAGCCAAGCAGCTCTCGATTTCGATCTCGTCCACTGCGATGGCGACGATCGGCTTCCCCATGTCGAGATGTGGCGCTTACAATAGCAAACTCTAGGCCACAATCCAAGGAAGTGACAGAGCCATCATTAAGCCGCACACAAAAAGTCCCCTCATTTCGGGCGGCTTACCCGCCGAAGGCTTCCCAATCATTCTAACCGTGAGAGGACGGCAAACGCCGTCAAACAAAGTCCACCGTAACCTACTGTAGTGCCGAATGTTAGGTAACCATCCCCAGCCATCGCACACAACACCTGGCTTTTTGGGAAGGCTGCGAAAGGTGAGCCCCCGAACGCGAAGGACTTCTTACAGCGAACCTACCTTTCGCCACGAACAACGCGAACCGCCAACACACGCCGCGAAATAATCCTGCATATGCAAGAAAGATGCCGCGCACTTGCATCACTAACGCGCTTACGCAGCATCTACAGGCTCAGCCCGTACTTCCGCATGAGCCGCTGCAGCGTCGTCCGATGCACCCCCAACGCCCGGGCCGCATGGGTCACATTGCCCCCATGACGCCGCAAAGCCTCCACCACATACTCCCGCTCGAAATCGGAGACGGCGACGCGCCGAGCGGACGTGGACGTGCCTGGCTGCGAAGGCACGATGGCCCCGCTTCGAGTCAGATCCGCCGCCTCGATCAAAGGACCGGACGAAGCGACGTAGGCCTTCCGCACCGCGTTGAGCAATTCGCGCACGTTCCCCGGCCAAGGCTGGTCCACCAACATCTGCAGCGCCTCATCGCTGAATCCCAGAATACGACCGGCCTTGTCCTCCGCCGACAAGCGATCCAGAAACGCGACGGCGAGCAGCGGAACGTCCTGCGCGCGTTCCCGCAGAGGAGGAACGACGACCTCAAGCGAGGCGAGGCGGTAGTAAATGTCCTCGCGGAATCGACCCGCGCGCACCATCTCGCAGAGGTTCTTGTTGCTCGAAGCGAGCACCCGAACGTCGACCGCATACGGCCGTGTCCCCCCCACCCGGCGGCACGTCTTGTCCTCGAAGCAGCGCAGCAGCTTCCCTTGAGCCGCCGGCGTCATGTCGCCGATCCCATCCAAGAAGAGCATCCCACCCTGCGCCTGCTCCAGGAAACCCGGCCGCGAAACCGTCACGCCGGTGAACGCCCCCTTCTCGATGCCGAACAGATCCGCCTCGAAGAGCGCGTCCGGCAGCGCCGCGCAATTGACGGCGACGAACGGCCCCGCCGAACGCGCGGACAGGCGATGGATCGATCGAGCTACGAGTTCCTTACCGGTGCCCGTCTCGCCTTGAATCAGCACGGGTCCCTCGATGCCCGCGATCTGACGCACGCGCGCAAGCATGTCGCGGAATACCGGGGAGTTTCCCACCATCTCCGCCCCTCCCGCGTCGCCCTGTCCGACCGACCGCAGGAGCTTCGACCGCTGGCAGGCCCGTCCCACGCGCAACGCGCCTTCCACGGCGCGCATCAGCTGCTCGCTCGTGAAGGGCTTGACTACGTAATCGATCACCCCGCCTTTGAAGGCCTCCACCGCCGATTCGACCGAGGGATAAGCGGTGATCAGGATGACCGGAAGGTCCGGCGCGGCCGAACGGCTCGCGCGCAGGACCTCCAAACCACCCCCGTGCGGCATACGCAAGTCCGTCAGGACAATGTCGAGATTCTCGCGAAGAAGCACCGGCTCCGCCTCGATCGGTGATGGCGCCATGAGGACGCGGAATCCGCGTTGCTCCAGAGCCTGCCGGCACGACTCACGCATGGCCTCATCGTCTTCTACCAGCAAGACCGTCTCGCGACTCACGGACTCCTCCTGATCGGAAGCACGGCGCTCGCGGTCGTGCCTTGACCCGGTTCGCTGTCCAGCAGGAGACGGCCCGCATGCGCTTCGAGAATCGAGCGGCAGACGGCAAGCCCCAAGCCCGTGCCCCGCTCCTTGGTCGTGAAAAACGGCTCGCTCGCGCGTTCCAGCACGTCGGGGCTCATCCCGGGGCCATGGTCTCTTATGCGAATCACCGCGTTCTCTCCGCATCGGTCCAGGGCGATGACAATCTCTCCGCCCTCTGGACTGGCGTCCAGCGCATTGCCGACGAGGTTCAGCAGGACTTGCTGGATCCCGCTGTCGTCGCATTCCACTTCGGGCAAATCGGCGGACACATCGCGACGAATCGTGCATCGAGACGCCTTGATGCGATCCTGTAGCAGTAGGAGCGTCTCGTCGACCAGCTTCGGCAACTGCACACGACGATACTGCGGAGCGCCTTCGCGCGTGGTGGACCGGGCAAACTGGAGGAACCTCTGGACGACGAGCGCGGCATGGCGCGCGGCATGATTCAAGCGGGTCACCTCCTTCGACGCGTCCGGATCGAGCTTTCCTCCCTGCATCCGCTGCGAAAGGAAGTCGCCGTTGAGCACGATGACGCCGAGCGGATTATTGATCTCATGGGCGATTTGCGCGGCAATCTGGCCCAGATAAGCGAGTTTCTTCGAGGCGTCGAGCTGCCGGGTCCGATCTTCGAGGCGCTTGAGCAGTTCGCGGAAACGACCCGCGATCTCCATCGTCTCCCGCACCTCGCCCGAAAAGTCGCCGCCCGTGGCGTGATCAAGGTCGAGCGCCTGCTGCACTGCGGCACTCAGGCCTTCGAGCGGCTTGCTCAGCTGAAACGCCAGCGCGAAGACTGCCAGCAGCCCCAAGACCTCGACCAGGCAAACGTACACGAGGATCATCATCACGGACTGTCGCGACGGCGTCAGGCTCAGCCCCAGCCGCACTTGAACACCCGCCCGGTCGCTTTGGAAGTCGTACAGCAACTCGTCCTCCGACCGCACGAGCTCGAACAGGAGATCGTCCCCCGCGATCTCTTTGTGCGCGAGGGAGAGCAGATCCACCGGCACGCCCCGGGGGAATGTGCTGTAGAGGGGGTTCTTGACGGCGTCCAGGATCAGGACGTAGCGGGCATCGGGCACCGACTTCATGTACGCCTGGGCGACGTTGTCGAGTTCGTGCATGTCCTCGCGATGAATAAGCGGGACACACTCCCTGGCCAGCGCGCGCGTCAGCAGGACGCCGCGATCGCGAACCTGCTTTCCCGCCTCCGTGGTCAACAGAAACGCCAGGGAGGCGATGAGCAGGGCGCTCCACAGTACCATGAGCGTCGCGAAGTGAAGCGAGATCGCCGTGCGCAGCCTGATAGGTCGCCGCTTCACGGGTTCCTCTCCTTGCAGACCTGCGCCTTCCGCAGGATCTCCGCGGCGTTCTCGTACAGCCCGGGCGCCGGCTCCTCGAAGCGCTGAATACCGAGGTGTTCGAGGGCGCGTCGTCCTTCCGCATCCTTGTTCATGTCCAGCAGCGTGGTTTTGATGGCGTCCCTCAGCTTGGGATCCAGCCCAGGCGCCAGGACGACCGGGCTGATCCCCAGCGGCGGCGAACGGTGAACGATCCTCAGGCGCTCGCCGATGCTGGGATCCCGTTGGACCTCGAAATCGTACACGAGGCTGTCCACCGCCGCGCCGTCCATCGTGCCGTCGAGCACCGACCGGAGGCTGCCGTCATGACTGTGGGTGAAAATCTGGGCGGAGAAGAACGTCCTCGGATCGTAACCCAGGTCCGTCAGGAGCGCGCTTGGATAGGCGAATCCGGTGAGCGAAAGCGGATCCGTGAAGGCGAACCGGCGCCCGCGCAAATCCTCCATGCTGGAGGTTCCGCTTTCCTTCCGCACCACGATCAGTGAGTAGTAAACCATGCCGCCTGAATACACCGGCACGGCCACGGCCTCGAGCGAGTCGGCGCCGCCCTGCATCCGCAGATAGGCGCCGGTACAGATGATGCCAACATGGACATTGCCTTGGCGCAGCAGCTCGTTCACTTCGCCGTACGTCTTCCTCTGGACCAGCAACACAGGGTGCTGAAGCCGGACAGATAGGTACCGCGAGAAGTGGTAGTAATCCTCAACCGTCCTCTCGGGAGAGAGCACGGGGGCGACGGCGAGTCGAATGGGCGATTCCGGCGGGCGCGGCGCCACGACATCGCCGTGCCGAAGGCGAACGCGCACGGCGTGCGGGCAGATCACCAACCATACCAGAACGACGATCAACAGACCAGCGGTGGCGATGATCGCCAACACCAACCTGTTGGATCCCGACTTGGCGTCACCCGTGCCTGACGTGCTTCCCTGCATGGAAACGTGGACAGCGGTACAACGAATCGGCCTCGCTGTCCACGATTTTCGCCCCGCTGAATCCGAACGTCCGCCCGCGGGTTTCGATCCTCATCGCTCGAATACCGGCTGGTCTCCTTCAGCGCGCCCCCCTCAGACTTCTCAATTAACTCCTCGACGCGCCGGCGGCACGGAGCGTCGCTTCGTCCGGGCCGCGTCCGGCGCGGCAGCCGGCCGGCCATAGGGTCAAGGAACATCGTGCGCCTGGCAACGAACCCGCCTGGATGCTGCACTAGGGAAGCGGATTGTCGAGGAAGACTCATGACGAACGACCTCAAGGATCAGATTGCGGCCATCCTCAAAGAAGCGGAAGTGGAGAGGACCGCCCGACAGCAAGCTCGCCACGAGGAAATGCGGGCCAGAGAGGAACGAGGGCGCCAGATCGAGGGGCAGATCCGGAAGTGGATGGAAGCCGCGATCCTGCCCAGATTGCAGCAACTGTCCCAGGCGATGCCCGCGGCGGGATCGCCCGCTTGGGACGGAACTTCCGGCGCCGCCTCGCTCGTCATCAAGCGCACCGAAGCTTTTCCCGTCGACGCAGAGATCTCCGTATCGATCGCTCCCGATCCCGAAATCCACCATCTCTACGCGACCTTCCGGGTCTCCATCCTCCCGATCCTGGACGACTATCATCGCGAGAGCAGGATGCAGTTGGAGGTGGAGCGGCCGGACGAGGCCGCGCTGGGGCGATTCCTGGACGAGGGCGTTCTCCGGTTTGCGCGCGACTACGCGCGGATGCTCCGGCCTGCGTCTCCCTACCAGAAGGAGCGACTGGTCGTCGATCCGGTGTGCGGCATGACGATCCCGGTGTCGGAGGCGGTCGGAAGCGTGCTGCATCGGGGAGCGGTCTTCCACTTCTGCGTCGAGGAATGCCGTCGCAAGTTCGAGGGGGAACCCGGGCGATTCGCAAGATAGTGCGCGCGATTGTTGTTGACTTCGTTAACAGAATTTATGAAACTAACTTTCAATCATGGAGACGCAGAAGGGGCTCGAGACGTTCCGAGCGGCGCTTTGCCGCCGACATCTGGCCGTGACGTCGCAACGCATGAAGATCGCCCGCGCCGTCCTGGAGGCGCAGGACCACTTCACGGCCGACGCCCTTCTGGCGAGGCTGAAGGCCGACGGGGCTCGAGTCGGACGCGTGACGGTCTACCGCACGCTCAAGGTCCTCTTGGAGGCGGGCCTCGTCGAAGAACGCGCGTTCGACAAGGGGCGCGTGGCGTACGAGCGCGCGTTGGGGCGCTCGCATCACGACCACATGATCTGCGTCACCTGTCGCCGCGTCATCGAGTTCGAGAGCGCCCGCATCGAGCGCGAGCAACGCCGCCAGGCACAGGCGTGCGGGTTCGAGGTCCTCACCCATCAGCACACGCTTTTCGGACACTGCCGAGGCTGCCGCGCAAAGCGGGGCAACGGATCCAAGGCCTGATTTTTCTTGGGGAATTAATGAAACAGAGTTTCAATAAGGATGGCGACGGAGCCTCGACCCCGCCGGCGAATCCCCTTCCCCCGGCCCCGCGCCACGTGCGCAGCGAGGATCTCATGGCGGGCTCCCCGGAACTCGTCATCGACCACGCCGGACAGGCCTATCGCTTGAGAATCACCAGAAATGGCAAGCTCATCCTGACGAAATAACGCCCCCCCCCAAGCCAGCCACCCGCAAGGTAGCCAGCCAGGGACGCCCCCAGCGACCTGGCTTTTTTTATTCTCGCGACGATGAAAGGAGAACATCGCGATGAAGACATCCGCACTCGTGGTGGCGCTGTCGTGCGCCGTGTTCGCGTCTTCCGCCCTGGCGGCTCAGTCGCCGGTGTCCAAGGCGCCCCCGCCTCAGGAAGAACTACAGGAGACGCCCAGACTCGAGAAACCCGTTGTCCCTACGGCGGGTCGCGGCGCGCCGGAAAAATCGGGAATGCACTACTTCACCGCCTACAGCCACCACATCGAGCCGGGCGAGCTCGAGATCATGCTCCTGCAGGACTTCACCACCCCTTCCGGCCCGAAGCGCGACGAAGGGCAAGAAGAGTACTTCTCCCAGATGCTCATGGTCGAATACGCCCCGGCCGCGCAGCTGGCGTTCGAGTTCATGCTCGAAGGCTTCGAGGACATCGGCACCGGAGACGAGAAGTTCACCGGCTACCGGCTCGAGGCGCGCTATCGCCTCTTCGAACGAGAGGTCCCGCTCAATCCCACGCTCTATGTCGAGTACGAGGACCTCGATCCGGAGACGCGATTCAAGATGGAGGTGAGCGGCTGGGTCCGCCCGCCCTACGACGAAGACGGAGACGAACCGAGTCGCGAGAAGATCCTGGAGAGCCGCTTGCTTCTGTCGCAGGACTTCGGCCGATGGAACGTCACCTTCAACTGGCTCAACGAATCGGATCTGCAGGGCGACGTGACCGCCTTCGGCTACATGCTGGGCGTCGGCTACCGGCTCGCGGAAGCACACGAGGCGCACCACGGCGAGCACGCCTCAACGCAGGCTCCGCTCATCCAACCCGTGGCGCTGGGCGTGGAACTCGTGGGCGCGCTGGGCGACAGCAAGGACTTCGGCCTGACGGCAGACCGGCAGGAGCACTACCTGCAACCCAGCATCATGCTGCACGTGGGCGGCACGATGGTGGGCCTGGGGATGGCCTTCGGCCTGACCGACGCCAGCGACGACATGCTGCGCCTCTCGGTCGGGTGGCATTTCTAGCCAAAGGAGGAGAAGGCGTGGAGTCGCGCACCCATAGGCGACGGCTGTGGGAAGGAGGCCGGCATGGTCCTGCTGTTCGACGAGACCCGAGAAGGGATGACGAGAGCCTCGCTCTACGCCCGCGAGGCGCTGAGCGACGCTGCAAGCGTCCGCTCGATCGGGGTCTCGGCGCTGGAGGCGATCGACGTGGCCGTGGCGTGGGGCGTGCTCGTGTGCGAGTTGGGCGAAGACGCCTTCCAACGCACGATCCGGATTCTCGAAGACGCGCGACTCGATTGGGGATGGAAAGTCGTCGCCTGCCTCGGAGCGACCGCGGAGAGATTGAAAGATCGCCTGCTGGCCCTGGCCGATCCGCCGGAACTCGTGCTGAGCTACCCCTCGGCCACGGCGCCGATCGAGCTGCGGGCGATCGGGCTCGTCGTCTACATGCGCGCCCGCCAGCTTCGGCACTTCGTCAGGCGCGGGGCTCATGACAAGAACACCATAGCTATGGGAGAAAGCCATGCGCAATCGTCGGGATGACGCCGGACCCCTACGCGGGATCCTCGGGACGCCCTTCGCCGACACATCGTGGGCGTCAACTCTGCGCTCATCGGAGTGGTGACGTCGCTGGGAGTGCTCAGACCGTACCTTCCGGAGCCCAGGGGCGAATCGAGTGAACCACCCTCGCCCAAAGGCGAGGGCTTCGCGCGCGGCTCGTCGGCTGAAGCCGACAAGACCGGCGCGCCTCGGGCAAGAGGCTCATGCTCGACGTGGAGCGTGGTGAGGCCGCCGACTTCAGTCGGCGGTTCTTCAAGGAATAAAGAGAAACCCCCACGTTCACGTGGGGGAGATTCCGCTGGGACTGGAACGACCGTCTTGGGATAGGGGCTCCAGCTGAAGCTGGGGGTTTCCACCTCCCCGAGGGAAACAATGAATAATTCGGACGCGCCAGGAGTTAATCGTATGGAAGGTGATCATGGCGCAGACGCGAATGATCGTGGCGCTCTTGGCGATGCTCTCGATGTCCTTCAAGCCGGCGATCTGCCCCTGTCGCGCGAGCGCCGGGCCGGAGGCCCAGACACGGAACTGTCACGAGAAGCGTAGCGACCGCGCGCCGTGCGGGTGCTGCCAAGAAGGGGCGTGCTCCTGCGCTGCGCTGTCACCGTCGCAAGCAACCGCCGTCTGCAACGACATCGCTTCCTCGTCGGCCGTCGTTCAGGGTGCGTCGGAGATCGCCTGCGTGCCCCCGGACCGCGGCACCCCGGCCTTCCTGGCGTCCGCCATCCCACCCGCAATCTCACGCCCTCTCTTCCTCCTCAACTGCTGTCTCCTTCGTTAGACCGTCCTCCCACGCACCGACCACGGTGAACGCAGGCGTCGCCCAAGAAGGAGGCACTCTATGGAAAGAACACTGGAACGCGACACGAAGGCGGACACGGTCGAGCGCTGGATGTCTCCGGCGGCGATGATGGTCTCCTACCTTCCGGCCGAGGTGGCTCTCGGATTCATGGAGCACCGGGAAGTCAACCATTTGATCGTCGTCGAGGCGGGCAAGATCATCGGCGTCGTGTCCAAGAGCCATCTCCTCTCCGCCGTCTTGTCGCCCCCGCGCGGTCTTCATCGTACCGTCGCGGACGTCATGAAACGTCACCCCCCCGTCGTATCGTCCCAGGACTCGGTGGAGCGCGCGACGGCCCAGATGCGCGACCGGAATGTGTCGTTTCTGCCCGTTCTTGAGGCCGGCCGCGTCGTAGGGGCGCTCACGTCGGGCGACCTCCTGCGAGCGCTGGCCGCAAAGCTCGGACTCGCTTCCTGAAAGAGCACTGAGGGGGATCACATGCTGGCGACCATCGTTTGCTTCGCGTTGCAGGCGCCGCTGGATCAATCGAAGATCGACCGCGCCGTCGACGAGGGCGCGCGATACCTCCTGGGCCGACTCCGCGCCGGCACGCTCAACGGCCGACCCACAGGCAGGACCGGGGGCGGCCCGGGCGATGACGACCTGCTCAAGGACGAGATCGTGCTCTATACGCTCATTCATGCTCCGGTGGACGAGCAGGACGAAGAATTCGCCAAGCTCCTCAAAGGCATCCTCGAGTCGAAGCTCGAAAGCGTCTACCGCGTGGCCCTGCAGGCGATGGCGCTGGAGGCGCTCGACGCCACGAAATACCAGGGTCGAATCGCGCAATGCGGACAGTTCCTCATCGACAACCAATGCGGCAACGGGCAATGGAGCTACGGCAAGGAAGTGCCGCCGGATGCATGGACGCCCTCCGGGAAAAAAGGAAGCGGCACTCAGTCCCGCCCGCGGATCGGGCTCAAGAAACGGCGCAGCGGCCCGTCCTCAGGCGACAACTCCAACTCCCAATACGCGCTGCTGGGGCTGCGCGCGTGCATGATGTCGGACGTCGTGATTCCGACCGAGGTGTTCACCAAGGCCGAGCAGTGGTGGCTTCAGTCGCAGACGCAGGACGGCGGTTGGGACTACGACATGCAGCGGGTGCGCTCCGAGCACAGCTACGGCGCCATGACCGCCGGCGGCGCCAGCTCGCTGGCCGTCTGCAAGTTCTTCCTCAAGAAGGACCGCAGGAACGATCCCGCGATCCAGCGCGCGCTCGCTTGGTTGGCCAAGACTTTCTCCGTGACGGCGCACCCGAGATTCGACTGGGACACGCCGCGCCATGGCTGGAAGTACTATTGGCTCTACGCCCTGGAGCGCGCGGGAATGCTCTGCGAGCTGGAGAAGCTCGGCTCGCACGAATGGTATCCGGCGGGCGCGCGTTTTCTCCTCGAGGCCCAGGGCCGAGACGGAGCCTGGGACGGCGACCGCGACAAGATCACGAACACGTGCTTCGCGATCCTGTTCCTCCGGCGGGCGACCAAGCCGCTCAAGCCGGTGGCGACCGGCGAGGGGAAAAGGCGTTGAGGAGGAGGCATCAGCCCATCGCCGCTCCCCGCGCTCGGAAAACGCCCCAGGCGCTCGCGCCGACCGAAAAGAGCAAGGAGACGAAACCGGCGGCTTGCACGTAGACCAGACGATCCCACGGCTCGGGCAGAAGCGCCAGCATCATTCCGGCGGGCACGAGGACGCCCGACACGATCGCGGCCCAGGAGACCGCCGCGCGGAGAACTCGTGAGAGCGCGGTCAGCGGCAAGACCAGTCCCAGCGCGACGTTGGTCAATCCGATCACGCCGAGATGCGCGTGGGCGTACATGACCTGGTTGGATCGAATCGCGGGCCAGCGGAGCCACTCGCCGATCACCGAGATGTCGCGGGCCGCCGCCATGAACGAGCCGAAGAACAATCCGGCGGCGATCAGAACAAGGCCCACGATCACATTGCCTCGAGCGATGCTCATGTTCATCCCCTTGGACGGTGAAGGCCAACCGTGACCCAGGGGTCCGGCTGGCCTTCACGAATCCGAATCTGATCGTTAGCGGCAGCTAATGGTCGTCGTGGTCATGCTCGTGACCTTCGTGACCCCCGGAGTCCCCCTTCTTGGTCTCCGGATCGCCGCACAGGCACCGCTCGGGCTTGCCCTTGCAGTGCCCGCACTTGCAGTTGGCCATGCCGCCGGCCGTGCAGACGCACGACTCGCCGGGAAGACCGGTCGTCGCCTTGGCGGACGCGGCCTTGAACTTCCCAAGGCACATGTCGGAGCAGAAATGGAACCGCGTCTGGCGGTACACGAATTCCGGCTGCTTCAAAACCGGAATCACCATCCCGCAGATCGGATCCCGAGCCTTCCCGTCCACGACCGTCTCCGCGATAGGAGCGGCAGGCGGGGCGGTGGCGTGCTCCTCGTGCTTCGCCGGCTCCTCGTGCCCGCCGTCGTGCTTGGGACCTTCGTCCTTGCTTCCGCAACCGATCCCGGCGCCGAGAAAAGCCAAGAGCGACATGGAAACAGTGATGTGCTTGAACATGGTCGTCCTCTTTATGCAATCAGTGATGATGGCCCGAACTTGGGCCGGCACCCGAGCCACCCGCGTGGCCCTTCGCTTTGTGGTATTCCTCCGACTTCGCCCGCATCGCGTCGATCACGGACTGACTGACGCCCGCGCTCATGAGTTTTCGCGCGTCCTCCCAGCTCAAATCGAACGTCCTCTGTGGATCGTAGACCCATTGCAGGAGTGTCGCCTCGTCCGCCCCGGCGTCCTTCATGGCGATCACGTCGTCCGCCCGGGCAACTTGAGGCCCGCTGCACCCGGAGATTCCCAACAACGCCAGCGCGAACGCGACGCTAACGATCCTCATTCCCCGCCCCTTCCTTCTTCGGACTTGCGAGCTCGAGCTTCATGCCGCACTTCGGGCAGTTGCCCGCCTCGCGGGACGTGACCTCCGGATGCATAGGACAGGTGTAAAGGGGCTGAGCCATGGTCTCCTTTGGCGCATCCTTCACCACTTCGACCGTGAGAGTCGGTCCGCCGCAGCAGTCGTCCCCTTCCTGCTCGGCGACGCGCAGCGTCACCGTACGTCCCGAGACGATTTCAAGCCTGACGTCCACGGGGGCGCCGTCCCAGCTGACCGTATGACCCCCAGGGCCGACATCGACCGCGATCCCCTTTCCGCGAGGCACCTCGAGCATTCCTGCGAGTGCGCTGGAGGAGAAGTGCACGGTCCGTTCGCCCTTCACCTGAACCCAGAATACGCGCGATGTCGTGTTCTCTACGGCCAACCGGGTCCTGGCTTCGACCGCGGCGGGCCGGGTAGGCGCGTTGACCACACCCTTGGGCGGCTCCTGCGGACTGCGCAGCATCGCGGTGATGATCTCCTCGCCGACGTTCGCAGCCGTCAGCTCAACGAGATCGTCGGAGGAAAGCTCGATCCTCTTCCCGATCGCCTTGAGGATCTTCAGGACCAGCCCGTCGTCCACCCCCGCTTTCTTCAGCTTCAGGATATCCTCTTTCGTCAGCTCCTGGGCGAAGGCTCCGGTCGTTCCCATGACGATGACCAGGAGAACCGCCAGTGCATGTTGCATGGATGAACCTCCTAACGAGATCCGTGATGAGACAAGGCCCAGGCAGAACATGACCGCGAACCGCTACTGCGTGAGCTTCCGGATGCGAAGATGCAGAGCAACGTCGGACGGTCGCGGTGGACCCGCGCCCGTCGTCGCGATGGTGACGGCGCCCCGAGGCCGGAACGCGGGTTCTTGTACCGCCACGGCCGGCGGCCGGATCGTCATCTCTCTGGGAAGCACGATCGGACAACTCTCCTGAACGATCGCCGCCCCCGGGCCTTCGCACGAACACACGTGGGTCGGCACCCCGCTCCCGGCGGAATCCTCACCATGGTGGTGCGACTCGGCGCAGAGACACACGCCCACGTTCAGGGCGACGCCCCACATGGCCAAAACCGCGGCGCACCGGATCGCTCTATCCATGCCTCGGTTCTTTAACGCATCCCACGCCCGAAAGATTCACGACTTCGCGCCGAGACATTGCAGACGCGGCGGATTTACGAATAAGCCATGGCCAAGTACTGCTGCACCACACGGTGCGTGTTGAAGTACGCCGCGTTGAGGCTGATCGAGAAGCGCATGATCTCGATCCAGCGGTCGCGATCCCGGAAGAACATCGGCGCGATCCGCGAGCGCAGCTTCTCGTAGAGTTCCCGTGCGTGATCTTCGCTCGACTCCGCGGGCTGTCCGCGCCCGATCGCCCATCCCGTGATCCCCTCGATGTGTCCCTCGACCCACCAGCCGTCGAGCACGCTGAGACTCGGAACGCCGTTGTGCGCCGCCTTCATGCCGGACGTCCCGGAGGCCTCCATGGGCGGTTGCGGCGTGTTGAGCCACAGATCCGCGCCGGCGGTCAAGAGACCCGCGAGTTCCATGTCGTAGTTCTCGAGGTACACGATGGGGACGACGCCGCGCAATTCGCCCGCGCGACGCGTGATTCGACGAATGATCTCCTTCCCCGGCTCGTCTTGCGGATGAGCCTTGCCGGCGAAGAGGATCTGCAGCGGCCACGCTTGAGCCACACCCGCCAGCTCGGCGACATCGCCGAGGATCAAGTCCGCCCGCTTGTACGCCGTGGCTCGACGGGCGCACCCGATCGTGAGCGCGTCGCGCGAGAGCTCCACACCCGTGCGTCGCCGCACCTCCTCAAGGAGTCCCGCTTTCGCGGCCATGTGTGCGTCCCAGATCTCGTGATGCGGAATCGAGATCGCGTGGCGAAGAGAGAACGGATCCGACGACCATCCGGGAATGTGCCGGTCATAGAGTGCCGCGAAACTCGGGCACGTCCACGTCGCCGAATGAACCCCGTTGGTGATGGAATGGATCGGGTATCCGGGAAACATGTCCTGCGAGACGATCCCGTGCCGCTTCGCGACGCCGTTCACGAATCCGCTGAGGTTGAGAGCCAGGAGCGTCATGTTGAGAGTCGACCGGCCGGCCAGCATCTCGAGCGCATCCCTCGGGAGCAGATCGCCCAACACGCGATGGACGAGCTCATAGTCGAACTGGTCGTGTCCTGCCGCGACGGGCGTGTGCGTGGTGAAGACGCACCGTTCGCGCACGCCGGACAGGTCGGCGGGATCGCCTCCCTTCTCGCGCAGCAGTTCGAGCGCCAGGAGACCCGCGTGTCCCTCGTTCATGTGGAAGCGGCGCACGTTCGCGTATCCGAGCGCTCGCAGCACCCGTACTCCGCCGATTCCGAGCACGATTTCCTGCGCCAGGCGATGGCGCGCGTCCCCGCCGTAGAGCGTGGACGTGAGAGCTCGATCTTCCGGGCGGTTCTCGGGCACGCCCGCGTCGAGGAGGATCACCGGAACGCTGAAACCGGTGGCGCCGGCCACATCGTAGCGCCACGCCCGAAGCACGACATCGCGTCCCTCGATTTGAACGCGAACGCGAGCCTCAAGCGGTCGCAGCAGCGTCTCGGGGCTCCAGACGGAGGGGCGCTCGTGCTGGTTGCCCCCCTCGTCGAGTTCCTGCTCGAAGTATCCGGCGCGATGCAGGAGGCTCACCGCAACCACGGGGGCTTCCAGGTCCGCGAACGATTTGAGCATGTCCCCCGCCAAGATGCCGAGGCCCCCCGCGTAGGTGGGGATCTTCGGCGCGAGGGCCACTTCCATGGAAAAGTAGGCGATCCAGGGAGCGGCGGCCGACCGCCGGGAGCCGATGGTCCTTGTGGCCATGGAGGCGTACGCTTCCGGCGCCTTCCGAAAGGCCGTTCGGCAATACTCGGAACAGAAGAGAAACTCGCGTCCCCCGTACTCGAGGCGGATAGGCGCGTCCCGCACCACGGGCATGCCGCAGACCGGGTCGCGCAGATATTGAGCCATGCGGCCTCCAAAAAATGCCATTCCCAAGGTTTCATTTGCTTCTCCTCCATTCAGGCGAACAACAACTCCGCTTCCTCCCTCACAATGAAACTGCGTGCGGGCCGGCCTTCAATCCCGGATGCACCGCATCCGTTCGCTGTTGCGCCTACGCGAGGCGAAGACCTTCATCTCCACGTTCCCGAGGCCCGCCGGAACGCCTGCCAGGAGAGAGGGACATCCTTCTCTTCCCCAACCGGGAGGACCTCTCGATCACTTTGAGTCTCGGGGACGTCGGCTGTGAGTCCCGGGGCCTGCGCCGGCAACGAGGGTTATCGGCTTCCCGGGATCAACCTCTCGCTGTCGAACGGGTGAACGGTTGAACTCTTGAACGGCTGAACGACTCCAGTAATGCCTACATTCCGCACTTCGCACGACGCAGTAGCGTGAATTACTTGGCTCCCACCTTCGGCTACTTGTAGACCTGGGGCGGCAGCCCCAGGAGACGAATCACCTCTTTCTGGGTAGTCGTAAGCTCAATCGGAAAGGCGATCACCTCGTCGCCCCGCATGAACTCCTGCCAAGCGATGCCACTGAAGTTCTCCAGGATCCGCGGGCAGGTCGGCGTTTTTGTCATGCGTCCTTCTGGAAGCAGAGGCAGCGCCTCGATCTTCTCGCGAGCCATCGACTGACGCACTCCGCGCTCGATGAGGCTGGCGGCTACCAGAGCGAAGAAGTACGCATGGACGAGCGCCGCCGCCCGCGAGGGCGTCTTGAGGTAGACCGGGGCGATCTCGAGATCCGTCTTGAGGCCCGAAAATCGTTTCTCCACGTAGGGTTGGTACTTGTACATGAGCAGGACCTCGCGCTTGGATCGCGTCTTCAGATTGGTGATGAGGGGGAAGACGCCGTCGGTCCTCTTCTCGCATGCCAGAGCCTTTGAGGCTCGGCGGATCTTGAGCGTCCAGGTCCGGCGCTTGACCATCCGGACGGGATCGATGGCGCGGGGCCGTCCCCGTTTGAGCCGCCGAGGGATGAGTTGGGTGCGCTCCTTCAGCTTGACCTCGAGGAAATCGCGCATGCCCAGACGTTTGAGAATCTCCTTCACCGCCCGTCGGATGGCTGGTCCTGAACGGAGCCGGCGCCGATTGAGCTTGAGATCCAGCTCGCCCAACTCGGCCTCGGCCCGCCGCAGTTGTCCCTCGCGATAAAGGCGATCGTCCCGAGTCTTCTGGGAACTGCGAATCCAGATCAGGCGGTAGCCACTCTCCGTCTTGTCCAGCCCGACGCAGGTCGAAAAGATGTCCGGCGGGTCGTCCTTCCGCCGCCGGTTGGGAATGCGCAGGATCTCCTTCCAGCGGGTCTTGCTTTCGCGAAGCGTCTTGCGGAACCGCTTGTCCTCGCCCCAGGTCCGCGGCATGACCGTGACGAAGGTGCCCCCGTAACTCACCAAGTGCTTGAGGTTATCCGCCGTGCAGAGCTTCGAGTCGGCGACGTAGGTGAAGTCGTCACGTCCGAGGATGCGTCGGAGATCCTCCAGGTTCCCCTGATGGACGCGGTCGTCGGACGTGTTGCCGCTGTGGACGTGGTGGTGGAGGGGGACGGCGCCGTCGGAGGAGACGGTCAGTCCGAAGAGCAGCTGCTTGAGGTCGGGACGATGGTCCTTGTTATGGCCGTGCGTGATCTTCGGAGTCTCCACGGATCCCTCGTACTTGCCGTGGAAGGTCACGGTCGTGGTGTCGAAATGCATCCGGTCGGTGGCGATCTCGAACTGCTTGATGACGCGCAGCGCCAGGCGGAACCAGATCCCGCGGGCCCGCTCCGAGACCAGAGCGTCCAAGGCCCGTGCCACCCGGTCGTCGTTGAGGGCGCTCTTCTGGGCTGGAGTGAGCCCCAGGACATGCGGCTCCAGAGGCGCGGCCCACTCCGCGATCCGGTAGAGCGGTCCCGGCGAGACGATCAGGTTGTGGATGAGCACGGTAAGCGTCCGGGCGTGGTCCAGGACGCCCTGCCGAGCGCCGCCGAGGAACCCGCGCAGGATGCTCTCGACGTTCATCCGCTCGAGGAAACTCGCGACGATGGGATACGGCCCCAGGAGATGAGTGGAGATCTGGGCGGGCCCCGAAGGCGTCTGTCGGCGCGAGACGGAACGGCCTTGACTAGTATTCATAACTATACCATAATCATACTAGCTTACATGGGCAGGTCAATCGGAAAAGGGCGCGCCGCGCTCGAGAATCTCTGGCGACGCCGGAAGGAACTGCTGGAGATCCTGCTGGCGGAGACGCCGGTCCTGGTGGGGACCGTCTACGACACGCTTCGGAAGTGCGGGAACCCGACCTGCCGCTGTGCGGAACGGCCCACGCACCGACAGACGTTGCTCTTGTTCAAGAAGGCGGGGCGACGGCGGTGCCGCTTCGTCCGTCAGGAAGATGCCGCCGCTCTTCGCGGCGCCGCCCAGCGGTACCGCCAGTGGCGCATGGCACTACGGGACTTTCACACCCTTCAGAGTCGGGAGAGGGGACTTTTGAAGGGGCAGATCCTCAAGAGGGCGATCGCGCTCAAGTAGCGCAACCCACACGGGATCAAATACTTACCCTCTTGGAAATTGTTGGATTGCACCCTCGGCGAAGTGCGGAATGTGGGGTAATGGAGCCGGGAATGGGAGTTGAACCCACAACCCCCGCTTTACGAAAGCGGTGCTCTGCCATTGAGCTATCCCGGCTTGCCCCGAGCTCGCCGAGGGGCCCGCTCCGAGCGCGCGGATTATAACAGCCCCGCCCTTGATGTCAATCGAGGCAACCGCGCGGACAGGGATCGATCGGACAACCGCCGACGGCGCCGCAGCAGGAAGAAACCTACTTCACCTTCGTCATCCGCCCGAAGATCTTGATCTTCTTGAACTGCCCCAGGATCTCCTCCGCCTGCTCCTTCGCGACGTTCTTCGCGATCGGGATGACCAGGCGCGTCGTCAGATCTCGCGCCTCGTTGATCGAACATCCCTTGACCTTGGAGATCAGCTCCGCCACCTTCTCCTGCTTGCTCCGGTCGGTGATCTTCGAAAGGAAAACGTTGTAGGCCTCCCCCACCGGCGGAGGGGCCGCCTCGGCGACGGGGGCGGGAGCGGCCTCCTCGAGGGAAGAGCTGAA
>JACPRB010000326.1 GCA_016190155.1 Planctomycetota bacterium
CCTCCAGGCCAGTCGCCTGAGTATCTCTGAGGAAGGCAGGAAACCAGGAAAGGAAGTCGGTCGTCCTATCCTTCGGTCTTTCTCCTGGCTTCCTCATAGTATTCTCCGGACGGAAAACGGAGGATCCCCGAGTTCGGTTGCGGTCGCCGCGCTGCGTCCTCATCTTCCCAACTCCGCGCGCAGCGCCTCGACCAAGCGCTCGTTGTGCTCGCGCCGCCCGATCGTCACGCGAAAATGATTCGCGAGCCCCCGAAAGTCGCTCATGTCGCGCACGAGGATGTCGCGCTTCCGCAGCGCCTCCACGAGCGGCCTCGCCGGACGTCCCACGTCGACCAGCATGAAGTTCGCGTCCGTCGGGCGCGGCCCCAGTCCCAGAGACCGCAGCCTCTCCGTCAGCCAGGGCTTCTCCGTAAGGATCATCCTCCGGCTCTCCTCGACGTACGCGCCGTCCGCCAGCGCCGCGATCGCGATCCGCTCCGTCATCGTGCCCACCGTGAACGGCGTCTTCACCGCCATCAGCCGGTCAATCACCCCCCGCGGGCCGATACCGAATCCCACGCGCAGACCCGCCAACCCGTGGCTCTTCGAGAACGTCCGCACGACGATCACGTTATCCCGCCGCAGCGTCCGCGCGTATTCCTGCCCGCAGAACGCCCCGTACGCCTCGTCGATGACGACGAGTCCCCGCGCCTGCTTCACGAGCCGGTCGATGCCGCTCGCGTCGAACGCGTTGCCCGTCGGATTGTTCGGCGTGGCGACGAACGTGATCTTCGCTCGCGTCGACAGCAGGGCGTCGACGTCGAGCGCGAATCCTTCCCTCAGCGGTACCTCCACGACGGTCCCGAGGTGGATGCGTCCGTAGAACGCGTACATGACGAAGGACGGGGAAGGGGTCGCCACCACGTCGCCGGGATCGAGGAACGCCTTCGCGATCGTCTCGAGGACCTCGTCGGATCCGCACCCCACGATGACTTCCTCCGGCGCGACCTCGAACTCGCGCGCGATCGCCGATCGCAGCGCGTCGGACGTCCCGGAAGGGTACTGGTTCAGGTCGCGGGCCCCGCCCGCCGCCAGGACGCGCTCGACGACCGGATTGGCGCCGTACAGGTTCGTGTTGGCGTCCATGCGCAACATCTCGCCCGTCGCCGGCGGGTATACCGGCGGCCGCAGGTCCTTCGTGCACGATCGCGGTTCAACGACCAAGGCGCACCTCGACGGACTTCTGGTGGGCGCCCAGCCCCTCCACTTTCGCCAGGGCCAGCGCCATCGGGGCGACGCTCTCCAACCCCTCGCGGGTCAGCGAGACGTGCGTGATCCTCTTGAGAAAGGTGTCGGCGGACAGGCCGCTCACGCGCCGCGCCTCGCCCAGCGTCGGGAGGATCGCGTTCGGACCGACACCGTAGTCGCCGGCGGCCACCGGCGCGTACTCGCCCAGGAACACCGCGCCGGCGCTCTTGATCCTCGTCAGGATCTGCGAAGGGGTCCGACAGGCGATCACCAGGTGCTCCGGCGCGACCTCGTTGGCGAACGCGATCGCGGCATCGAGCGACTCCGCGACGAGCAGCGCGCCGTTCTCCTGCAAGGAACTCCGGATGATCTCCGCGCGCGCGTGCGTTCCCGCCTGCGCCGTCAGCTCGCCCGCCACCGCTTCCGCCTGCTTCGACGACGTCGTGACGAAGACGGCGCATGCGGCGACGTCGTGCTCCGCCTGTGCGATCAGGTCGGCGGCGATGAAACGCGGCGACGCCTCGCCGTCCGACAGCACGAGGATCTCGGTCGGACCCGCCAGGAAATCGATCGCCGCATGCTCCGACACGATCTTCTTCGCCGCCGTCACGTACTTGTTGCCGGGCCCGACGATGATCTCCGCGCGGGGGACCGTCTGCGTCCCGTACGCCATCGCCGCGATCGCCTGGGCGCCGCCGATCTTGAAGACCTTCTCGACGCCCGCGATCTTCGCCGCGAACAAGACGGCCGGCGGGACGGCGCCCTCCGGTCCGGGAGGGGTGCAGAGGATCAGGCGCTTCACTCCGGCGACGGTCGCGGGCGCCGCCGCCATGACCACGCTGGACGGGTAGGCGGCCGATCCGCCGGGCACGTACAATCCCGCGCTGTCGAAGGGAACGACCATCCGTCCCAGCGCGATCCCACGCATCGGCTGGAACTCGAACGCCTTCGCAACGCCTTGCTTGTGGAAGCGGGTGACGCTGTCCAGCATGGATCGGATGGCGAGCTGACTCTGTTGCGAGACGGCGCGCTCCGCGGCGGCGAACTCGTCGGCGCTCACCTCGAGGTTCTCCGGCTCCACGCCGTCGTATTGCTTCGTGTAACGGCGGACGGCGGGGTCTCCCTCCGCGCGCACGTCATCGACGATCCGCCGCACCGCCTCGAGCGCGTCCGCGTTCACCGCGCCGGGACGTCGAAGCACGTAGTCGCGCAGCGGCCGGACGGGGATCACGGGATGATCCTCTCGATGGGAATCACGAGGATGCCGCTGGCGCCCGCCTTCTTGAGCTTCGGGATGATGGCGTTGAGCTGATCCTCATCCACGACGGCATGCACCGCGACCACGCCCGTCTTGGCCAGATTCATGACGGTCGGCGCCGTCAGACCGGGAATGACGTCGACGACCTTCTTCACGTCCTTGTCCGGCACGTTCGCCATGAGGTACCGCTTGCCGGCCGCCTCCTGCACGCTGCGCAACGCCTCGACGACTTCCTCGATCTCCTGTTTCTTGCGATCGATGCTCGTCCGGCAGCCGATGAAGACGGCGCGCGAGTCCATGATCGTGTCCAACAGCACGAGATGGTTCTGCTTCAACGTCGCGCCCGTCTGCGTGAGGTCGACGATCGCGTCGGAAACGCCGATGTACGGCGTAATTTCCGCCGCGCCCGTGATGGGCACGATCGTGGTCTTCCGCTTGCGCCGGTCGAAGAACCGCTTCGTGAGGTTGGGGTACGACGTGGCGATGCGCGCGTTCGGCGGCAGGTCGTCGAGGGAATCCGGACCGTTGTGCTCCGGCGCCGCGACGATGAGCTTGCATTGTCCGTACGCCAGGTCGAGCAGTCGTTCGACGCGGCAGCCCGTCTCCTCGACGAGGTCGAGTCCGGTGATCCCGAGGTCGGCCGCCCCGATCTCGACGAACTCTGGGATGTCTTGCGCGCGCGTCAGCAGCACCTGGCACCGTCCGCCGCTGGCGTTGATGATGAGGCTGCGGTCCAGCGTGTGGGGGACCCGAAGGCCGATCGACCGCAGGAGGTCGATCGTGTCCTCCATGAGGCGCCCTTTGTTGGGGATGGCGATGCGGAGGGACATGAGGGCGCCCAGTATACCAGCCCGCCGTGTCAAGACCAATCTGAACGCGCGCCGCCTCAGTGCAGGCATCGCGGCCGGCAGCCGCCGCGTTCCTTGCACTTCTGGCACAAGCCTCCCGGGCATTTCCCGCCGCACGCGCACGCGACCCGCGCCAGCAGCTCTCGCTTTTCGCAACACGCGTACGCGCTGTGAAGCTTGCACGGCTCGTCGTGGTCTTTTCGGCACTGCTTGCAGGTGTAGTAGACCTTCACGCACGCATCGCGCTTCTCGGTGGCGCGACCGCAGGAAGTGCACGCGCCTTTGGCATCCGTCGGGCACTCCGGTCCACAGAACCGCTCGCACGACGCGCACCAATCGGCCTTCACGACGAGCTTCATGTCGCATCGGCTGGGCCCCTCGGGCACGACGAGATCCTCGTCGGCGCTCGTGGCGCACGCCGACAGCGAGACGAAGCAGAAAGCGGCCGCACACGCCATCAGGGTGGTTCTCATGGGCTCCTCCGAGACAGGTCGTAGGAAACAATATCTCAAAACCTCTCAACGGCAAGGGGGAAACTCTTGACATGGGACCCGCCGATTCCTATATATACTCCTGCCTGGTGACCCGATGCCCAGGGGGTAACACCCGTTCCCATACCGACCACGGTCGTGAAGCCTCTGGGGCCGATGATACTGCTGGGAATAACTTCGGCGGGAAAGTAGGTCGTTGCCAGGCTACTTAAACCCGCTCCCGCGTGGAGCGGGTTTTTTATTTCCCCGGCGGCTCCTCCGTGTCCTCCTCGACCTCGAGCTCCGGCGGGGCCTCGGGCAGACCTTCCGAACTGGGACGCGTGGCCGCCGGCGACGTCTGCTCCATCGGCGCATTCTCCCGTGCCGACGGACCTCCCGGGTCGCCTGCGCTCGTCTCTCCCGGCTCAACCACGCCCACACCCAGCGCCACGTCCTCGGGATGTCGCATGACCAGATACGAAAGAACGCCCAACGTGGCGAGCAACGTCAGGGGAATGGTCGCAATGAGCGCGTTCGGCAACGCCTGATCATAAAGCGCGCTGGGCAGCCAACCCACGGTCGCCACCGGCTCTCCCGATCGCAGCGTATGCGGGAGGATCCACACCTGCGTCACCAATCCCCGGCAGATCACCCCGGCCCCCGCCACCGCGCACGTCATGATGAACAGGTGAAGCGCGACCCGCCCGCCTTGCCCCCGGATCACCGAACGAACGTACTTGAGCGCCCCTACGGTCGTGCAATTCTCGACCGCCAGCGCCACGGCCATGTAGAGAAGGCCCGACGCGCCGAGGGCGAGCGTGGCGACCATGCCCGCCGAAACCGTCAGCGGCATGAACTCCAGGTAGCGCAACAGGTACGACGTCAACTGGCTCTGGTCGCGCACCCACTGCAACAGCCACAAGATTCCGCGAAGCATCGCGTAAAGGGCCCCGAGCACGCCCGCGACGATCGCGACCCCCGGCAGGGCCCGAAGCGCGTGCGATTTCATCTCGTCGAGCGGACGCGCCGCGCCTTCCAGTTGCCGCCGGGTCATCCACGTCAAGAGCACCGTCGCCGTCAGCCCCCCGACGGCCGCCACCGCCGCCGACAAGCCGCGCAAGAACGCGCTCGCCACGACCGCGAACCCTTCGCCGCTCAATCGCTCGACAGCCGCCCCAAGACACGCGCACACGAAGAGACATGGGAACAGCGTGATGAAAGCGACCGCCAACTTGCCGGCGTGAAACGCGAAGGACGTGTCGCGCACGAGCTCCGCAGGAGAGTAGTATTTGGCGGGCAGCGGTCCCAGCGAACCCGCCGTGCTCGCGCTCGGGTCCGGCACGGCCGCCTCCACCTTCGGACGAGTCGCCGTCGACGCCGCCTCTTTGCGCTCCTGGCCGCGATACGCATCCAGACGGCGAAACCGAGACGGCCGCTCGGCCGCCGGGACCGTCTTCGGCGGCGCGACTTCACCGGGCGAAGGCAAGGGAAGGGTGCCCGCCGTCGCCGACTGGAGAAGGGCCGCCAGCTCCGCGATCTCCCGCGCCGGCCGCCAGGGCTCGTCCCGGCGCTTCACGAGGTCCTCCTCGCGCATCTGGCCGGCCCGCATCAGCGACACGACCTCCTCGGCCGTCAGCAGACCGCTGAACCCCCGCAGACCGACCATCCATTCGCGCCTGGATTCCGGCGAACCCATTACAGGGAAATCATATCCTGCAAGGCGCGATAACGGCGCTCGACTTCGTCGGCCGTCGCTTCGTGCAGCCGCTGCGTCCCGAACGCCTCCACCGCCAGCGAGCCCATGACGGATCCGTACACCAGAGACCGCTTGAGTGAACCGTCGGCGATCCCGTTGCGCGCGATGGAGCCGAGCATCCCGCCCGCGAACGCGTCGCCCGCGCCCGTCGGATCGACCACCGTTTCCGTGGGATAGGCGGGAATCGAGAACAGGAACCGCGACGTGAAGAGCGTCGCCCCGTGCTCCGCGCGCTTGACGATCACCATCCGAACGCCCGCGTCGAGCAGCTTGCGGCCCGCGCGCACGACGTTGTCCTCCTGCGCGAGCATGAGCGCCTCTTCGTAGTTTACGCACAGCGCCTGCACGCGCGGGAGTAAGTCCCACACCTCTTTGCGCTGATTCCGGATCCAGATGTCCATCGTATCCATCATGACGAACTCGGGCCGCGCGAGCTGATCCAGAACCGTGCGCTGCGTGGTGGGACTCGCCTTGCCCAGGAGCACGTGACGCGTGTCGCGGTACGCCGACGGAATCTTCGGCTGGAAGTCACCGAGCACATTGAGCTGGACGGACACGGTGTGCGCGATGCTCATCGTGCCTTCGTACTTGCCGTGCCAGCGGAACGTCAGCCCCTCGGAACGCTCCAACCCCGTGGTGTCGATCCCGAGTCTCTCGAACAAATCGACCTGCTCCTTCGGAAAATCGCGGCCGACGACCGCCACCAGCCGGACCTTGCCGAAGTGCCGCGCGGCGAACGCGAAATGCGTTGCCGACCCGCCGAGGATGTCGTCGCGCCGCCCGCACGGCGTCTCCAAGGTGTCGAACGCCACCGATCCCACGACCAGGACTGGGTTCATAGCTTCAGCGCCTCGTCAATGCGCGCGAGCACCGTCTCGCGCCCCAGAATGGCCAGCGTGTCGTGAATGGGAGGGCTCACGGTCCCGCCGGTGACGGCCACGCGCAGCGGCTGCGCGACGTTGCCGAGCTTCGTCTTGTGCTTCTCCATGACGCGCGTCAGGACGGACTCCACGGCCGCCTTGTCGAAGGCGCGCAACTCCGAGAGCTCCGCGCGCAGGTCTCCCAGGATCGCGCGGCCGCCGTCCGCCGTGAGCCACTTCGCCACCGCCTTCGCGTCGTACTCGATCTTCGGCGCGAACGCGAACTTCGTGAGCGCCGGCAGTTCGTCGAGTCGCTTGATGCGCTCCTGCTGCTGCCGCACGGCCTCGCGGAGCTTCTCGACGGGCTGCGGGCCGTAGGTGGACTCGATGTACGGCCGCGTCAACTCGACCAGCCGATCGATCGGGCACTTGCGGATGTAGATCCCGTTCATCCAGAGCAGCTTGTCGACGAGGAACCGCGCCGGCGTGGTGCCGATGCGGTCCGCGGTGAACTTCTCGATCATCTCGTCGAGCGTCATGAGCTCGAGATCGCCCCCGGGCGACCACCCCAGAAGCGCCACGAAGTTGACGATGGCCTCGGGCAAATATCCCAAGGCGCGGCATTCCTCCACGATCACGGGCAGGCCGATGCCGTGGTACTTCTCGATCTTGCGTTTGCTGAGCTTCTCGCCGTCGGGATCCATGATGAGCGGCATGTGGCCGAATCGCGGCGGCTCCCACCCGAGCGCGCGATAGAGCGAGATCTGTTTCGGGGTGTTGGCGAGATGCTCGTCGCCGCGCAGGACGTGCGAGATGTTCATCTCGTGGTCGTCGATCACGCAGGCGAAGTTGTAGGTGGGGAAGCTGTCCGACTTCACGAGCACGAGGTCCGGGTCAAGCGAGATGTCGCGCGCGGAAGGGCCATGGACGAGGTCGTCCCAGGCGATCTTTTCGCGGTCGATGCGGAAGACGAGTGCGCGGCCTTTGCCGGGGTCGTCGCGCCAGTACGCACGGCCGGATTCCTCGATCTTCTTCGCGTAGCGAGAGTAGACGTCGAGGCGGTCGCTCTGGAAGATGGGCCCTTCGTCCCAATGGAGGCCGCACCACTGGAGGCCGTCGACGATGCCTTTGAGGGCCTCTTCTTTGTTGCGTTTCTGGTCGGTGTCCTCGATGCGCAGGACGAACGTGCCCTTCTCGTGTCGGGCGTGGAGGAAGTTGTACAGCGCCGTCCGGACGCTCCCGATGTGGAGGTCGCCGGTCGGGCTCGGGGCGAATCGAACGCGTATTCCCATAACCAAAGTTCAGAGGTTCTGAAGTTCGGCCGTTCACGCGTTCGAGGGTCCCGCCGGAACGGATGAACGGTTGAACCGATGAACGAGTGAACACGTATGCGCGGGATTATAGCGGATTTCGCTGTGGGGCAAGCGCATTTCTGACGTGGGGTTGCGGAGCAGTCAAGCCGCGACTCATCCGACGGGGCTTGAGGTTCGCCGGACTCGCGCAGCCTCCTCTCCGGCCACGAGGAGGGCATATTCGTGCGCGTCAGCTGCTTTGTCACAGGCACCGGGGGCTTCCGCAGTCGCGTAGGCTCCTTCATCATGTGCGCCAACGGGTTCCGCACCTGCGCAGCCTCCTCTGCCAGTCGCGCGGACGGTTTTTTCACGTGCACCGGCCGTGAGGGTGCGTTCCGGCGCATCATGCGACTGGCGGCCCTGCGCTCAGGCCAGATCCTCAATCAAAGCGAGCTGGCACGCGACGCACAGCTGCCCACGATGACGGCGGCCCGATATCTGAGCCTCCTGGAGACCTCCTTCGTCATCCGCAAGCGGCCGGCGTACGTCCGCAACCGGGCGAGTCGCGTCCTCAAGACGCCCAAGATCGTCTTTTCCGACAGCGGATTGGCCGCCTACATGGCCGGCGTCAAGGACCTCCCGCCTGAGGCGGGTGAACCTCTGCGAGGACCCCTGCTCGAGACCTACGTCGCGCAAAACCTCAGTTCCATCCTCGCCGCCCACTGGCGAGGCGCGAAGCTCCATTACTGGTGCGTCCAGGGACGGCACGAGGTGGATTTCGCAATCGAGGACGGCCGAGACTGCCTGGCCATCGAGGTCAAGTCCGCCTCGCGATGGAATGATGGCGATCTGGTGGGCCTCACGTCATTCGTCGAGAAGCACCCGCGCTGCCGGGCGGCCATCCTCGCCCACAACGGCAGGGAAGCGGCTTCTCTTGGAGATCGCCTGTGGGCGATCCCGCTGGGGTTGCTCCTCGCGTGAGAGCCGCGCGATCGAGACACTACGAGCGATTCAGAGCTGTCTTGACCCTGCGGGGCGCCTTTTCATGGTGACCACATGTCCCCGCAGGCGCCCGGCACTGCGGACACTCGGCCGACAAGAACGCCAGCACCAGGATAGGAAGAAACCACAGGAAGAAACCCGCCAGGCCCCACCCCAGCACACTGCGGTTCTTGCGGTCAGCCAGCAGTGCGGTCAGAGCACCCAGCACCACGCCGATCACCAGCGTGTTCGCTTTCAAGAAACCGATCGTGCTGTCGAAGTCCGCGCGATAGCTGGCCCGGTCGAGACGAGCCCAATAACGATCCAACTGAACTGCCGTAGGTTGGCTGGCATGCGCCATGTAGGCGTATCCAAGATAGAGAAGCCCTCCCACGATGGCCGCCATGAAGAGCGCGCTCCGCTCGCCTTTTTCCTTCAACATCCTGCACCTCCTACCAGACTATTCGACGTCAGAGGCGAATTCTTCGCAAATCCGCGAGGTGGGCATCGTGAAGTGGACGATGGAGAATAAGGGCAGCGGCGTTACCGGCCGCCTGGATCATCGTTTGGAACGTCTTGTGAAGAGCTTCGAGTAGCCTCCGCAATCGTCCGCTGCGGCTCGTCAACGAATCAAAACAACCCTGCCGAATATCTCCTCCGGATCGCTCACCGGCCCGACGCCGACGAAGACGAGGTCACCCTTGCGGATCACCCGCGCCTCCGGGTTCATCTTCCCGTAGACGGACGCAAACCGGCTCGCGGCCTCTTCGTCAGCCCATCGCGTCGCCCAAACAACCCCGCCTTCCGCCAGCCGAAGCGCAAGATCGTCCCGCAGATTGCCCACAAGGGCGAGCGCCTGCGCATCCGAGGCTCCCTTCTGCGCGAAGAGACCCTCACGAACCATATAGGCGCCTACGCGAGTGGCCCCCACGACCTGCTCGGGCATGCGCTCAGGCGCTCCCCTCATCGATGATCTTCAAGGCCCGCAGCAGCGGCACGTGCTCCACAAGCATTCCGCGCACTTCGAGATGCGTCAGAAAGACGCCCTTGACGTCCTCCTGAATCGCGTCCAAATCCACCGCCTCGGTCCAGACGTCGGCCTGCACCCCGGCGGCATCCGCCTCCGAACGCACCGCCGCCAACGCCTCGCGCGCCACCGGCACTGTCCGAATAAACGACCCCGCGGCAAGCCGCGGGGTATTAGCGGAAGGAATCGAAGAGCTCCAGCTGTCCATCCTCATGGCC
>JACPRB010000324.1 GCA_016190155.1 Planctomycetota bacterium
CACCAGAGGACGCTGAGGACGCAGCGCGGCGACCGCAACCGAACTCGGGGATCCTCCGTTTTCCGTCCGGAGAATACTATGAGGAAGCCAGGAAGCCAGGAGGAAGACCGAAGGGTAGGACGACCGACTTCCTTTCCTGGTTTCCTGCCTTCCTCAGAGATACTCAGGCGACTGGCCTGGAGGTTCATGAATGAACGCCTAGCGGTTCCGTCTCGCTTCCATTCGTGGCGCCGAGAGCCAGAACGGATCGACCACTCGTGTGAAGGACGGCCACCGTGATCCGAGAGTTCCCGATTGGCACATCGCGGCGCACGTCGAGGCGTTCGATCCGATCCCATGCGACTCTTTGTGCCGCACCCTCGTACCAGGACAGCCCGTTCGCATCGGCCGTGATCCTCCGGCGAGCACTCAGCACGGAACCCACAATCCAACCGATTAACGCCGCAATGGCTCCCAGCACGAGCAGGACGAGCAGGAGCTCCAGGGTGATCCAGTTGTGCTTCACTACAACGAGAAAACCCATGACGATCATCGCCAGCAGAAGCATGAGCACGACACCCGAGAAGCATCCGAAAGGCGGGCGCTGGCGATCGCGAAACGTTGCTTGGCAAGCGTTCACCGCAGGCATGCAGGGGATTCTAGCTGAGCGAGAACCGTCTGACTACAATGGCCGGATCGTTGCCTTACAGGAATTACCAGAGCGCAATCATGACCGACGCTGCCGCGATGTTCGCCATCACGCGTCCTGACCGCCGCCTTCTCTGGCTCTACCTCCTACGCTGCGCGTTCGGCGGCCCCGCGTTCCCGATCGTCTTTCTGCCCTGCTTCTTCAAGTACGAGACGTTGAGATACCGCTTCGACGACGAGGGGATCTCCATGTCCTGGGGCATCCTGTGGCGTCAGGAAATTTATCTCACGTACGCCCGCATCCAGGACATCCACCTTTCCCGCGGGCTTTTCGAGCGATGGCTGGGCTTAGCGACGATCCACATACAGACGGCTGCGGGCAGCGCGGCGGCGGAGATGTCCATCGTCGGATTGCTCCAGTACGAGGCCGTGCGGGACTTCTTGTACTCCAAGATGCGCGGGGCCCGCTTCGGCGACAAGGAAGCTCCGACATCCGGTCCGCAGGACGAGACGGTCGCGCTTTTGACGGAGATTCGCGACGAGATGCGGGCCATGCGCCAGCAGGCGGAGACGCGCAAGCCATGATCTACAATTTGTTCAAAGGGACGCTGTTGCGATTTCTCAGGGCCCCCGCGGATCCTCCTGCGGCGCCGGCCGGATCGCCGGGTTCCGTGCAGGTGTTTCGCGCCGCTCCGAACTTCCTGCGATATCGACTC
Organism: Planctomycetota bacterium; assembly: GCA_016190155.1. Lineage (GTDB taxonomy): Bacteria > Planctomycetota > MHYJ01 > MHYJ01 > JACPRB01 > JACPRB01. The sequence continues at coordinate 1,344 of JACPRB010000324.1, forward strand.
TTGCTCATGATGCTGGGGACGGTCTTCGTGGGCCTGGGCGAGGTCGCCTTCCTGTTGGTCAGCGTGGTATCGAGGGAGACGACGGCCTCCATCGCGGCGATTATCCTCGTCGGCATCACGCTCACGGGGGTCGGGCTCAGCTATTTCCTGATCCACCTCGAGTATGAGATGCGGTACTACATCGTGACCGATCGCAGCCTGCGGATCCGGCAGGGAGTGCTTCTCATTCATGAAGCGACCTACACGTTCGCCAACATCCAGAACCTCAAGATTCATCAAGGCCCCATCGAACGACTCCTAAGCATCTCGAATCTCGTCGTGCAAACGGCGGGAGGGGCCTCGCCGGTGGCGAAGGGGGAAGAAGCGGCGATGTCGTTTCACCGCGGCGTCCTGCGCGGGATCGCCGACGCGCAGGAGATTCGTGATCGCATCCTGGCGCTGCTGAAGCGATATCGGGACGCGGGACTGGGCGACCTCGACGACCGAAGGCCGAACGCGGTGGTGTCCGCGACGGTCATCGATCGCCTGCGCGAGATTCGCGACGAGCTACGGGGTCTTCGCCAGGCGACGGGTAACCGTTCAGACGTTTAACAGGTCGACCGTTCCTCCGTTCAGTCGTTCGAGAGTCCCGTTCCAGCGTCCAGCTTCCGGAACGAATGAACCGACGAACAGAGGAACGGGTGAACGCTCGCGGCGCCGGTTCACTGAACGCGCCAGTGCTTCGCGCCGGTGCGGCGGCGCCAATCGTCCATCGTCTTGAGCACCTCCAGGGCCGCCAGAGCCGCGTCGATCGCCCGTGCCTCCGCGTGCTCCTTCGCCGGACTCTCGATGAAGAGACTCCGCGGGCGCTGGGCGTAGACGGCGCAGACCGCCCCGGCGCGGTATCCCCCTACCGAGGCGAGCGTGAGCAGCGCGCTGATCTCCATCTCCAGATTCAACACGCCGACTCGGGCCAGGTCGGCCGGGATGTCCTTCCAACGCGGAGGGAAGCCCGCCACGATTCGGGATTGCGCGCCGTAAAAACCGGGCGCGGTGGCGGTTAGCCCCACATGGTGGGGGTATCCCAGACGGGCGCAGGCGGTGGCCAGCGCCACCACGATCTCGTAATTCGCGACGGCGGGATAACCCTCGGGAACGAAATACGTCGACGTGTTCTCCAATCGGACGGACCCGGTGGAGACGACGAGGTCTCCCAGCCCGATCTGCCGTTGGAGCGCGCCGCAACTGCCGATCCGGATGAAGGTGGGATTGCGCACGCACTGGGCGAGCTCGATCAGGGCGATCTCCATGTTGTCCGGTCCGATCCCCGTTCCCGTCACTGTGATGTCGATCCCGCCGCGGGTGCCCGTGTAGGTGACGTATTCGCGATTGCACCACGGGCCTCGCGAGGAGTCGAATCGCCGCGCGATCTTCTCGGCGCGTGCCGGATCTCCGCACAGGAGGATGTACGGCGCGACCTGGCCGGGACCGACGCCGACGTGATACTGCCGGCCGCGCTTGCCCTTCGCCATGGGGGGTATGGTGCGGAGGACTTTCGGAGGTGTCAAGGGTTGGGCGGCGGATGGGTCGCATTCGTCGAATGCGGACCCTTGTCGCCGGTCCTCGGGGTGATATCATCGTGTAAGGTTCTGGAGGTGCCTATGAAGCCCTGGGCCGTGGCGTTGCTGTTGATATCGGCATCCCCCGCGGTGGCTCAACAGAAGCAGGACGATCCTCTCAAGGAGATGCAGTACGGCCAGCGCGTGGAGCTGATCTTGCGAAGCGGCTTCGGGGTCCTGGGCAAGCTCATCCCCTTCACGGATCCGGCGACCGGGGATGAAATCCCGCTGGCGCAAGCCAAGACGATCCTCTTGGACATGAGCCTGGAGTATCCGGACATGGGCGGCAGCAAGGATCCGCTGAGCGGGAAGTTCCTGCCGAATCTCGTGGGATTCGAACGGCTTCAGGTGAAGTCCTCCCGGCGGCTGCCCAGCCTGACGCCGGAGGAGGTGCTGGCCCGCGAGCGTGCTCGGGAGGACGCGTACGCCCGCATCCTGGCGGAAGAGGCCGGCCGGCGCCGCCGCGAACAGGAGGTGGAAGAGGCTCGCAAGTCGGAGATCGAAGAGCGGCGAAAGAAGAAGAAGATGGAGGAGGCTAAGTCTTCCGTCGAAGGAAAGCTCAAGCAGGAGGTTGAGCGTTTCGTGCAAGCGCGGGGAATCTACGAAAAGTTCCCTCCGCCGGAATGGGGCCCGGAGAGGCTCAAGACCATCAACGGCAAACCCGTCCTCGGTCAAAAGCCGACTCCCGAGGAGACGGAGTTCCTCGACAACTACGGCGAGTGGATCTGGTACCAAGGTAAGCTTCAGGAGGAGAAGCAGAAGACCGAAGGGTCTGCCGAAGAGCCGAAGAAAGAGGAGCCCAAGCCCGAGGAGCCGAAGAAGGAGGAGCCTCAGTAAAGCGTCGGCTCGGGGGTGGGGAGAAGGCCAGGATTCCCCGGAGGGACTTCTGACCCCCGCCCCACCCGCCATGACCTCCGCAGACATCATTAGCACTCCATGGATTTCAAAGGTATTCCGCTCGATCCCTTTCAGGAGCAGGCCGCCCGAGTCATCGACAAGGGTGAATCGCTCCTGCTGGCCGCCCCCACCGGAGCCGGCAAGACGCTCGTCGCCGAGTACGCCATCGAGAAGTGCCTGGCCGAGGGGCGGCGCGCCATCTACACGGCGCCGATCAAGGCGCTGTCCAACCAGAAGTTCCGCGACTTGACGGAGCAGTACGGCGAGCGCGTCGGAATCAAGACGGGCGACGTCACGCTCAACCCGGACGCGCAAATCCTCCTCATGACGACGGAGATCTTCCGCAACACGGTCTTCGAGTCCGCCGCCATGCTTCAGGACGTGGTCTACACGATCTTCGATGAGATCCACTATCTCGACGACATCGAGCGGGGCACGGTGTGGGAGGAGTCGATCATCTTCGCGCCGCCTCACGTGCGCTTTCTCTGTCTTTCCGCGACCGTACCCAACATCGACCTCCTGACGAAGTGGATTCGCGCCGTCCGGCCCCACGTGCCCATCCGGATGATCATGGAAGACAAGCGCCCGGTGCCGCTCAAGCATCTCGTCTATGTGCCGGGATTAGGCATCAAGACGATGCAGGATCTGGCCCGCCTGGAGCTGTCGCCGGACTTCCCCACGTATTTCAAACGCGTCGAGTCCGACATGAACCCGGCGAAGTGGCGGGCGCGTTTGGTCGATCACCTGGCCACCGAAGATCGTCTTCCGGCGCTGTGGTTCGCCTTCAATCGACGCGAGTGCGAGGAGTTCTCGGGTCTCGTGCAGCGGCCGTTGCTCGACCCCGACCAGCGCCACGAGATGCTGCGTCTGTACGACGACTTGCTGGCGCGCTTCGGGTTGCCCTCGGACGCCACGACCGAGCAGGTGCGCGGATTGCTGGCCAAGGGGACGGCCTTCCATCATGCGGGGCTCCTGCCGACGCTCAAGGAAGTGATCGAGCGTGTTTTCACCAGCGGGCTCTTGAAGCTGCTCTTCGCCACGGAGACGTTCGCCGTCGGCGTGAACATGCCGGCGCGCACCGTCGTCTTCAATTCGCTTCACAAGTTCGACGGCCATCGGATGGGGTACATCCGCGTGCGCGAGCATCACCAGATGTCCGGGCGCGCCGGGCGCCGGGGCATCGATCCCGTCGGATACGTCTATTCCGTGCTCGAGTGGCCCTACGAACGCGTCAACGTCGTGGAGCGTTTGACGGGAGGGTCCATCGAGCCGATCCGCTCGCAGTTCAACCTCTCGTACGCGACGCTGTTGACCTTGCACGAGCATCTCGGGGATCGGATTTATACGGCGGCGGAGAAATCGTTCGCGAATTTCCAGCGCCGGCCGGAGAAGGCGGAGAAGTCGTTCGCGGAGAAGCGGGCGCAGATGAAGAAGAAGCTGACGCTCCTGAGGCAGCTGGGCTACATCGGGCACGATCGCGGATTGACGCCGAAGGGGCGGCTGGCGAAGAACATCCAAGGGTACGAGCTCCAGGTGACGGAGCTCGCCTTCAAAGGCGTGCTGGCGCAGCTTTCGGAGGAGGAATTGGCGGTCGTGTTCTGCGCGATCGTGTATGAGGCGAAGAAGGCGGATTGGCACCGCCGGTTCGAGACGCCGCGAATGAAGTGGGTCCGGAAGGCCTCCTATCGGGCGGTGGATCCGATCCTGTTGACGGAGGATTCCCTGGATCTGGAGGACCGCACCAAGGAGCTGGACTTTCGGATGTCGAGCGCCATTTACGCCTGGGCGAAAGGCGTGTCGTGGAAGGACCTGGAGGCGCACACGGGGACCAGCGACGGCGACCTGGTGCGGGTGCTGCGGTTGACGATCCAGCTGATGCGCAACACGGCGTATGCGCTGGACCGGGGCGATCCTCTCAGGGAGAAGCTGCTGGCCGTCGTGCGGAAGGTCAATCGCGACGTGGTGGACGCGGAACGACAGCTCCGGCTCGGGGTGGTTTCCCCGGTGCCGGGGGTGGAAGCGCCGCCGCTCCCGCCGCCCGTCGAGGCGGAGCCGCGGGATCTGGAGGGGGATTGACGGATGGAGGACGCAGAGGGAGACAGGGACAGAGGACGCAGAGAAAACCCGAACCCCAACACCAGAGGACGCTGAGGACGCAGCGCGGCGACCGCAACCGAACTCGGGGATCCTCCGTTTTCCGTCCGGAGAATACTATGAGGAAGCCAGGAAGCCAGGAGGAAGACCGAAGGATAGGAC
>JACPRB010000339.1 GCA_016190155.1 Planctomycetota bacterium
CTCCTCGGGCATCAGGTGCTGCATGACGGCGCGCGCCGCTTCCGGGTCGATGGCCGTCAGCAGCACCGCCGCCTTGCGCGCCGACATGGTTGCAATCATCAGTTCATCCGTTCGAACATTCGACCGTTCAACAGTTCAAGAGTCCAATCCCGACGTCCGGCGTCCCGAACGAACGAACGGATGAACCGATGAACGGCTGAACTCATCCTAGCGCTCCATCAGCCGCCGAACGACCTCCGCGGCCTCGCGCGGCTCCTTCAGGACCGCCTCCGAAACCGCTTCCCGCAGGCGCGCCTCCTCGGTGATCGCTTGACCGGCCGGACGCGCCGATTCCTCGACCGACACGGACGGAACGCGATCCACCGCCGCGCGCAGGATTTTCCACAGGCCCACCGCCAGCACGATCATCAACAACACCAGACCGATCTGTCCCGCGTGCGACCCCAGCGCATCCCACGCCCGCTCCCATCCCGCAGGCTCGGCCGCCGGCGCCGGCTCCACCACCGGAATGGTCTCGACCGAGATGAACTGATCGTCCTGAATGCCCGTCGCGCTGCGCACGATGGATCGGATTCTCGAGAGAAACTCCGCGCGTCGCGCCTCCTCCGTGGGCACCGGCGCCCGCTCCGGAATCACGACGGATACCGACAACGAGACGAGCTCCGCCCCGGCCGGCGTGAAGGACTTGACCTTCTCCGTCGGAACGAAGTACTCGACCTTCTGCCCGTCTTCGCTCTGGACGCGAGGCGCGCCCGACGTCGTACGCTCCTCTTCGACGCGCTTGGCGCTCAACTTCGGGGTGGCCATGACGCGCGCCTCGATCGTCAGCAGCTTCTGCACTTCCTGCGCGATCTTCCGGCCCATGACGAGCGCTTGGTCGTGGAGGTCGGATGCCGCCAGCGTGTCGGAGTCGCCGCCCTGAAAGACGCCCCCCGGCGTGCCGATGGTCACGTTCTCGGTTTTCACTCCGGAGCCCGCGGCGACCAACTGCGCGATCGAGTTCACGAGCGACCGCGTGACTTCGACGCCGGGCTTGAGCTCCACCGTGACGACGGCCGAGCCCGGGATCGTTTCCCTGAGTCCGATCCTCTGCGGCGACACCAGCTGCACTTGCGCCCGCTCGATTCCTTTGAGATTGCGGATCGAGCGCGCCAGATTCGCCTGAAGCCCGGCCATCCGGCGCTGCTCCGTCTGCGATTGGGTATCGAAGATGCTGGGTTCGGGCAGGCTGACCCCGTTGAGGACGGACTGGATCTGCAGCCACGCTTCGCCCGCCTGATCGGCCGGCACGTAGATACCCCCGTCGCGAATGCGGTAGGGGAATCCGATGTCCGCAAGCCGGGCTCGGACCTGTTCCTGAACATCGGGCGGCGTGTTCGGACCGACCAGCATCTGCTCCCCGACGGCGCCCGCCGCGGAGACACCCCACGCCACGGCCGCGGCCAGCGCCAGCGCCAGCAGTCCCACGACCGCCCGCTGGCCGGCCGACAACCCGGCCCACATGGCGCGGAACTGCTCCATCGCCCGTCGCAACGTGCCGTTCACCTGTTCACCCTTTCACCCGTTCATCAGTTAGGACGCTCAGCCGTTCATGCATTCAAGAGTTCGCCGGAAGACGGCCCGCATGACCTCCCAGATCCCCATGAGAATCCTCATCCCTTCTTCCTGGCGGTTCGGCGCTTTAGCGGTTCATCTTGATCGCTGCGAATCCCTCACACCCTCATCTGCTGGATCTCGGTGAATGCCGCCACAATCCGGTTGCGGATCTCCGTCATGGCGTCCACGGCCATGCGCGCCCGCTGGATGGCCATGAGCGCCTCGACCTCCGTGGCCTCGCCCAAACGGAGCTTGTCGATCGTCCCGTCCGCTTCAGCCTGAAGCCGCTCGACCCGCTCCAGAGACTGCTGCAGAATCTCGCGAAACGAACGCTCATCGGCGGGCGCGACGCCCGTCGACGCAGGCCATCTCGCGGCCCCGGTCATGACCGGTCCTACGGCATCCATAACCCCCTCCTCTCCTTTATCGACCGTAACGGATTCTTTCCGCACCCGTCATCGGGTCCGGAGGTCGGTCTTCCCCCACTCATGTCTTCTTCAATCGGTCGCGCAGCGTCCTCGACGAGATGCCCAGCTCCCGCGCCGCGCGCTCGCGATTCCCGCCGCAGCGCTCCACGGCCGCGACGATCAGCCGGTCCTCGATTTCGTCCAGCGGCAATCCCGCCAGTCCTTCCACATCGGGCCGACGCACTCGTCCTTCGAGACACGGCCCGACCCCGTCTTCGTCGATGACCTCGCCCGGCGAGAGCACGATCGCACGCTCGATCACGTTGCCCAGCTCGCGCACGTTCCCCGGCCAGTCGTAGTCGTGCATGCGATCGAGGGCCGCCGCCGAGATCCGCTTGCGCGCGCCGAAACGTTTCAGGAAATGCTCGGCCAACGCCGGAATCTCCTCCCGCCGCTCACGCAGCGGCGGCAGTCGCACGGGCAACACGTTCAGCCGGTAATATAGATCTTCCCGGAAACGCCCCCGCCCCACTTCCGCGCGCAAGTCCCGATTCGTCGTGGCGATCACGCGCACATTGCAGCGACGGGTCACGCTGGAGCCGACGCGCTCGAACGCCCGTTCCTGCAGGACGCGCAGGAGCTTCGCCTGCAGCGCGAGGTCGATCTCACTCACTTCGTCCAGCAGCAGCGTGCCGCCCTCCGCCAGCTCGAATCGCCCGCGCCGCATGCGGTCGGCGCCCGTGAAGGCGCCCTTCTCATGGCCGAAGAGCTCGCTCTCCAGCAGCCCCGCCGAGAGAGCGGCGCTGTTGACGGCGAGAAACGGACCCGCTCGTCGGGCCGAGAGCCGATGGATCGTCCGGGCGGCGACCTCCTTGCCGGTGCCGGTCTCGCCGCAGATCAGGACCGTCGCGTCCGACGCGGCCACGCGCCGGAGCGTTTCCATCGCGGCACGCATCGCCGGGCTCGCGTCCCAGACATAGTCGAGTTCGCGCTCGTCGAGTCTGGCGCGCAGCACTTCGTTCTCGGCCGTCAAGGCGCGATGCCGCGCGGCGCGCGTCACCACGGCCTCGAGTTCGTCCAGGTCGATCGGCTTGCCGAGGAAGTCGTACGCCCCCGCTTTCATCGCCGCGACCGCGTCGCGCACGGCGCCGTGGGCCGTGATCATGATGATGGGCACATCGGGCGCCAGACGCCGCGCCTCCTCCAGGACCGCCTGGCCGTCCATGCCGGGCATGCGCAAGTCCGTCAGCACGACGTGAAAATCCTCCGCCGCGAGCTGCTCCAAGGCCGCCCGCGGATCGACATGCGCGGCCACCTCGTGGCCCGCGCGCCGCAGCGCCGCGGCCAACGCGTCGCGCATGATGAGCTCGTCGTCGATGATCAGAACGCGCGTCATAGAGGCAAGAGGATCACGAATTCCGCTCCGTGCGGCTTGACGTTGCCGGCGGCGATCGTGCCGCCGTGCGCCTGGATGATCTTGTGCGCGATGGCCAGCCCGAGCCCCGTTCCCTGAGCCCGCGTCGTCAGGAAGGGCGTGAAGAGGCGGGGCAGGACGTCGACCGGAATGCCGGGACCGCTGTCGCGAAAGACGATTCGCGCGAAGCCGTCCTGAGGGGAGGTCTGCACCAGCAGCGCGCCGCCGTCCATCGCTTGACCGGCGTTCAGAGCCAGATTCAGGAAGACGCGCCGCAGCATGTCCGCGTCGCAGGGCACCCGTTCGGATACGCCGAATCGCCGCTCCACATGGACGTGCGCCTCGACGCCCGACAATCGGATCGCCTCGTCGATGATCGGACTGAGTTCCTGCGGCAGGCGGATGGGTTCCGCGTCGCGACCGAACGTCAGCATGTCCTCGACGAGTTTGTTGAGCTGGGTGACCGCGCTGAGGATGCGATCGCACGTCTCGCGTCCGGCGGGATCCGTGACGTCGCGCTGCAGCATGGCCGCGTAGAGATAGATGCCTCCGAGCGGGTTGCGGATCTCATGCGCCAGCGTAGTCGCCATCCGGCCCAGCATCTCCAGGCGGGAGCGATGCGCGAGGGCGCGTTCCTTCTGCGTCAGTTCCGCCTGGAGCTCGGTGATCCTCAGGTACGACTCGCTGAGGCGGTGGGTGGCATGGTCGAGTCCTTGCATCAGGCGCGTCAACTCCGACGTGTCGAGCGTCGTCTCCATTTACCCTCCGTGTAAGCGTTCACCCGTCCATCGGTTCGCCCGTTCACTCGTTCCGGAAGCTGGAACGGGACTCTCGAACGGCTGAACGGTTACTCCTCCGTATGTTTCCAGAACTCTCTGCGGGCTGGGCGGCGGCACGAACCGGTCCACGAGTCGGGCAAGCACGTCGCGCGCGGCGCCGATCGAGCGTTCGGCCTGCCGCGCGGTATCGGAATCCAGGGTGGATGCGACCTCGCTCCAGCGGCGGCGGACGGGGGCGAGTCGTTCATCGAGGGCGCCGGCTTCGCGCAGGAGTTCCTGCATGCGGGGCAGTTCGGTGGCCGCCAGCATCTGACGATAGAGCTCGGTTTGCCGGTCCAGGTCGCGAAGGAATTCGTCGAGCATCATGGCAACTCCCGCCTCAGGTTCTCGAGCATCGTGAGGGCCGGCGGGCCGGCTTTCTCGCGATGTTGCCGAATCAAGTCCGCCGCACGGGCGTAGTCCTTTCGAGCCGCCTCGCGCATCTCCTCGGTACCGAGGCGCAACGCGGCACGCGCCCGTCCGATCAGGGCCACGATGCGCCACTGGGGCTGCTTGTCCAGCGCGCGGACGGCCATGTCATAGGCCACCCGCGCCTCGGCGGCGCGTCCCAGGCTCAGGTAGGCGTCGCCCGCCATGATCCCCGCCAGTTCCACGGCTTCCACGTCCGACGGGTCCAGGCTGGCGCGCAAGTCCGCCCGCGCCTGATCGAGCAACGTCAAGACGTCGCTCCATCGCTGGGCCTCCATCTCCAGCGTGGCCAGCTGGGCGCGGGCGAAGGCGACTTCGCCGCGCGGCGCGCCGGAATCCGCCGGGGCGTAGCGCTCGACGAATTCCCTGAGCGTGCGGCGCGCGGCGTCGCGATCTCCGCGACGAAGCTCCAGGCGCGCCTTCAATAACAGCGCCGCCCGGCATTCCTCCGACTCGGGCGACACAGCCAGCTCGGGCCAGCCTGAGAAGAATCGATCCAATTCCGCGGCGGCTTCGGGACGGCCTTCGGCGGCCAGCAGTCGCGCGCGTTCGACGATGGCGGCCGGCACGAGCGGATCGGAAGGCGCGACGGACGCGATGTAGGTCTGAAGGCGTTCGAGGGCGGTTCGCGTCAGTCCCGCCCGCGCGAAGGCCATGCCTTCCTGGTACCGGGCGTCGCGATCCGGCAGGGCGTGGAAGACCTCCGCCGCATCGACGAAGCGCTCCGCCTGCAGCAGTTGTTCGGCCGAGCGGCGCAGCGAGCGGGTCCGCGCCTCGCCGGCGGGAAGGCTCTCGGCCAGGCGCCGAAAAAGCGAGGCCGCCAAGTCGTGCGCCCGGCACCTCACCGCGATCTCCGCGGCGTCGGCGAGCGCGGGCAAGTCCGACGGAAGCACGCGGTGCCACGACTCCAGGACGCGGGCGGCCCGGCACAATCCCTCCGTCTTGGTTTCGGCGTAGGCGTGTTCGCGCAGCTCGGCATACAGCGCGTCTCGGTCGAGCGCCGCGGACATGACCGCCCAGGATGAGCGCAGGATCGGCAGCGCCTCTTCGAGGTGCAACCATCCGGCGGCGTCGCGACCCCGCAAGAGGATTCGCCCCAGGACAAGATGACCCAGCGGCGCGAGGACGCTGTCGCCGCGCAGGAGGGCCACGGCGACCGGTTCGGCCTCGGGCCGTTCCATCCGGCGCAGGGACTCCGCCTCGATGTAGAGGCCCGTCTCTCCGGCGGCTCGCCCGGCTTCGGCGGCCTCCGGGTACCGATTCGCCAGGAAGAGCAGGCGGGCGCGCGCCCGAGGGGACACGCCGGCTCCGAGCGTCTCCCACGCGGCGAGCAGCAGCGGCGCCGACGCGGCTTCCCGCCGGAGCCGATCCTTCACTTCCTGCGGGGAGACGCGGGCGAAGCGGCGGAGATCCTCGAGCGTCGCCGTGAGTTGCGGATCGTTCAGCTCGCGGATCTCTTCTTCGTCGAGAGGCGACTCGCCGGCGGCGAAGAGGCGAAGGCGGGCGCGCGCTTGAGCGCGTCGCAGCCGGGGGAGCAAGGAGGACGGCGCCCGCTTCAAGAGGGCGGCGGCCTCACGTTCGGCCGGCGCGGGATCGCTTTCCGCGAGGGCCTCGACGCGATCCACGCGCGGGCTGAGGCGAAGGACGTCCAGCGGGCCTCCTGGGCGCCGTTCGGTGAGCCAGGGATGGAAGGTGAGCGCGGCCAAGAGGACCACCCACCATCGCCACTGGCGAAGCATCCGCCGGGCGAACGACATCGGCTCGTTTCCCCCTCGTTATGGACTCAGAGGTTGGCCGCAAGCAAGCAAGGCAAAAGTGCTGCAATTTCCGCGGTGCAAACGGTTCGGACGAGGTGCAGCCCGATCCGGGCGCTCGACGCCCCTTGCAACTTCCACGTTCTGTGCCCCTTCCCTCCCGCGCCGAGTTCTCTCCCAGTGGATCCGCCACTAGCTCCGCGCGGCCTTCGGCTCCTTCACTTCCTTCTTCAGCATCTCCATGACTTCGCGCAGCGTGCGGTGGCGCTTGAGCATCTCGATCTTGCCGAGCTGCTCGAACACGTCCTCGCCGTAGAGGCGATGCCCGGACTCCGTCCGCTCCGCTTCGCGGATCAATCCCATCACGGTGTAGTTATGGATCGTCTGTCGGGATAGGCCCTCGCCGTCCGGTCCCCACCCGAGCTGTCGGGTGTACCGGATGATCTCGCCGATCTTGTAGAGCTTCTTCGGCGCCATGGTGACCTCTCCCGCGGACGCCTCCTTGACGTACATGATTATATCGCGCGCCCCGAAATGGGCAAGGCCGTTCGTGTGCACTTTATAAAATACAAGTTACAAATTGTGGTGCGGTTCAAATGCGGGTAACACGCACGGCAGGCTTGTCGAGCATAAGAGCCTCTTCTCAGGGTCCCCTGCTGTGCTAATCGATCAAATCTTTGTGCTACGACAAGATTCTTCATGAACCTCCAGGCCGGTCGCCGGAGTATCTCTGAGGAAGGCCGGAAACCAGGAAAGGAAGTCGGTCGTCCTGTCCTTCGGTCTTCCTCCTGGCTTCCTGGCTTCCTCATAGTATTCTCCGGACGGAAAACGGAGGATCCCCGAGTTCGGTTGCGGTC